>NZ_JBSLYA010000004.1:0-423399 GCF_053749995.1 Neobacillus sp. K501 | reverse complement strand
CTGAAAAGAAATAATCAGATCATATTTTTCCAGTGCAGTATAGGCACTTTTCGCCATAGAAAAAACCCCCAATAGAGTAAACAGATTTTTTATTATTTCATCTGTCTACTTTATTGGGAGCATATCAAAATGGTATCAAACCGGCTTTTCATTATTTCTATTCCTATGTGTTACCACTTCTAGCCATTGCCCTATTTAACTTAAATAAAGCCATTTCTTTTGCAGCCACTGGAGTACTGCCATAACAATTGACAACGGTTATTATTCCATTTGAGGCTATTGCATGGTATGTATCCCCGACATCGAATATATGAAATTTAATCTTGCCTCTTCGATAATACCAAAACTGATCCCATAACTGAGTAAGCCAAAAGGTAGAATAGAGGTAAAAATAAAATCACCCTCCTCAATCATGATTCGGAACGCTTTATTTCTTTGCCTTTTGTTCATTTCGGTGCCTGTCACTCCTCGGATTTCGTTGAGGAATGACAGGTTTTATTTTTTGCTAGTTATAGTAGAGGTTTACGTAAGTTTTCATTGTATTAATTGGGTACCCGTCAAATAGGATCCAGCTATTATATAGGTAGTATGTAAGTCAATTAGAATTTTGGAAAGTTGCACAAAGAATCAAGGTGGGATACCACTAATCTTCCTCTATGACTTCAATCGTAAGAATCTTACGTATATCATCGATTTCGAGTGCATCAGCTATCTTTTCGAGATGAGCAAGGTGTACATTCTCCCTCTTTTGGTTGGCAAATTCACTCAAAGCAGAATGACGAACATCACTCTTGCGGGATAATCCACGAAGTGTGATACTTTCTTCTACTAGTAAATCTTTTATTTTAAATACAAATCTTCACATAGCGATCTCTACAATCCTATTGACTATAAGGGGAAATTAACATATACATATTTTTAAGGTGGTACGCATAGAGGTACCGTTTGTTTGTTCTTTTGATAAAAGTAGAAAAAAACACTACTTGGATGGAAGCAGCGGGCCGTATCAAGAAAAATATGAGAAAAAACCTCAATATGTGCTATATAGAGGATAAAGAAACGTATTTTTATTTAGAGAATTTCAAGTTACTATCGTAATTTCCTTAAAGCCTTACCAATGTTTCACAGGAGATACAGTTACATTCTCTATTTTTGCTATGTCTCTTAATAAAAGTGCACTCCTTGATGGATAGCAAGGAGTGCACTTTTGTTGAGCAGTTTAAGTAGTACTATAATGTATCAACAACTTCGAATTGATTTTTGATGTTAGTCTAATAAAACAAAAGGAAAAATACATTTATGTTACAATATGGGAAATAATCTATTTGGTGGGAGAAGACAATGGATAGAATTATTATTGATTTTGAGTACCATCTGCCTTTATTTATGTATTTGCCAAAAGGACAAGATAAAGAACTTAGTAAGAATGGAAGACTGCGTAAAGGAAAGAAAATTGTTCAATCGGTTACAAAAAAATATTTTGATAAGGGCCCGTTTAAAGATGAAGATGCATTAAATATTGTAACGGAAATACAAGATAAGTTAGAGGCCGCAATGAAGGAGATTATTTCAAAAAAAAGCATCTATTACTGGTTTCATTTATATCGAAGAATTGGACCGATAACCTCATTCAATGAAACGCGTCAAACCTTATGGTTATATAGAAATATAATGGAAGTTGCATTTTTAAAGCATGGGAAATTTGAAGTCTCTAATGAATTGATTTGGAGCACCGAGGATTCGCCTGTTCCTCGAGAGAAAATTGCATCTGGAAATTATCTTAAAGCAATGGAAAGATTTGAAAAGGATAAAAGTATATCAGTAAAAAATTATGGTATTTTTTTAGGAGAGTTTGGAGTTAAGGATTTTATAGAAATATATCATCTCGAGGGTCTTGCATATGAGTATTGGCGGACAACCGTTTGTATAAGAAGAATCCATAAAGGCGGCAACTTGATAGTAAAATTCCATGAGTATTATGTAGAAAATGATGAAGAAAGTAATCTTTTGATGAAAATATATGATAAGAGAGAAAATGGGGTAATTTCAACAACAACGGGGATAGCAGTATCAAAAATACTGGATAAACCTATGCTATTATCTCAATACAATATTGAAAGAGTATCCACCAAAGATTATCCCTATCAAATAATGTTTGGTTTACCTTTAGAAATAGAGGACCTAATTATGGATAAACCTGTTCCAAATTTTATTTGGCAACCATTTGATTTTACTTATTATTATTTATCACACAAGTGTTTGGAGGATGAATTTGAAGAGAAATTTGGCTTTACTCTTAAAGGATTCGTATATACATGCTATTTAATTACCTCACAGGCTATTTTTTCTTCAATCGAACAACCAAATGCTGCTTTAGAATTAATGAAGAGATCTTATAGGCACTACACTTCAATTGATGAATATGTTGATGAATTGCTTGATATGTCTCAAAATAAGGATTTCCAAGAAATTATTCCTGATGGAATAAATATTAATAGAGAAGAAATTTATACTATTTTAAATGAATTGACACTTAAAGAGGATAGGGAACATTTGTCGTTGAGGACGTTGGGGCCAAGAGCTTTAATTTTGCCTTCGTACAAAAGAGGAAATAACTTTATTATTGATTATGCAGCACTTTTGCCAATATTATTAACAATTACTCATTTCTTAAATTTTAACGAGACCAAGAAAGGGACACTGTTTGAAGATTACGTTGAAGGAGAATTAGAGGATAAAGATTTTAAATTATGGGTATGTCAAAAAGAATTAAAACAAGAAGATGAAACTTCCAAAGAAATTGATGTTAGTTTTATCTATAAAAACGTGTTGTTTATTTGTGAATGTAAGGCAAATAAAATGTCATTAGTTTATAACACAATTGGGGATAAAAAGGCACTTAACCATCGTAAAAAGAAAATGGTAAAGGCTTTAAATGAAGTTGATAGCAAAGCCGACTGGCTTATTAAGGACATTAAAGGTACTAATTATTCGATTCCAGAAGAGGTCGAGTATATTATTCCAATTGTTGTGTCCCCTTTTGAGGAGTATATTTGGGAATACTCGGAAGAACTTTGGCTTACATCAAATGTACCAAGAATTTTGCTTCCTAGCGAAATATTAGATTTAAATTATGAAGCTAAAATAGAAGACATTATTAAGAGGCCTTTTGTAAGAAAGTTATAATTCGATGCATGTTAGTCCACGATTGTTGGTGAAGATGACAGGTTATACAGAAAGAAAACTTTAGATTAGAGTTGCAACTGAAAATTAGATTGTTGATCCTTTTTTCCTTAATTAAACAGGGAAGGAGCTGATGCTCCTGATATCTTTTCTTGAAATTTTGTGAGAAGTTCTTAAGACCATGGTGACTGTTCTGCGGGCTTTTTCGCAAGGTCTTCCGTATTTGCCAAAAACAGGAGATCCATCCCTGTGGTTCCAAAAAATGAAATAATAGAAACGCGGGGACGGTTCCCGCGTTTCACTCTAGTATAGGTGCCTAGTAACTCCCCGAGTTCGGTTTATCAAAAAAATGCAGTTTTTAACACTTGAATTATTGTTTCATAATGTTTCCAATAGCTTGAATAGCAGCTTTGGTTGGATCATCGTTATCTCGACCGCTGCCAATTGGAAACTCTTCTGATAGATGTTGAACTTTACCAGGTTTTTTATTGGCAAACGCTTGGATGGTACCGTCTATAAAATGGAAAACTTCTATATAGTACAATTGGCCTTGGTACTCAAATTTTCTCCAAATGTCCATTTTAACAATTTCACTATTCTTCTTGTTCATCTGCCAAACCTCATTTACCTAAGAATAATCTCAGCCATTTACTTTAAGGATATCATTCTAGTGGAATTTTTCATTTTGGGTGATTACTCAACTTGCATGGTATGTAATGTTGAACCGCTACCAGAGTGATTCATTTGGCAACGGCTATATCATTCGAATTATATGGAATTAGGACTCGGAATGCTTAATTTCTTTGTCTTTTATTTGCGAGGTTTGTATATAATTTCATCCTTAATGTCCTTAAGTAATTCCCAGGGCTCCATCTTAAAAGCTTTTGCGAGCTTACAAATAGTGGTTCCGGAGGGAGATGTTCGATTATATTCGAGATTTTGGATCGCTCGGTAACTAAGCTCACTCATTTCAGAAAGTTTCTCTTGTGTCCAATCTCTCTCTTCCCGGATTCTTCCTAACCCAATACCAATATACATTTCTTCGCCGGCCTGTATCAAGGAAACTCTCCTTTTTAGACCATTACATAATGCCAGAAGAAAATGTAACACGCACTGCAGTGCGTGTTTTGCTGATAATGAGAATAATAGTAAGATATTTAGCTAAATAGACACCAATTAATATGTCAATGGTAGAAACGAGTATAAAGCAAGAGAATATCTAGTTAGTTCTCTGTTACTTCCAGGCTTTTGGTATCGTAGATTACGATCCCTTACAGCCCGCAATACTTGCTAAAGCATCCCCCAAAAACATCTCTCCTAAATTCGGTGCCTGTCACTCCCCGGTTTTTGTCGGAGATTGATAGGTTTTTTGAGTGTTAGTTAGTGATTGAATGGAGATGCAGTGGGGGGGACAAGCATTACTGTCAATAGACTAATTTCTCCATTGTAAAAGGACATTCCTAAACAGGAAATGTCCTTTTTGCTATGCACTGCTCTTTGTATAGGCAGGTTGACATATTTAATCTATTGTTTACCTTTTTGATGTTCAAAACAATAAATATTGCCTTGAAATTTTTTATTAGACAAACAAAATTCTTTTATTCTATCAGATACTTCAATACCGCATGTTGCACATTTTGACTTTGCATTTTTATGTGTTTTTATTGCTATTTTATGATTTTCTCTTATTTGCTTGTCGGTAATATTTGCAGCATTTAAAGTATTGAACATCTTCTCTATTTGTTTTTCAGAATAAACATGAGTTGGTGTTTGCAACTTTGAAAAACGTATTTTTCTGGTGATAAACTCAGTTAGTTCAGTATCATAGACACATAGTTCGTTTGATTTTATTTCCCTTAACTCTGGATCAACACGGAAAATTGCACTTCGAGTGAAAGAAATAACCGAAATGATACAACTATCTTCGGATAATTGAAGCTCTCTTTTAATAGTTTGAACATGACCATAGTTTTGGAGAAAGGGATTCATCATTTTGTACCTTTTGTTAACTACCCATTGTTTATTAGATTTGCTTCCTACTATTTCTCCAGCATAATTCTTCGTTTCAATTACAAATATTCCATATGGAGTTAACAATATATGATCAATTTGAGAAAATCCTGACTTAGAATTTTTATTTACTAACATAATGTCCTTTAAGTGCTTGTAATTTGAAGGAAATTGATCCAATTGGATATTAATCTTATATTCACCTAAATCACCAATGCGTTCAGGCGTAATCTTTGGAGTGACTTTCGATTTATTAATGATGACCTTTTTTTCTTTTTCCTTTTTACCAAATATCTTGGCTATAAAACCCATGAATAAATACCTCGTTCCTTATCCTCATTTTAGCACAAAACTAGGGGTGCTTGTGATTAAGGCTAAGTTTTTAACCCTTTCCAATGTCTACTTTTGGTATATCCATTCTTCCTAAGAAAGACATTTCTTCATCGGTCTGTATCAAGGGGACTCTCCTTTTTAGACCAATACATAATGCCTGAAGAAAATGTAACACGCAGAGCAGTGTGTGTTTTGCTGATAATGAGGATAATCATATGGTATTTAGTTGAAAAGACACCAATGAACATGTTTTTATGGTGCAAACGAGTATCCGGCAAGGAATTTCAAGTTAGTTGTCTGGTTACTTCCTAGCTTTATGCAAAATAAAAAACTCTTCCATTTAGAAGAGTCTCGAACGTCCACACTTTTGTTAAAGAAAATGGCTGAGTGTGTGCTACTTTACCAATTTCGTTTTTATTACCCAAGTATTTGCTAAGTCTTGTCGACTAATACTCGGAGTATTAAACTTTCCGCCTTCAGCCCCAGCGATTAATCCACTTTTGATGGCTGCTTCAACATATTTTGCTGCGTAATCATTTGCTGGAACATCAGAAAATGTTGCAGTGCTATTCGCAATTTTCGTATCAAGATTTAACGCTTTTGCCATAATAATGGCAAAGTCCTGTCGTGCAATCTTACTAGTGGGATTAACCTTTCCATCAACATTTTCATTGATGACTCCCTGTTCAACCAATTTCGTAATGGCATCCTTAGCATACGTGTTTTCAATGTCAGTTGAAGAAACTCCGTTTGCATAAGCCTTTGATGAAATGGAAGAAATGATTAAAACAGAAGAGCAAATAATTAATTTACTAAAAAACTTCATCTTGTTCATGACTTTTCTCCTCCTCTTTACTTTGTCCTATTAACACTAGACTAATAGAGTCTACCATAAATTTCTTGTGAGTATATATACCTATTTAAAAAAGATCGCCTATAGCTTTACGAATTGAGAAATGCTGAAAGGATTTGGCCCTAAGTTATCCAACATTCTTATACAATATAAAAAGCTAAAATAGAAAGACAGATGGAGGTAATCCCCATCGCGATTAACGGTTTTAGGGCTTTCGTACGGAGATCCCGAAGACTTACATTTAATCCGAGTCCGACCATTGCTGCTGTTAAACACCAAGTAGTAAAATTGGAAACACCATTCAGAAATTCACTTGAAACGGGAATAGATGCACCAAGTACATAACTTCCAAAGATGCTCATAAAAATGAAACCTACTAAAAACCATGGAAATTCAATCTTCGTTCCAGAATTTTCGTCACCAGAGCTTTTCCTTTTCATGATAAAGATGAAAAGAAAGCATAGAGGAACGAGTAAAAACACTCGCCCTAATTTTGCAAGCAGGCCAATAGCAAGTGCATCTTGCCCTCCAGGTGCCGCAGCTAAAGCTACATGAGCAATTTCATGTAAGCTAATTCCGGACCAAATGCCATATTCTATTTCTGACAATGGTAAGAAGGGCCGTAATATCGTATAAGAAATCGCAAAAATAGTCCCAACCAATGCAATAATCCCAACACCAATGGCGGTATCTTCCTCTTTTGACTTTAGGATTGGGGCAATGGCAGCAATGGCTGCTGCACCGCACACCCCTGTACCCACTCCAAGAAGTAGTGAAATATTTTTATCTGCTTTCAGCAATCGAGCTAGACAGACTGTTACCAAGATTGAAAAGATGATAACCCCAGTATCACGCACGAGTAATCCTATACCATCCTTTAAAACCATACCTATATTGAGCTTAAGTCCATACAAAATAATCGCAAACCGCAATAATCTTTTCGAAGAAAATCCTATGCCTGAGCGAAGAAGTTCAGGGTAACCAAAAAATTGCCGAAACAAGACTGCAATGACAATCGCGGATGCTAACTGACCAACATGATCAAATCCAGGTGTTTTTGCCAATAGGTAGCCCAGTAAGGCAATCATGAAGGTAAAGCCAATTCCACCAATCCATTTTCCAAAAGATAAGGCTCCTTTTTGTGGTTGGATAGGTATGTTATTTTCTTTAGAGTATTGCGCTTCCATCTCAACACCACCTTTATCTCAGACTAAACCTTTTCTAGTCATAAGGAAAATAAATATATATAATACTTATCATAAGTAAAACTATATAATGAAAATAACCCGAGAAAGGTTCGATAACCATGGATCAACAGTTACATGTCTTTGTAACGGTAGCAGAGATGGAAAATTTCTCACGTGCGGCAGAAAAGTTACATATGACTCAACCTGCAGTAAGTCAATATATTCAATCTTTTGAGCGTACCATGGGGTCGAAATTATTGGATCGCAGTAATAAATTTGTTCGCTTAAATAAAGCGGGGGTAATTGTCTATCATCACGCAAAGGAGATATTAGGTCTCTATGCAAAAATGCATTACTTAGTAGATGATCTTACGAATAAGGCGAGTGGATCTCTCTCCATTGGTGCCAGTTATACATTTGGGGAATATATTTTGCCGCATGTTATTGCAAAAATGCATGAAAAATATCCTTTGATCACCCCCACTATAGCGATTGGGAACACAAAAGAAATAGCAAAATTAGTTTTGGGGCACCAATTAGATGTTGGAATTGTGGAAGGGAATTTCAGTGATAAACATTTAGTAATCGAGCCCTTCGCAGAAGATTCCATGTATCTGGTGGCTTCATCTACACATAGATTGGCTCAAAATAATGGGGAAATGAACATAACAGATTTAGAGGAAGAAACATGGATTGTCAGGGAAAGTGGTTCTGGAACGAGAGAAGTAACGGAGAAACTGTTCAGATTATATGGAATGATTCCCCAAAAAACATTGGTGTTTGGAAGCACACAGCTCATTAAGGAATCCGTAGAAGCAGGTCTTGGTGTGAGTCTGCTTTCTTACTGGGCGGTTCGTAAGGAATGTTCAATGGGCACATTAAAAATCTTAGACGTTAAACAACTTCCAATTACTCGGGATTTTTCAGTTGTCTTACGTTCCCCATTCCAGACTAAAGCGTTAAACGTGTTTTTAGAACTATTAAGAGAAAGTAAGGACCTACCTAGTTTTTGAATCTGAACAAGATACTTACTAAATAATGAATCCAGACGGTTATTCCATTAATGGCCCGACTGTTGAAGATTATTAGCCTAATTCCTCGCTAAAAGTAATTAACATTTCTAAGAAATAAACATTACATCCACTTTTAGAATAGTTCTCATTGATGAACACCCCGTTTGGTAATATTCAATTATTCGCTAGTTTAATAAATTATGACAAAAATGTTTAAGAAAAACGTCGTATAATAATATATAAGGTCGATCATTCGACATTTATGGTTTATTGATAAAATTTTGGAGTACAGGTAAACATTGATTATAGTTACAAAAATCCCCGTAATTTAGGAAAAGGAGCCGCATATGGAAGTAGAGAAGGAGAGGGCTGTATCTAACCTGAAACAGGTATTTCAAAGATATTTGTTCCCTATTACAATTGTTTCAACAATGTTAATTTCAGGTTCAATCGGATATACCATTAATCAAATAGTAGTCAACAATAGTGTTGGTAACACAGCAGAGTTAAATACTATGAATAAGCAAGTAAATGAAGCTAGAAATAATTCGTTAAAAGTAATAGAAACAGAACTACCAAAAATAATTAGCGATCTAGATAAATACAATCAGGATATAAACTTTTTAGTTAAAAAAGTTGAGTGGCTAAAAGGAAATTTGGCTCCTATAAGGGATGCAATAGGCAAATTTGGCACAGCCATTACCGTCGTTAATGGAGTCAACACTTTTGTTAAGCTTCCTATTGTAAATGATTATTTAGATTATTTAGATTTTGCACAGAGTCAACTTAATGAAATTGATAGCATATTATTTGGTTTGGAGAAATTAACAGTTATTAAAAACGAGATGAGTGATTCTCATCAAAAGTTAAGTTTATTATTCGAAGAATATCAAAAAGAAAAAAGCATGGAACAGTTATTTCAAATTGAACAAGAGTTAAACTCAAACTTAATTTATCAGATTGAAGACTTAAGGAATACTACTATAGAAGCTCAAAAAGTTCTTGAACTATCTTCAAGTATTTTAATTACAGTAAATAAAACTAAATCTCTTTATCATTCAATAAAGGAAAAGGGAACAGATACGATAAATGCAATTCAGTTTTGGAACGAAAATGAAGGCAGTTCTGAAATTGGGGCAGATATAAAGGAAAATTTAGAAAAAGATTTAGATGCTTCTATAGAGAAGATTCAAAAGCTACCTAATGAAGTAACTCAACGATCCAGGAGTAGTATTACGTCTATAAGCAATGTTCAAAAAGAGCTACAGACTATAAAGATAGCACAAATGATTAGTAGTGAGTAAAGGGGGGATAACCCTCTTTTTATTTTTTCGCAATAGATAGTTTACAGTGAAATATATTATTCAATAGAAAATGATATTCCACAATCGGCATGATTGCGGATGACCAAAAAACCTAAGTCCTCGGAAAAATTAAAAAGAGGATTTAGGCTTTTTTACTTCAAAATCGTTAACGATTTTCTATTTCTTTGACAGCAAGTGATTGATTTTGCCTCTTCCTAGTTTCTATAGGGAATTTATGATCGGTTTCTTTTTTGTCCACAATTAATGCACTCGTCCGTATAATAGCTGTATTTATGATATTTACGAATAAAACAAAGTATCGCTTTTAATTTTGCCATCAGGTAATCTCCTCTAGTTGTTTAAATGGAATACAGCTAATCATACAGAATCAACATTAAACAACGATTACAAACAAATTAAGAACGATGACAATGCAATTAAATTAGAGTTGCAGCAATATTGAATTATTGGAAACGTGAGTTATTTGAATGACTATTTTCAAAGTCAAACTTTTGAACAAAATTACATTTCTTACATGCTCTGCCGAGGCTTTCTTTTGTTTCAGGATGTATGTAGTAAATTTCATCTGAACCACAAATTGAGCATTCCATTTCATGGAGAATTTCACGATTGCCAAAAATGGCATCTAGTAATAATTCAAAGTACATTAGATAGCACCTCTGTTATTATTTTTCTTTCTTTATAGCAGACCCAGTGAGTGAAAGTGGTCGAATCATGTGCCTTATCATGAAATGTTTTCGACAAGGAGGGTTACTACATCAAATGCGACTTATAACAGGATATCAAACCTACATCTCTCCTTGTTCACAAAAAGATTCATATAAACTTCGGATTTTCTGGTTTTGGATCGACTCCAAAACATATTGAATAAGAGAGGGATCCTCGACATCCCTTAATTCGGAGAAAATACAATCCATCACTGGTTTACTCTCGTTATAAAGGTTATGTTTCCCCCAATTCTGAATCGCAAGTTCTCTTACTTCTGGATTGTAACGAATCATCTTGTGACGTAGAGTAAATTGTTCCATTAATGACTGAACAACTTCAATGGAATAATCCAAATCAAAAGCTATTTGTTTTTTTGAAATTTGATAGATTCCTATATGATTTGTATGATCATTCGTAAGAAGATAGATGTAAAAATACTTTTCCTGCGGGGTCATCATCATCCCTTCTAAACCACTCCAAAAATCAGTATCTATCATTGTATACCTTTCCATCTTCAACCACTGCCTTTCTTCTATTAAATTCCTTTCATAGTTTATATAGTATTTAACGAAGAAAAAGGTCATATGTTTTCTAGTAGGATGTGGAGGAATTATGACAAAAGATACCCAGTGAATACAGATAAAAATTATTCAAGAAAAGGGATCAAGGTTTGTTTGTCAAAGGGGTTTATACTGAATCTCATATCGAATGTAAGAACTCATTCTTCGACAGGATTCTTCGAAGAAATAGGACGGGTTCGTTCTAACAAAAGGGTTTTCAGTGCTTTTAATCAAATGATTGATTAGTTGAGGAAATGGTTAATCAAACGTTTGATTAAAAATGCTGTTTTTCCTGTTATTAAGCACTTCCGTCCATTAAAAATAGAAAAACATTGTTGGAATTTCGGCAGGTGGACGACCGGATTCGCTTAGATTTAATCGTTGTAATCAGAATAATCGGTATAGGTCTTTTTTTGGCTTGGTGATAGGATGACGGCGATAAAAAATAAGGGGAGGATCATATTCAATTTCGGATAGATGAAGAGTAACAAGACAATACTTAAAAAAATGATGATCGAAATCATTTTTCTTATTTTTTTTATTGCCCCTCCATTGTAAAAACGATCCCACTTCTCGTTTCGTTTCATTTTGCCGGGTGCAAATATAAAAGCGGATAAAAATAACAGTGCGAAACCGGTTATTAAATAATTCATGAACATCAGAATAAAACTAACACACACGAAAAAATAAAATAACGCTTTTTTGAAGGTCATCACGTCCGGCCCCCTATGTTAAGGAAATGATGTTCCTTTATGAGTATTCGGTAAATGGGGAATTTATACTTTAGTATCGGTGCTATCACCCTCCGACTTTTGATGAGGATTAATAGGTTTTTAGATAGATAGAAAATGTTAGAATGGAGTTGCAATTGAATATTGTGAGGGTGGCTAGGTTGTTGATCTTCTTTTTCTTTATTAATTAGGAAGGAGGGGAAACTCCTGGGAGCTTTTCTTGTTATTCTACGAGAAATTCTTGTGTGAAGTAAGTGCATATTTCTTTCGGAAGACGTTCTAGACAACAAGAAAACCACCCGACGCCACACAAGCATATGAACCGTCCCTGCGGATTTTAGACAAACTTCCCGTACCTAATAACACCAAAAATTAATAACAACACTAATGCAAAGATGAATATTGTTCCGATTGATGCTAAAACATTTAGGATCGTATTTGCTTTTGTACGAAACAGCTTACAAAATACAATATAAACTCCAACTCCAATTATTCCACCTAATGTATTTCCCATAAGGTCCGTTATATCGCTGCCGCCAATAGCAAAGATGAATTGCACTACTTCAAATAACAAACTAGCTCCCGCTATGGGTACAATCTTTTTCAAGAAAGACCCACTTGGTTTTAGCATACTGATATAAATTCCAAATGGGATAAAGGCAATTACGTTATAGATTATTTCACCAATCTCTATTTGATTGTTTTTAACAACGGAACCAGCGAAAGGGATCAAGTTGATTTCCCTAAAATCCGTGAAATGACGCAGGTCTTGAAATGAAAATTGCATTTTAAAGAGTATAATCCATGTTAATACAAATAAATATACGGCCAACAAGACAGCAGTTATCTTATCTTGAATTTTTTTTGATTTTTTCATATAACTCTCCAATTTCTACTCTAGCTTGGAATATTACCCGATTCTGGACCACTTATAAATGTAGAAACGGTCTTATATAAGACGGTTCTCCAAGGATTCGATTGCTAGTTTAAGTGAAGTTAAGCGACGCTCATTTAATGTTTTTTGAGAACTGCCTTCTTTTGCTTTTGCTATCTGTCTTTCGATAGATGGAAGGACATCTTGTAGAACTTCTTTAGAAGTTAATATGATTTCTTCGTCATAACAAAAGTCTGCCCCGTTCCAAATAGCTTTAAGGCTTTCTAAACCAATTTTTACTGCGTTTCTTCTCTTATTGACAAGGGTTGTGTTTGATCCTTTTTCTGTCATGCTTTTATAAGCATTTGAAAGTTTATTAAAAGTTGACTCCAAGGATTTAATGGACAACTCTTGAATTTCTTGGCTAATAGTCTTCATTTACAGTCCTCCCTATTTTCTGCCTTTCACTCCTCGAATTTTGTCGAAGATTGATAGGTTTCAACCTAAAAGTTTAATGATAGAATTGTGTTGCAACTGAATATTGTAAGGGTGGCAAGGATGTTGATCTTCTTTTCTTTAATTATTTAGGGAAGGGGATGATACTCCTGGAAACTTTTCTTGAAATTCTACGAGAAATTCTTAAAGGAATCTTGCGTGAAGTAAGCGCATATTTCTTTCGGAAGAACGTTCTAGACAACAAGAAAACCACCCGACGCCGTCACAAGCAAAAGGGTGGTTCTCATAAAAATTAAACTTAGACAAGGTTGAGGTTGCAGGGAGAAGTGTTAGCAGCACTTCTCTTTTTTATTATATGTCCATTATACACAAATAAATTCCATATTAAAAGTGAAAGCGTTGGACCATGGGGACGGTCGGTTCTGTTGGCTTTTTTAGGAGTAAAGGTGAATGAAAAAAATCCATGTGAACCGTCCCCTGCGGTTTTATAATCGGAAACTGTCTAATAATAAACGCATGGCCTTCAAACCGATTTCAGATATGGAGTCTTCTTCTTCTAGTAAACACCATCTCATAAATACTCCACTGTAATGTTGTAGTAGTGCAAGCACTACTATTCTTCGACAGGATTCTTCGAGGAAATAGCACGGGTTCGTTTTAACAAAAGGGTTTTCAGTGCTTTTAATCAAATAATTGATTAGTTGATGTTAGATTTAATTAATCGTTAGATTAAAAATGCTGTTTTTGCTGTTATTTAGGGCTTCTATCCTTTTAGGAGGGGAGAGATTCCTCTAGTATGACAATCAGGACTCCGAGTAAAGCATTTATGCTTACTGATAAAGAATTGGTAAGAAAGAATTGCATCACGGTGGATTAGTCATAGGAATTAGATGTGGTGCCTATCGCCCTTTTAATTATGGGCGAATCTTACATTTAGCTCACCGAATGCTAAGCTAGTTCTCCTAGATCGCGATTTAATAAATTTTTTGTTAAAAACCTCCGGTTGTCTTCGTAAAATGAAGACCATCGGAGGTGAAGAAAATGAAAAAATTTAAAAAATGGTTTACAGAGTCTTGGGAAGCATACCAGGTGATAAGAGCATTAGATGACGAATCGAGCATTAAGGATTTCTTTACTATCTTGAAAAACTCGATCAAGAACGAGAGGGAGTAATCCCTCTTTTTATATGTGGAAAAGTTAAGCTGGATTTTTTTGAGAAGGTAAAAGTGAATGAAAAAAGACCATGAGAACCGTCCTGTGGTTTTTGGTTTTTTTTTGTTCTATTTAAAATAAGTGTATATTTGTTTATAATTTTCGTATTAGCTTGGAAAGGGAATTTAGACATGATTAATAACGCAGATGTTATAGAGAGATTGGGTTCACTGGTGGGGATGGAACTGACAAATGTTACTCTTCACGAAGTGATTTTTTGTGAAGAAAAACATAAGAAAATTCTCGTTCGATTTAACCTTGGTAAGCATACTTATATTCATTATAAGATTAATCAACAAAACTCAGATACATATGCCGACATTTTGATTTCAGGTAATCCAAATACTTTTCGAATTGGGGTAGAAGAGAAGGATGGAAGTATCATTGTGATTTCCGCCCCGAGGGTCTCTTATCAATACTTATAGCTGCCAAAAGCCGTTTTTCCTTATAGAAGAGCGGTTTTTCATTATTATTACTAGGCCCCCTCATTAGGATTAAGCGGAAATCCTCCGGCTAATAGGATCATCAACCATAAATACATGTAGAATTGAAAAAAGCTGAATCCCTCAACTTGGAATTCAGCTTAAAGTATTAACTATTTCGTTGTCTACGCTTTTGTACAAGTACCATGGCCGCTCCAAGGATGATGGAAATCATTCCTGTAACTAGCCAATTGTACATATTTGATGCCGTATCCGGAAGGGCGGAATCCCCTGCAGCTTGATCAGCCGCAAGTTCCTTGGGATTAAAGAGTGCAAACGTACTAAAATGGTCGGTCATTGCTTTAATTTTGCCGTCCTCAAACTTACCCCCAACCAATTCCCATTCCTGACTTGTTTCGTTCCAGTAGAAAACCCTTAATTCCTCCGGATGCGCAACCTTAAGTTGATCCGTTGGGAACACCAATTCAATTGGATGATCAAAATGATGAATGGTTTTGTCTCCTAATTTAATAGTGAAATCATACATAGAACTCACTGCTAAATTATAGGAAGGAAGCTTGCTAGAATTTTTATTGATACGCTCAAGTAGGATGCTGAAATCTTCCCCGTTAGCAAAGTTGGTTGCTGGGATAAGTAGCTCGACATCCTCTTTCACAACATTGATCTTCGCCTGTCTCTCGATTAATGTTTGTAATTGCTCAGCGGAAAAATCTACTTTTTCAATCTTATCCAAACTCTTTAAAAGTTCAACAATTAATAGTCCTTGCTGATCAAGTATATTCACCTGATTATCCGAAACGGATACACTTTCACCTTTTTTTACTTGGACAGTTGTTACCACCTTTTTTAAAAGAAGCCCATTTTCGGATTCCCCTGGTTGGGTACTGCCAGTTCCGGGATGATTATCTTGAGGAACTGGTTTTACCGGGGGCTTAACAATACTAAGTTTCCCTGTATCGACTTCGACAGAAAGAGCTTGATTTGATGGATCAGTGAAGGATAGTTTTTCTAAATCTCCTACCTGAATTTCCAAACGCTTGTCCCCAGTAAAATTAGTATCCTTTACTTGTACTTGAACCGTGAATAGGGTTAATGCCGTATCAATCGGGTGATCTCCAGCGGTTGGATCTGCCCATGCCGCTCTCAAAAATCCTTTTTCATTGTCATATTTTGACCAGAAGCAGCCTGCTGTTTCTTCCGTGCAAGTCGTGGCGTTACTTCCAAATCCTGATTTGATGCCAACTACCTTTAAGTGATTTTGATCAAAATTGATTTCTATCCCATAAGCAGCAATATCCTTCTTTGGTTGAGTGATTTTTACTGGTATATCCAATACTTCTCCAACAGAGCCTTTTGCACTATCAACCGAAATCAAGGCGTCATATTCTACTTTTTCTTCAGCAGCATTTGATTGAATCGGCAGGGCAAGTAAGGTGATGAAAAAGATAAGACTAGCAAGTCTTAAATTATTAAAATTGATTTTCATCTATGAATCTCCCTTTACTGAATAGATTTCTATTTGTCGTACCGACCGAAATTCGCTAAATAGTCGGTAGGGTAAGCAATCCATTGTTTGTTGTTATACGTGGATAATCCATCGTTTGTTCCTGGCTTCCGAACCATTGTACCTCCGTTTGGTAAAATTGGTTTCGGCCCATTATAGAGTGGATCACCAACGGTATCAATGACATTCCCATTTTGTTTTAAAACGTAAGCGTTGGTGATACGTCCGAATATTCCTATAAACAATTCGTCATTGTTGTAATACGTATTGTTAGTTATATCGAAATAATCATAGAATGCTGCACCGATCAGGATATACAGAGAATTATTAGGATTTGGAATAATAGTTGCAGTCGAAATTATTTTCTTATTGGTTGCTGGATCCCATTGATGTAAATCCACCGTTAATCCGGCTGCCATTGAATATGGTGCATAAAGTTCAAGCCCAGATCTAGTTGGATCGCTTCCCTGCAAAAACTCAGAAATAAACGGCGTTGGTGCATCGATACTTGCTTTTATTTCCAGTGGCCCAGACGTAACACCTAAGCCTTTGACCGTCGCGGTTGGCTTGGCCGTAACCGTAAAGTCAGGAATGTCTATATCGAAATCTGTTTTATCATAGTCTAGTAATAAAGTCACCGATTCTTCGTTGTTCCTTATAACCATTACAATAGTTGATTGAGCAGGAGCATTATTTAGAATAAAATCATCAGGTGAAACGGTCTCTTTAAATTTATCATTCGATAGATTCAAATCTACCATAAATCCCCCTTCGACCTTTATTGCCTTTTCTGTCATTTCTGCAGGCCAATTCGGTATTAACGTCATCTCAGGAGCTAAGACAGCTACTTTCTTATCAGCCTTGCTCACAAAGACTTGGTTATTTTGCTCACCGCTAACAGCTACCGGTGTAACTTCGAAGAATAAATAATATCCTTCATCTGTGTCTTTAATGAGATAGGATGAAGTAGTGGCATCTTGAATCATCTGTTTGTCGCTACCATCTGCTTTTGTTCCTAAATACCATTGATAGGTTGATGTACCTTCTAGGTCATTCTCAACATCTTCATAATGATATTTACCTTCAACGGTTTTGCCTGGTGCAAGTTCTCCTTCGATTTTCACATCAGAAATAACGGGAGCGTCATTCACTGCCGAAATTATAACTTCCACGGTAATAATCTCGGAATCTAGCTTTCCATCATTCACTTTATACTTAAACGAGTCTGTGCCATTTACATTCGCATTTGGCTGATACGTGTAAGCCCCAGTTGTTGGATTGATCGTTACATTGCCTTTTTTACCATCTTCAACCAGACTGAAGGTTAATGTATCTTCGTCCACATCACTAGCTGAAAGGTTGCCACTCGCAGCAACATCTTCCGTTACATCTAAGCTAGCCGGCCTCGCAACTGGCTGGTCATTGACCGCATTCACTTGAATGTTTACCGTTTGAACCAGTGAGTTTACTTTTCCATCATTGACTTTATAAGTAAAATAGGTCTGAACCATTGAAGTTAGCGGTTGGTACATACGTAAAGCTGCCATTTGAATTCAAGGTTAAGGAACCATGGGCAGGGCCACTTACTAAGGAGGCACTAAGTTCATCACCATCGACGTCCACGTCATTTGCAAGGATTCCCGCATTCGCAGCCACAACCAGCTGTTGATCCTCATCTGTTGAAAAACTGTCTGCAGTCGCGACTGGTGCATCATTTACGGCTGTAATCGTTATTTCCACGCTAATAATCTCGGAATCTACCTTGCCATCGTTCACTTTAAATTTGAAGGAGTCTTTGCCAATTTCATTTGCCTTTGGCTGATACGTATAAGCCCCAGTTGTTGGATTAATCGTTACATTGCCCTTTTTTCCATCTTCGACAAGACTAAAGGTAAACGTATCTCCATCCACATCACTAGCAGTAAGAGTACCATTCGTTGCCTTATCTTCGGTTACATTTACACTAGAGGCATCTGCAACCGGCTGATCATTGATAGATTGAACCTGAATGTTTACCGTTTGTACAGCTGAGTCCACTTTTCCATCATTCACTTTATAAGTAAATTGATCAGTACCGTTGAAATTAGCATCAGGTACATACGTAAAGGTGCCATCTGGATTCAAGGTTAAGGAACCATGGGCAGGGCCGCTCACTTTGACTGTGCTAAGTTCATCACCATCGACGTCCACGTCATTCACTAGGATTCTCGTATTCGCAGCGACAACCAGCTGTTGATCTTCATCTGTAGAATAACTGTCTGCAGTCGCGATTGGTGCATCATTCACTGCTGAGATCGCCACTTCAACCGTTACAATCTCGGAATCTTCCGTGCCATCATTCACTTTAAACTTGAAGGAATCTTGGCCATTTTCATTTGCCCTTGGTTGATACGTGTAAGCACCAGTTGTTGGATTCAGAGTGACATTGCCTTTTTTACCATCTTCAACCAGACTGAAGGTTAACGTATCTCCGTCCACATCATTAGCGATAAGAGTACCTTCAGCATCTTCGTCTTCTGTTACATCTAAGCTTGTAGCATTTGCTAATGGTTGATCGTTGACTGCTTGAACATGTATCTTCACGGTTTGTTCTTCAGAATCTGCTTTACCATCATTCACTTTATAGGTAAATTGGTCGGTTCCATTGAAATTATTCTCTGGAACATATGTAAAGGTTCCATCAGGATTTAAGGTTAATAAACCATGAGTAGTGCTACTCACTTTGGTTGTTTTCAATTGATCGCCATCAATATCCATGTCATTTGCTAGAATACTAGTTTCTGCATCCGCATCTAACGTATTGTCCTCGTCAATTGAGTATGTATCTTCCTTGACTAACGGCAAATCATTCACTTCGCGCATTTGGATAAAATAATCTTGGTTGGTTGCGGTAGTTGGCTTTTTCCCGACATAATTCGTCATTAGCGCACTAGCATCCGCATTTGTTACTTTTCCATCACCGTTCACATCCAACAGCTTCAATTGTTCGGGACTCAATGTTAATTTTCCACTGGTAACCTGATAGATTTGAAGGACATCTGCAGGATTCACGATTCCATCCCCATTGATATCGCCTTTTTGACTAATGGTTAAATGAAATTGATCAGTAATGGTTTTTCCATTTTGGTCCTTGGCTGTCACTTTAATAATAGAACTGCCGAACCCCTTTACGTCGATATTTATAGCCACTCCATGTACCGAAACGGAAACGATGTTGCTTGTAGAAATGGATTCTAATTGAATCGATCCTTCTTTTATGTAAGTGCTAAAACGCTTGCTAAAGTCGATATTTATTGTATCTCCACTCATGGAAACCTGAGATTTCATCCACTCTAAATCTTCACTAATTACGATTTTCTGATTATCAAGTTCAGCTGCTTTTACGAGATTTGAACTCGCAATTGCTGATGATGTAATTGCGACAGCGCTAAAAACGGATAAGAATCCCTTTTTACTCACCGAAAAAAGGTGATTATTTGCGTCTTTCAAGGAAAGTCCTCCTTCAATATAAGTAATAATGCTTAGATAATATATCACAAATAACATAAACAATGTCGAAATAGTAATAAAAAATACCTATGAAATTATAAATACTCACTAGTAGTAAAGTAACACGAAAGTTATTGCTGAAAAATGGTAGTTTCAACTTATAAAAAGAAGGGTACTTCAAGTCTAAGGAGTGGATGACATGGAGAAAAAAATTGCAGTTTTACTTACGAATGAGTTTGAGGATTCCGAATATGTCACACTTGTACAGGCTTTTAAGGAAGATGGGCATGAGATCACGTTAATTGAGATGGAAAAGGGAATAACGGTCAAAGGAAAGCAGGGGAAAATTGAAGTGGTCATTGATGAAAGTATCGATGATGTCTCTTCGGAGGCGTTCGATGCCCTCTTCATTCCAGGCGGATTTTCACCGGATATTCTTCGGGCAGATGAGCGTTTCGTCCGTTTCACCAAAGCCTTTATGGAAGCGGAAAAACCTGTATTTGCTATATGTCACGGACCCCAACTGCTGATTACCGCGAAAACGCTGGAAGGACGAGATGTTACCGGCTATAAATCGATTCATGTTGATTTAGAAAATGCTGGTGCTCATTTATATGACAAAGAAGTGGTGGTTTGCCAGAATCAGCTGGTGACAAGCCGACAGCCGGAGGACTTGCCGGCTTTTGTAGAAGCGTCGTTGCGATTATTAGGGTAATGAAAAGGCAGAAGGGAGTCCTTCTGCCTTTTTAAAGCTCGGTGGGGGAATTAAAATTATTTTTATAAAATATCCCTAAATGCCTTAGCATGGGCGTCCTTCGTTTCATCCCTAATTCTGCACGGTTTAGTCATTCTGTCGCGATTTCTCCCACTTGATACTCCATCGTTTTGGCAAAGTGTGATTGATGCTCCCACAAAACCTTGTGTAAAAATGTAGCTGATAAATAAGCGGAAGAATTCCGTTTAATTTATAATTTTGATAAAAAAAGGGATCAATAGACGGAGAGATTCCGCCTATTGATCGCAAAAACATGAAAATGAGGGTTTATGCCAAGCGTAGTCGGAAATTCTCCCCTTAATTACTCCAAAATGAGCTCCATCCTACATTTAACGGGAAAGTCTCCGCTTATTATGTTTGTTATTGAAAAACACGACCAAATCTATCATTCATTTTGTGATAAAAAAATTGTAGTTTATTACCAAAAATTGTAGAAATTACTAATATGCGATTGTATAATAAAAATGTTATTATTTGGATTTTTACTATGTTAATAGGGGGAAATTGAATGGAATGGTTTTTGAAGGGGTTAAAGAATTATGCAACATTTGAAGGAAGGGCTCGCCGTAAGGAGTATTGGATGTATACCTTGTTTTATGTGATTTTTGGCGTGGCACTTATGGTGATCGAACAGCTAACGGGGATTCTTTTTCTTTATGCCGTGTATTCGTTGGCTTTGCTATTACCGTCATTGGCCATCTCGGTTAGAAGATTACATGATACGGGCAGAAGTGGCTGGTGGGTTTGGATCGGCCTCATTCCGATAATTGGCAGCATAATCTTACTTGTCTTCTTATGTCAGGATAGCAAAGAAAATCAAAATAAATTTGGCGAAAATCCAAAAGCCATTTCAGCTTGATCAAATTTATCAATTGCAAGAGAAGTGTTTATTGGGCGCTTCTCTTTTTTTGTGCCGTCAATCAGACAAGTTTTACAGGAATTTTGTCTATCCTTGTCGAAATTTTTAAACTATCAATATTTCTAAAGACTATTCAATGATTTTACAAATCCAGTAAAATAGACACGAATACGATCCTAGCAGTCAAGGAGTAGATGACATGTACCCGCCAATGGAAGATTTGCTAAATTTGCTTAACAGTCCCAGTCTGGCTGATCGAAAAAAAGCCATTGATGCCCTGCAAGGTTGGAATGAACAGCTTGTCATGGAGGATGCAATTGCTTTACTAGAAGAGGCTGGGAAGATTTGGCCACTGAGTAACGAAGAATGGGATGATCCCTCACTGGCCTTAGTGAGGGCTGCTTGTGTTTTTATACACGAAGACATGGTTGGGGCATTAGAGAAAAATATGTTCCGCTTTTCATATAACGCTATCAACTTTGCATTAAGTGTATTGGTGATCCTTGGCACAGAAGAAGCCAAGCAATTATACAAGAATACTTTTCGCGAGCTTTACTTTCAGGCACCGATGATTCCCTTAAACAAAGAGCTCTATGTTATTTTTGAACAAAAAGAAAGAACCTTAACGGCGATGGAAGTATTAATCGAAAACGAGCTTTTCCTTCATCCATGGTATGATGCCTATTATCATTACCTTGCTGCCGTCGCGGTCGAGAAAAAATACATCACGAGTACGGAGGTCCCACTCAACCAGGAATTTATACGGGACCAACTCCAACAATTTATGGATCAATACTTAGAATATCATCCAGAATACACGCGAGCTTTTGTGTATGAGGCTTGGAAAAGTCCGTATTACGACTTACGGTTTTTCTTAAAGATTTATCTTAGTCTGTATAATAGTTTTTCTTCAGAGGAAGAACTCTTGAATTTGCAGACCATCTTGAAATGGAAGGATCCTGAGATCAAGCTGTATTACATTGAGCTTTTGTGGAAACGAAACATCCATCATGATGATTCCATTCAAACGGTTCAAGACATTCTGATTTCGAATGACGGAACTCATCAAGCGTATCATCTGCTTGAAACCTATAAACCAGAATTATTACCGAAGGACCCTTCTTTTCAAAGTTATTTTGTCAAGGAGGAGGCAGAAAATCTGTTTTATAATAGCAGCGGGATTGAGAAATTTCCAACGGAAGTGGAAATTATGGGGAGTTTTCAAGAAAAAGATGTGATATACGAAGGTGATTTGACTTACTATGTCCTTCGCTTCAGATCAACGGATCCTTCTTTTGCCCAGAAAGGCTGGATGCGGATGCTGATAGGTGCTTATTATACTCTCAATCTACCAAGGCCTTGGCATCCACACGAACTGGACGATGGAAATACCGATTTTCTCCCGTGGAACAGCAAATCCTATGAAGAACATGTGGTGGATTTCCGTGCTCATCTTGCGGAGAAACATGGCACAGGTGAAAAGGAGGAGGTTTTTTATCAATCAAGACCCTCTTACAAGCGTGTGAACAATACGATCGCGCTTCTCGCCTTTATTGGGTTTTTCGCCCTGATTTGGGTTAATGACTGGTTTCTATTTGGCCTGCTTATACCGCCAATTTGGCTCTTACTCAAGTATCTGCATGACAAAAGGCTTGAGAAGAATGTTTTGGTTCAAATTCGCGGCTATTCTCTCGATTATTTTTGTTTCAATGAAGGTACCTACATACCACTGAACGAAATTTCTAAAATTCATTATGAAAAAAGAAAGATTGCCAAACGCGAAAGATTCTTATCTCTCCCTATCAAAACCGGACATTATATTATATACGACCACGGGGGCCAGGAAATTTACATCATTCCTGATAAATATTTAATTGAAGAATATTTTATTCCGATCTTAAAATCTCGAATGAATCATCTATCCCAACCGGCTGTGATAACTTGGGAGGAAAAGGAAGGAGCCTGAATATAATATCAGGGCCTTTCACTCCCAAGTGAGAGCTTTCCATCTAAACCAACCCTTTTCGGAACCAGAATACAAATTTTTTTACTATATATAAGATAATAAAATTACTAATGAATCCACTATAGATATTCCAATTCTTCCAATCGGAAAGAGAACTATATTTTTCAAGTAAATAGGCATAAGTGGTTAAACCAATAGTAAAAATCAAATAATGCATGATGATTCTTAGGTTCCCTTTATTTGTGGGATAAAGCAAAATAAATAAAACTCCAAATGTAGGATAGGTAAGATAATATAAAGAAAAACTCATTTTTGTGGCATAGTCAAATTCTCTATATGGAAACTCTATAAAACCAAATAGCAATTGAAGATATTGATAGATCCATGCAATACTTTGTCCAAATATAAATGTGATGTGTGCCGTTCTTTTTCGATCGATTGGTACAAACTTTATCAATAAAATGATGGATAGGAGTGCTGAGAAGAATAGGATAAAAATTTCTTTGTTCATCGGTCATCAACCTTTATCAAACGTTTTCTAAACCAAAGATAGTAGTTATGATTGATATATAAGGAAAGAATGACGCTTATTAATGTCCAATACCACTTCCACTCGTCATATTCCACCAGTGTTGTAAACTTTTCAAGGAGTACCTCAAAACACGTAAAAAAACCAG
The DNA here is from genome assembly GCF_053749995.1 of Neobacillus sp. K501. Classification (NCBI taxonomy): domain Bacteria; kingdom Bacillati; phylum Bacillota; class Bacilli; order Caryophanales; family Bacillaceae; genus Neobacillus; species Neobacillus sp. K501. The sequence goes on along the minus strand of NZ_JBSLYA010000004.1, from coordinate 399,241 downwards.
CAAAACACACGTAATATAAAAGCGTTTTCAATCTACTTAACTTATTTGGATAATATAAACTAAAAAAAATTGCAACGATCGGAAATAAGAAAAACTCAAAAGAGAAACTTGTCCTGTTATAGCTATTTGCAACTGGAAGTAATTGAGTTGGATAATCAATCCATCCCTTTTCAACAGCAAATAAACCTGCAGGCCAAGTAATCACTTGAAGAAACAAGAATAAAACCCATGCGTCCCTTGATTTATTCTTTGGAACTAATTTTATTAACGCAAAAATACATAACAAAGAAAAGCCTATTAAAAACCCTCTTTCAAAATTCATTTGAAGAAACACCCTTAAAGTTATTTGTATTTTTTACCATCTCCTTTTTTCAAATACATATACATTTGTAAATCTGTAGATCATAGGGATGGTCTGCCGGTTCCTGAATTTATTCAGGGAATATCTTTGGGTGATAAAAATCTGGAAGAAAAATGGATGAAGAAGCTTTTGAACGGATAAAAAATTGCTCCAAAAACCTGGTGAACCGTCCCTTTGGTTTTCACCTTTGGTTTTCAAAAAGCCCACTGTAAGAAGCAGGCATGCACGAGTTTTGTCAAAAAAAAATCCGGCAAGTTGCCGGATCAAAGAAAAAGATATTTAAAAGGGGGTTATGAAAAAGTATGTTTTCCATGCTCTTATCTTACCCTCTAATGATGAATAAACTATGAATAAACGATTAAGAATGTATAAATATCTTGGCTATTTTTTTCTTCTTCTTAGGATTTTTTTGAAACATAACTTTGATTAATCCCAAGACACCACCGGACGAAACAAGATATCATCCAGCGGTGGTGCAAAGTCTTATTATGCTAACAATCTCCTAGTATGCTCTTCTTTTTAGAGCAATTAAATACATTAATACACCAATTAACAGCACAAGGGTTCCAGCCATAATCCAGTTATATTGATTGGTTGATGTATCTGGAAGTATACTGTTCTTCTTTTGAGCAACTTTCACTTCTCCATTGTCATTATGGTTTGGTGTCGTCGTTACCACTTGCTTGGCTTTCACCTTTACGAAACGTATTATTTCCGCTTTATTACCAGCAAGATCGGAGAAGATGTGTCCCATTTTCCCTAAAAACAATGTTACACCCTGAAAGAATAGCTAGCAAAACAATAAAAACACTGAATAAACTCATAAACTTCTTTCTTTGTTTCCCCTTCACGCACAAACTCCTCCAAAAAATTTAAGATTAATATTTACCAAATTGATGTTAAATTGCTAAATCTATCAAATAATACCTTTCATTAGTTTATACAAGGTTACGAATATTGTATATAAACACTATGACAATATTACTAATTCTTTTTAACTACAATATTTGGTGTGGAAGTTGGCGACGATATGGAGAAGAGTGTATCGCTAATCATAGAATGTTTATATTGCTGGTATTTATGGCAAACCAAAGACATATTGATTATTTTAGGACACTTTTCCTGAGATAGATAAGTAGGTTCAATCTAGTGCTTTAGATATAGAAATTTGTCGAAAGTTCGTGTTTTTTAGCACAAACAGTAATATAATTGAAAAGCGGCATTAGTGAGGGCTCCAGTGGTTGAAAGTAAGGGAGAAAACCTACCAAATACAGCTAATGATACGTATAACCGGTTCCTGTTCGGGACTGCCGTTCTCGTATTCGGTGTTGTCATGTTTATACGACGAAGACGTCGAGCCTAGTAATGATAGGAAAAAAATAAAAAACTGCTTCCCAAGAAATTGGGGAGCAGTTTTTTTGAATTAAATAGTAGATTATGGGGGGACGCAATAGTCAATGGATGTCATTTTGTGCATAGTCAGAAACATTGTGTACAGTTCTAAGTAAATAAGAAGATTAAAAGACTTATTATATAGCATTAATAAAATATAAACATTTTCTACTAGATTCCCAGTTATCTTCTAAGAACTTTAATACAAATGCCAGATTGATAAAATTAGAATTATAATGTGGATCGTCTAATACTGCATGAAAATGATTAATCTTTTTCCTTGGGGGATTTCGTTTTATTATTTCCCTGTCGTATCTAAAAAAATAGGTTTCTTTGTTTTTATCATAGTCCCAAACTCCATAATGGTAACTATATTCAAAACTGTAGAGTTCTTTTGTATCGACATCGTATAAAAGTATTTCTTTAACTTGCAAATAACTATAGTCTTCTAGAATAAGCCCATTAGGCTTGTCTTTCTTTTGTTTAGGATGTGGTTGGCTTATTAGGACTGGAATAAATTCTCTGTTGGAATTTGATTGTTCATCATAAACCTGTATACTTTTCTGTTTATTATATTGAAGAATGGGGTATGCCTGATCGTATTGTTCCATAGAGAGGGGGGAGCTGCTTATTTGCATACATAAACCTCTATAGTAAAGGTCAGGATGAATCTTTCCAATGAGTTGTAATTCTTCTAATACTACATCCTCTGCCTTAATAAAAAAGTCAATTTTTTTCATTCATGATCTCCTGTATTAAGTGAAAACATATACCACATTTGTAATTCAACGTTTCCTTCGTTCCCTTTGGCTTCAAACCACTGTTTGAATTTGCTAGTCTTCATTTGATATTTATTTTCACAGTATTCAATGAACTCTTCAAAATTAACTTCACTGATATCCTCAGCACCTATGGAGTCATATACTTCTTGGACATGTTTTTCTCTAGCTTTATTCTTATCCATTCGAATTTCAACCCCAAACTCCATGTATTCAGGATTAGGTTGGTCAAGTTGAGTGGAATGTATACCTTCAAACTCGTAGTATTCCTCTGTAAGGAATGACGTATCAACGGCTTGATATATAGCAAAAGTTATTGGAAGAAGACCATCCTCCACGTCTGTACTTAATCTATATTCAATGGGAGGATTGTATATGCTTTGCCGCTCAAACATCTCAATAATTTCGTGAGAACCTAAGTCAAACATTTAATTTTCCTCCAGACCGATAATTTTACTTACTTTTGGAATAACTTTTTCCATTAATAAATGCATTATAAACTGCATATCTTCACCAATATTAATAGGAATATCATTATTGTTTTTTATATTGATAGATAAATTCAATCGTTGATTTTTGTTCATTGCGGAAACATAGAAATAATAGTGATCTAGTTGAATCTTAAAACCTAACATTTCCGTTTTTACGTCCTCATGTAGATCCGAACGAAAGAGCATATTAAATCCATCTTTATAATGAATAGGTTTAAATGAGAATCTAACACTACTTAACTCAGGAGAAAAATCATTAAATAGAGGGTTTGCGGTAAAGTTTTTTATTAAATCAAAGCTATCCAAATCTTTAATATCAAAGTCTATGTTGCCGCTTCCCTTAAGAATGACCTTAATTGATTTTTCCGAGTTCTCCAACAATGTAATTAACTGGTCTGAATAGAATTTTTGTACTTCAAACAAGGATTTAAGGTTATCTATTAGTATATTTCTACTACCCTCTAAATTTTGTAATTTGAATGTAGTAACTATTCTTGTAATCTCCATATCGTATCATCCTTTTAGGTCATTATTACTTACAATTTACCATAAAAACCAATTATTAGCGATAAGGAGAAGCTCTTTAAAAGGTTGTGCAGAGTTACTGGATGATCTTTTCTCGGAATCAAAGACTACAAGCCGAAGTTTATTACTACAAATGGTGTAAATTGTACTAACCAGTAAGGAAAATAATACACATAACAAATTTCATGATAGAAAGGAAAAACCCGCTGCTAGATTGAAGCAACGGGTCGAGCATCATTATTTGTGTAGAATAAGTCCCAATCTAAGAGTTATATGTACGAAATCTATATTAAATCACTGTACCTTTTTTTCCTTTTTGCGGGATTTGGTACAGCGCCTTTTTTTCGGTTCGACGAAGTATGATGATACTGGGTTTTGTGCATTTTCGACGGTTATTTTCCGTAGCTGTTCTGCCGATTTCCATTTATGATTAAAGGCATAAAGTTTCGAATCAACGATCAGGGAGAGCCCATTTCGGAACTCCACATGGGTCTTCCGTTTTAGGCTGAGGGTCCTTAGAATTTGATTCGGGTTAAACCAAATCGTATCAACATGTTTATAGGATTTATCAGGAAAGACACAAATACTATGAATGTGATTGATCATTACCGGGCACATCACATTGTTACCAATGATTAACTTGGAGGAGTCCAGCGCTCCCTTCAAGTCAAATCCGATACAGCGAATACTATCATCTAAAATCTCTAGGGGAGACCGCTCGACGATGAATACGCGGTTAAATTCCATTACTAGGGTACACTTTTTTCCACGTCGATCATTAAAGCCAAACATGTACGTCAAATCTTGATTAATAAAGTAGTTCTTCTCGATTGTCAAATATACCACTCCTGAATCAAATAATTTTAGCACGGCCTATCAGTCTAGTTGAAAGCTTTTGGCGGTTTTTTACACGGGACTCACCTCCTTAAAAGGCATTCAGAGTTGTGTTTTATAGCGCTTACATTAAATACATTACTTTGAATAGGTATGATTGTTCAATGGTGAGCAAGAGAGAATATGGCAAAGCATTTGTCAGACGATGAAGTAATCGATGATGTTTGTCCATATGTTGAAGGTCTTAGATGAGGGAAGATAAAACTATTTTGAAATATCTTTATCAAAATAATAACATAAATAATAACAAAATTGTTATTAAAAGGAATCTAATATCGTAACTTTTTGTGTCAGACCTTCATTGTTTATGTCGAACGATTGTATGTTTTCTTTGGAGGCTACTCCCTTTAAAACCATTAAATAAGAAGGGGGAGAATGATACCACGCAGTTTACTTCCCATTTTGCTATAAAATGAAAATATTTTCTATTTTCCCCTGTCTATGTCATTCCCTATTCGAAAAAGTGATCCTGCAGCCATGACCGGATAAGAAACAGGACTCCACCATAGTGGGTCCTGTTTTAACCTTTCGTGGAAAACGACTTTTTTCTGCATTTTCCAACAATCCTAGACATGCATAAAGAACTATCTATACTGTTAATTAGACCTAAGTCGAACTTTAACGGAATATTGCAAAAATAAAGGCCGTCTCTTTAGGAGATAACCCTATCCTTTGTGCTTTTCTTGCCGCATCTTATACAAACACTGGTGTAATAGTTATATTTATGGTAGCCGCGTATAAGACAAATAAGAGCTTTCAGTTTCATTTGTCTCACCTCCAAGGTTAGGTCTATTTTACCATAATTTAACTTGTAAATAATATAAATATTGTTAAAAAATTCAAAATAACTATTTTGTTAGAAATGAGTCAGTAAACAATGTGTCAAAGAAACCATGGGAAGGTTCTCCTGGCTTTCCTCTACGATTACTGGAAGTGAGGAAAATCAGGGCACCTCTTTCAATACAGAATCAAAAACCAAAACCTTCGTCCCTGCGGTTTTCAACCTGTTCCCTTAGCTTCCGCAATGCCCCAACACGCCACTGCTTCACAGCGGATACTGACACTTTCTCTCTCTTTGCAATCTCACTGATTGGAATACAGTCCCTGCAGCTGGCGATCACCCATTTTCCCTCTTTATCTGTTAGACCTTCGCAATAGATTCCGAGCGTTTCCATCTCTAGCAAACTCGCTGGGTTCTCATCTTCAATCAATGACCAGAACTCTTCCTTTTGATAGACGCTCCGTTCCTCATGTTTATGCGATTGTTTGATGGTATCGAGCATTTTGCCCTTGATCGTTGTATAGGCATAATTGGTGAATTTCCCCTTGCTAGGATCGAAGCTCAAGCTTGCCTCCCAAAGCCCAATTAACCCAGTTTGATAGAACTCCTCGTGATTTTTATAAATGTGCAGCGTGTGGATAATCTTATAAATCATTGGTGTGTATTGGTCTACTAACTCCTCAAAATGTTCCACTTGCAGTCCCTTTTGGACAGCGCGCTTCCGGTTTATTCCTAGGTAGCTCAACCATAACGCGATTCGTAATTTTCATATAATCTGCGAAAATTTATTTTCAAGTAGAATTTGAGCTTAAAAAGTTAGATTTGCGATCGAATTGGAACAAAAAAATCAATTTTCAACCATTGTCAGAAAAATAGTAGGAAATTCAAATTTAAAGAAATTTTTTAGCTTGTTTCCCTGTGGTGGTGAAAATTGAGGGTGGTCACAAGAGGGGTTCATGTGACCAAAACTAGGGAGGAAAAGGTGAAAAGTGGTCACAAGAGGGGTTCATGTGACCAAAACGATGAAGGAAAAGTAGAAAAGTGGTCACGAGAGTGGTTCATGTGACCAAAACTACGAAGGGAAAATAGAAAAGTGGTCACGAGAGTGGTTCATGTGACCAAAACAATGTAGAAAAAATAGAGAAGTGGTTCACAAGAAAAGGTCCACTGACCACCAATAAGGAAGATTGGGGTGTTAATCACATGCTTGATTTACCTCAATGGCTAGCCCAAGAACATTATCAAAGGTTACGGAAATATAACTGAATTTTTAAAAGTGTTTGACAAATCAAAATACAGGGATTATTATTCTAAATAAGACATCATATGATGTTATATTATCTAGGAGGTATCATAATGAAAACAGAACACGTGAATCAAATTGCGGCTGCCGTTAATGCGGTGAAGGCAACGGATGTAAAAAACATTTATTTCGTGGCATGTGGGGGATCGATGGCCTCTCTTGGAACGGGGGATTATTTTTTAAACCGAGAAATTTCTATTCCTAGCCGGGTCTATACATCGAATGAATTTCTCCATGTGAATCCAAAGGGTCTTGGCAAAGGCAGTGTGGTCATTCTTCGTTCGCATTCCGGAACGACTCCAGAAACCGTGGCTGCAGCTAAATTTGCAAGAGAAAATGGAGCGGTAACGATTGCGATTTCAATGGAGGTAGAATCACCACTTTGTAAGGAAGCCGAGTATACGGTTCATTACAATTACAAAGATGGCTCAGATGTGATTGATGGAGAAGTCGGTGTTTTTTACAGTTTGATCTTCGGTATTCTGAATGTCCTTGCACCAAATGAAAAATATGATCGTGTGTTAAGCCAGTTGAATAATTTGGAAGCGCTTTTTGAAGCTAATAAGAAAGCGACCTATGACAGAGCCTTCGAATTCGGTAGTGAGAATAAGCGCGAGAAGCTTATTTATACAATGGGAAGCGGTGCTTATTACCATCAAGCCTATTCCTTTACAAGCTGTCTCTTAATGGAAATGTTATGGATTCATTCCAATGCGATTCATACTGGTGAATTCTTCCATGGTCCATTTGAGGTCACCGATTTCGATGTTCCGTTCCTAATTATTAAAGGAGAAGGAGCAACCCGTCCATTAGATGAAAGAGCGATTACCTTTGCTCAGAAATTTAGTAAGAAGGTAGAAGTCGTCGATGTGGCGGAGCTTGATTATACTGGAATTGATGAGGATTTGAAGGAATACTTTGGTCCGGCAGTAGCAGGTGTGGTGTTAAGACAATACGCTGATGGCTTAGCGGAACATACAGGTCATCCATTATCTGTAAGACGTTATATGTGGAAAATGGAATATTAATTTTTCACTGCTAGATTCGTAGACTAATAGATTTCAGCTTTTATAAAAAACAAACGGTTTTTGAAGTGGACATAGTTCAGTTGAAAGTGAATCTATTCTGCGTGGTTTCGTCCTCTAAATTGAACTCACTCCATTTATTTTCAGGTAAAATTAGAAGGATAAAAAAAGGAGTGAAATACGTGAAAAGATTAATCGCGATCGTGATGACGATTCTATTATTGGCATTAACTGCCTGTTCTTCTTCAGGTGGCAGTGAGAAAAGCAGTTCATCAAATGGAGATGTCGTTGAAATCAATTTCTTCCATCGCTGGCCGAATGAACCACGGAAATCCTTTTATGATCAAAAGATTAAAGAATTTATGGATGCTCATCCAAATGTCAAAATCAATGTCGATTCGGTTTTGAACGATTCTTACAAAGAGAAGATCAGGGTATTGGTTTCCAATGACGATCTTCCTGATATTTTCTCATCATGGTCTGACTCCTTTGCGTTAAATCTTGTATCCTCCGACCGAATTATGCCCCTAGATGATCTATTAGCAGAAGATAAAGAGTGGTCAGAGAAATTTATTGAATCTCAGTTTTCTGGCTTTACCTTTGATGATGTAACATATGGTGTTCCGTTTACGGTAGACGGAAAAGCTTTCTTCTATAATAAAGAAATTTTCAAAAAACATAATATTGAAATTCCAAAAACCTATAAAGAATTTATTGCCGTTCTCGATAAGCTTAAGGATGAGGGCTATGAGACGCCATTAGTAGAAGGGTTAACGAATGGCTGGGCGATTTCCCATTACTTAGGGACGATTTTCCAACGTGTAGTAGATCCTGCGGTAACTGCGAAGGACTATAATGAAAAAACAGGTGAGTTCACGGATGCTGGTTATATTAAAGGCTTAGAAGTCTTTAAAGAGTTAACGAAATACATGGGCGAAGTCTCCACTGCGATTGACCATGAAGCAGCAAGAAATATGTTTGCTAGCGGTGAAGCTCCGATTGTGTACATGCAATTTGCCGAAGTTAAGATGGTAGAAGATCAGAAAAAAGTTGAATTTGGATTCTTCGATTTCCCTGAAATTGAGGGCGGAAAAGGTGATGCAGGAGCACTAACTGGTGCGCCAGAAGGCTGGATGCTAAGCAAGAATGCCCCGAAAGAAGCGGTTGAGTTCTTGAAGTTCCTTACTTCCGAAGAAACGGCTTATGACTTCACCAAAACAGATGGTCAATTGAATGCTGTCAAGGGTGCAGTTGATGAAGAAAATACTTCACCTGCCCGTTTGGAAGCGTACCAAATTGTAACCGAAGCATCGGCGACCACTCCTTGGTTTGATAATGCTGTGAATATCACGATTGCCGATATTTTCATGAGAGGCGGACAGTCATTAGCCAATGGCCAGATGACGCCGAAAGAAGTCATGGAGGAAGTTCAAGCAGAAGCTAAACGTTTGAGTAAATAGGATGTGACTCCTTCCCTAAGATTCTAGCAATTAGGCCAGGGTCTTAGGGAATGGATATAATCAGTTTAATGGATGAGGGGCGGGGTCAATGCGTAGAAAGAAAGTTAAGATGATGCCTATTTTGTTTTTGCTGCCGAGTGTCGTGTTTCTGCTCGTGTTTGTCTATTTACCACTAATACAAAACTTTTACAATAGCTTCTTTGACTTCTCTGTTTTTTCAAACGAGAAAGTGTTTGTCGGCCTGGAGAATTTTAAGGTGCTTTTAACGGACAAGGTTGTTAGCGTTTCCCTTTTAAATAACGTGAAATACGCCGTTGTTTCCGTCATTTTACAAGTGGGTTTTGCTTTAATTTTAGCTTATATTTTAGAAGATAAAGTATTTAGTAGAGTGGCCCCATTCTTTCGAGTGGTTTATTTCATACCGGTTATGATTTCCATTTCCGTTATTGCATTACTATTTGGTTTTATTTACAACCCACAGATGGGTATTCTCAATAGTTTTTTAGAATTAGTGGGTCTAGAGAGCTTGGCGAAGATTTGGCTGGGCAATTCGACTACAGCCATTTATGCGGTGATCGCAATGTCGCAATGGCAAAGTATAGGATTTATTACGATGTTATTCATCGTTGCAATTCAGAAAATTCCAAAAGACCTCTATGAGGCTGCTGATATAGATGGTGCGGGGAAAATTAGAAAATTCTTTAGTATCACAGTACCGCAAGTAAGAGAGGCTATTTTTGTTAATACATTAGTGACCATTACCGGATCGATGCTGGTCTTCAACGAACCCTATATTCTGACAAATGGAGGACCAGGTTTCAGCTCCATGACGATGTCGGTACATATGTATCAGACGGGGTTTGTGAAGGATAATATGGGCTATGCGTCGACATTGGCAATGATTATCTTTCTGATAACGGCCGTGTTGGCCTTGGTTCAAATTCGACTGTCGCGTACGGGAAAGGATGATTAGAAATGGCGATCGTTAGCAAATCACCGAAAAAAATCCGCAAGTTTGGTGCCGGCGAGTCTTTCACGATGCTGATGCTCGTTGCCTTTGCCATCACCATCCTTTATCCGCTTATTTGGATGGTCATCTCCTCGATGAAAAGCTATGATGAGATTTATAATGATGTCTGGGGACTACCGAGTATTTGGCATACTGAAAACTATACCCTTGCTTGGTCGAAAGGGATTTCTAGCTATTTTCTCAACAGCGTCTTTGTCACAGGTGTGACGATTATCATGGTGTTAATTATCGGGTCGATGGCAGCGTTTGCCTTGGCGAGATATCGGACGAGACTGATTGACCTGTCCCTTATCTTCATCATCGGCGGAATGATGATGAATCCGCAAGTGGCGTTAATCCCGTTGTTTAATATTCTCAGTGCGCTTGATTTAGTGAATACCAGATGGGCGTTAATCTTGACCTACATTGCTTATCGATTACCGCTCGCGATCTTGTTGTTGCGCGGCTATTTTTTAAGTATCCCCAAAGAACTGGAAGAGTCGGCGATCATTGATGGCTGCAGCGAATTCGGGATCTATCGAAGAATCTATCTTCCGATGTCTGTTCCGATCCTCCTGACAACGCTTGTCTTAACCGCCTTTCATGCTTGGAATGAGTTCTTATTTGCCACGATCTTTATTGACTCGGAAGCGCTGAAGACGATTCCATCAGGGCTGATGAACTTTCGAGATGCACTAAGGACGGATTGGGGAGTTCTGCTGGCAGGAATGGTAATTGCCTCCTTACCGATGGTGGCCCTGCTCATTTTTCTACAAAAATATTTGGTCAGAGGATTATCTGAAGGCTCTGTGAAAGGGTGATGATGTTGAAAATCATTACGATTGGCGACAATGTCGTAGATTGTTATTTGGACCAGGGAAAGTATTATCCTGGTGGAAATTGTGTGAATGTGGCCGTCAACTGTAAGCGGTCGGGAGCAGAGGAAGTTCGCTATATTGGGATTTTCGCTACCGATGATAAAGCGGCTCATTTAAAAAATGTCCTCGATCTAGAGGGAATCTCGTATCAGGGCTCAAGGATAGTTGAGGGAATCAGCGGTCAGCCGCGCGTGAATCTGACGGAGGATGGTGACCGGGTCTTTGTCGGCGGTCCGAGGAATACGGTGCAGCATTCCATGAAGTTAAAGCTGATTGATGAGGACTTCGAAGTTTTAAAAGGATTTGATGTGTGCCATACGAGCTGCTACTCATCGCTGGAGGAAGAGCTGCCTCGTTTGTCGCAAGCCATTCCGGTGTCCTTTGATTTTTCCGATAAAAGAGATTCTGATTATCTGGAAAAGGTTTGTCCATATATTCGGCATGGATTCTTTTCAGGGGCAGATTTAAGTGAAGATGAATTAGAGGCATTAATCGATAAGGTATCCAAGTATCAACTGGAATCAGTGGGGATCACCCGTGGTTCAAAGCCTGCGCTGTTTCTCTATCAAGGTGCTCGGTATGAACAGGAAGTGCTGGAAACAGAGGTTGTGGATACGATGGGGGCAGGAGATAGTTTTATCGGCGGCTTCTTGACGGCTTACTATAATGGCCGGAATCTGCTGGAGGCGTTAGCATTTGCGGCCGAAAGAGCCAGTCTTACCTGTGGGTTTTATGGCGGCTTTGGATATCCAAAGGAGTTAGAATAGGCGAAGAACAATAGCCATGCACAATACGTGTTGTGGCTATTATTTTCTAAAAAATGAGTGGTCATTCATTTAATTCCGCTTCAAAGTAAGGTATAGTTAAAGTAAGTAAATCTTTTAAAAGAGGTAAATTATGACGAAGGAAAAGTCGGTAAAAGTGGAGAGCCCGGTGTTTCTATATGATCAAGTAAAACGTGGCATTATGGAGATGATTCAAAAAGGCGAGATTGTTTCAGGCCAGAAATTACCCAATGAGAATGAACTATGTGAGACCTTTGCGGCTAGTAGAATAACGATTCGAAGAGCGTTGAAGGAACTGGCAGCAGAAGGGGTTATTGAGATTATCCATGGCAAAGGCACCTTTGTGAAAAGTCTCAAACAGAAGCTTCATATTCTCAATTTATTAGGTTATACAGAGGGATTATCAACAGGAGAGAATGCTTTTACGAAAGAAGTACTGGAGAGTTCAATTGTAAGCGCTGACGAAGAACTAATGGAGCAATTTAACCGTCAAGAGCCATTTGATGTGGTCAAATTGGTTCGGTTAATTCGGGATGGAAACAGTGTATTTAGTGTGGACTATGCTTATTTTCCTTGTGATTTATATCCTGGCATATCGGAAAAAATCAAGGATAATGTCTCAACCTTTCAGATTATTCGTCAAGATTATGGCATCAAGTTCGGAAATGCGCGAAAGGAAATGGAGATTGTCCACCCTTCACTGGAAATGAGCAAGCTCCTTGAAATCCCGAGAATGGAAGCTATCATCCAAATTAAAAAGCTGATTAAAAATGAGAAAGGCACCCCTGTCCATTACTCGAGGTACTATCTGTTAGCAAACAAGGTGAATTTTTATATTGATGTGGATATGGATACTTGAGTTCGTTTGTTGAATAAGTTGGGCTAGTGGTGAACCACTGGCCCTTTTTTCTATGTGCATTGATAGTGGGAGATTTTCCGGCTACTTTTTCGAGAGGAAGTTTAAGAAGCGGAAATATTCCGGTTCACGTAACGAGAGGAAGCGTAATAAGCGGAAAAATTCCTGTTAATCTAAAATAGGAAGCCAAATAATTCGAAATAAGCGGAGGTATTCCGCCTAACTTCCCTAAATAAGTCAAAATCCAGGGGTTCCGGAGACTTAAGCGGAAAAACTCCCCTTATTCCTAGGGAAATAGGGGTATTTCCCAATTTAGCCGGAATTTATCCGTTTATTTTTTAAACACAGTAAAATCAACACTCCTATATAACACACATAAAAAATAATTTAGGGTGAAAATGTAAAGGGCAGGTAAGGTTTATGAATGGAAAGATATTATTGCCTTTAAATAGGTGAGTAAAACATATAGACATTCTATGTATGTTTTTACTTGTATTGGTAGATAAAGTGCATAGAAAAATAATTGTTACTCTTTTTATTTATAGGTTCAGATATATTTATAAACCTTCCTTCTCTCATTCATACCATCATTTTATTACATCATGTACAAATATCTCAAAATCAACACGAACAGCAAGATTAGGAAATTATACCTTAATCCGGATTTGTGAAATTATGACATAAGTCTTAGAAACCGCTCGGTTATCAGAGCGTATTAGAAATAATGGTATTTTTTAAAAAAGGGGAGTGGGGCAAATGGCGATAAAACTAGAAAAAGAGAAAACTAGGCCAGAGAAGCAAAAGATGCCCAGGAAGAAGAAAAAACAAGAGAAGGAAAATCTAGCGAAACAAAAAAGGTCTGGGAAAGAAATAGAGTTGGAAAAGAAAATAGTGCCAGTGGGCAATCAAAAGAAGGCAAGGCGCCGTCTTAACCTGGGTGGCAATAAGATGGAAATCATAGGTGGTATATTTGCTATGATTGGCGTTGTTTTTTTGATAATTGCGTCCATCTTATGGGGTGTTTCTGAGTTCATTGAGGAGAATTTCATTTGGTCGGAGATCGTTGGTGCGTATTGTTCTGCGAGCATGTGTCTTTGCTTCGGCCTGATTTTTATCGGATTAATTATTGGTATTCGAAACTGGCTTGGCAAGATTGTTTTTTTATTGTTCGCCGGTGTGATGATGTCTGTTAGCTATGACTTTATCGAAGTCTCGGTGCTTCTCTATGAGGATAAGGAAGTCTATGAGAATAAGCAGTTTGAAAAGTTGGTCGCGACGCCAATCGGCGAAGAATACGATGATCCCGACTATGGACCTGTGTATCTCATGGAATTGGAATTTAAGGATCTCACTATCGACGTCTATAACCTGAACATTTCAAGGAACTATTACAAAGAAAACCTATCCGGAAAACCGCTGGAAATTGCCTATCTGCCGAACAGTCGATATGCGGTGAGTGTGAATGTTGTGAATGCGAGGGATTAAGAGGTTGTAGAGAGTGAAGAAAAGCGCTTGAATGAATTAGGTTCAAGCGTTTTTCTATCTATTTCTACTTATGAGAATCCGGCTAATCTTTGACTCCCTGTAAGGCTATTATTCCGTACCTTTAACCATAACCTCACCCAATGTTGTTTGATGAAGGGCCGATATTCTATTTGCCATTTCTTCAGGTGAACTTTTAAAGTTTTCTTTTATCCAGTAGATCATCAGGCCTAAAAAGGCGTATGTATAATAGGAGTTGAAAGCTTCGATATCAAATAACACATCCTCTTTCAACTTCAAATCGTTTCGGCTGATCGTGGAAATGGAGTCACAAAAGATATTTTGCGAACCTGGAATCACCTCTCCCATTAACATGAGCGAAAATACAAATTGATTTTGATAGACAAATTCAAAGATGGGAATGTTGCGCGAGGGATCAGCTAAAGAGAAGGACTTTTTCCCCTTAAAACTCTCCCGATAATATTGGACAAGTTCATGTAAATAATCTTGAAAAATATCCGCCAATAACTCCGAATGGCTTTTATAATGCGAATAAAAGGTCACTCGATTGCAATTGGCGACTTTTGCAATTTCTGTAATCGAGATTTCTGCAAAATCCTTCTTTTTTAAAAGCTCCAACATCGCTTTCTTTAAATTGCCCCGGGTTCTGATGAAACGACGGTCTTCATTTGCCACTTGATTAAACCACCTTGCCTGAAACATTATTTCCAAAAGTATACCATGAAACATGACGAACCGCTTTTGAGTTCTCTTTCTTTGACAACTTTAAATTTATCTGTTAATTTACATTTGTAGTATAATTATATTGTAAATATATTTTACTAGTTTTTGAAACGATTTAGGGGAGGAAGTCATTTATGGCTCGTTTAGTAGGTAAGGTAGCAATTATCACTGGTGCGGCACAAGGGATGGGGGCAGCTCACGCCCGCCGTTTTGTTTCAGAAGGGGCGAAAGTGGTCATCACGGATTTAAATGAAGAAAAAGGTGCAGCATTAGCAAGTGAATTAGGTGAAAATGCTTTATTTATCAAGCAAAACGTGACAAACGCAGAAGAGTGGCAGGCGGTTGTGGCGAAAGCGGAAGAAGCATTTGGACCCGTTAACGTATTAGTAAACAATGCAGGTATTACGATGGCGAAGTCGATCCTACAAACAACAGAGGAAGAATACCGTCGTATCGTTGATATCAACCAAGTATCTGTTTTTTTAGGGATGAAAACCGTGATTCCATCGATGCAAAAAGCAGGTGGCGGTTCGATTGTGAACATTTCTTCGATCAATGGTATTGTTGGCGGCGCGGTTGGATATACCGATACGAAATTCGCGGTACGCGGCATTACAAAAGCTGCGGCAATGGAATGCTCCCACTACGGCATCCGAGTTAACTCCGTACACCCAGGCGTAATCGCGACGCCAATGGTCGTCCAAGAAGATACAAAAGCAGCGGTAGAGGAATTTGCGAAGCATATTCCGTTAAAACGAGTAGCCCAACCTGAAGAAGTGACCAACATCGTACTTTACCTAGCGTCGGATGAGTCAAGCTATTCAACAGGAGCGGAATTCATCGTTGATGGTGGAATAACGGCAATGTAATCATGTAAAAACAACTTAGGGAGAAGTCCTAAGTTGTTTTTTTTATAGAAAAAACTATTTTTATCTATCTTTATTAAGAGACTCAATACCTTATTTCGACCAAGCAAATTCCACGCAAGGTTAATCCGTTGGTAATTAATTCTATTCGTAATTGAGAAATTTTAGTAAAATAATATCAGGAATAATTTACTAGGAGTATTTTAAGATGATAAGTTTAAGGATCTGTTGTACTCATAACCAAAGAGACTCATACATTCCTTGCGTAGTTTCTTATAATAATCGGAGTAATCAAATGCCATCGCCTTGGGGGAATTTTTAATTATGTATAGTGATTTTGATGAGTTATGTATAAAGGATAACCAAGCTAAGACGGGACTTGGAGAGAAAAAAGTTAAAGAATATTATAAAACAAACGGGTATGATATTGAAAAAACTTTAAAAGATATCCAAAATAAGATCGATCTAGGAATAATTGAAATAGTAGGTTCTAATACAAGTGGGATTATTTATGGAAATGTAAGTAATGCAAGTACGTTATATGGTATGGATAAATTTAATACTCCAAGAGGACACGGGTTTGCGGCAGAAAGGGCAAACCATCTTTTTGATAAAATGACGGAAAAAAATGTCCAACTAATGGGGGAGGATTTAGATACTGCAACGGGTAAGATTATTAAAAACGGCGCAGACCGATCTGTAAATGGAGTCAATATCCAAACGAAATATTGTAACAGTGGAAGTAAATGTATCTCCGAATGCTTTGAAAGTGGAAAGTTTAGATATTTAAATCCAGATGGTACACCCATGCAAATTGAGGTTCCATCTGATAAATATGAAGCTGCTGTTCAAGCTATGAAAAATCGCATTGAAAAGGGTGAAGTTCCAGGGGTTACTGACCCCCTTGAGGCAGAGAATATTGTTCGAAAGGGTCACTTTACCTATGAACAAGCTAAAAATATTGCTAAGGCTGGAACAGTAGAGTCTATTATCTTTGATGCCGTTAATGGTGCCATTATCGCAACCACGGCCTTTGGGATAAGTACAGTATTAACCTTTGCTACATGTATTTGGAATGGGGAAGATTTTAATACAGCTATTAAATCTGCAACCTATTCAGGGCTAAAAGTAGGTGGAACCACTTTTGTAACTGCCGTATTATCCAGCCAATTATCGAAGGTTGGATTAAATAGCGCTTTGGTAGGGAGTTCAGAAGCTATCGTAAATATTATGGGGCCTAAAGCTTCAGCATTATTGGTTAATGCATTTAGAAGTGGTAGTAATATCTATGGTGCTGCTGCTATGAAAAGTGCTGCCAAAATGTTGCGAGGCAATGCCATAACTGGTGCTGTATCTGTAGTGGTTTTATCATCAGTGGACGTAGTAAATATATTTAGAGGAAGAATATCAGGAGCGCAATTGTTTAAAAATGTAGCCAATACAGCATCTACTGTAGCTGGAGGTACTGCCGGTTGGGTTGGAGGCGCAGCAGCAGGTGCAGCAATAGGTTCAGCTGTTCCAATTATCGGGACTGCCGTTGGAGGAATTGTTGGGGGATTACTTGGGTCATTTGCTGGTGGAACTGCTGCGAATAAGGTTTCAAATGTGGTTCTTAGTGAATTTATTGAAGATGATGCAAATGAAATGGTACGAACAATAGAAAAGGTTTTTACTAAACTTGCAGAAGATTATTTGTTAAATCAGAGGGAAGCGGAAAGGATTATTGATCATTTAAAAAATGACTTGACTGGATCTACTTTAAAGGAAATGTT
Source organism: Neobacillus sp. K501 (assembly GCF_053749995.1). NCBI lineage: Bacteria > Bacillati > Bacillota > Bacilli > Caryophanales > Bacillaceae > Neobacillus > Neobacillus sp. K501. The sequence continues at coordinate 381,838 of NZ_JBSLYA010000004.1, read as the reverse complement.
CGCTAGTCCTGATCGGATTGAATTTGCGAGAAATCTATTAATAAAACATGTTGAAAGTGAAGTTAGTAAACGGAAAAAAATAATTATTCCTTCACAAGATGAAATGGGATCAGCCTTGAAAAGCGTTCTTGAGGAGATGTCAGATAATTTGGCTTTAGAATAGTTATTCCTAATATAAAGCTATATTATGGAAAGGATATGGTCTTGATCCTTGACTTTCCTAGTATTCAATCTCCATTATATTTATAATGGAAGTAGTTTGGAAAGAATAAGGGGTTCGTATGAAGGAATTTAATAATTATTTCAATAAAAAAAAATACTATATTGTGATTTTAGTTGTATTAGGAATGATGATTTTGGGTTTATTCATCAATAACCCACGTTTTGGTGAATGGGATACTGGTTATATCATACATAGTATATTGGTGTTTCTATTGTCAATCTTCTTAGTGCTTTATGCTAGGAATCAAGCAGATTTTTTAAGAATCTCTATCATCATTATAGCGGCTATTTACTTTTATATGCTTTTCTTCTTATATCCAGATACGTGGACTACGTTTATTTTTTTATGTTTTATTCCTACCCTTTCGATCTTGTTTTTTGATTCAAAGGCTTTTTACCTATCTTTAATTTTAAACTGTATCGTAATATCATCTTTATTTGGTTATATAGTGTTTATTGATCAAGGGCGGCTATATCCTTATATCGAACAAGATATCATGGGAAATTTGATAAACTTTATTGGCACACAAATGATTATTTATTTTATCTTTTATTTAACAGATAGGCGCGTCAAACAACAAAAACAATATTACGAACAAATTCAACAGGCAGAACGTTTAAAGATCACGGGTCAATTAGCAGCAGCTGTTGCTCATGAAATTCGAAATCCACTAACGGTTGTGAAAGGCTTCCTGCAATTATATGAGCAAGAGCCGTTATTTAATGAGAATGGAAAAAAACATTTTACGTTAATGATTGATGAATTAAATATAGCTGAACAGGTCATCAATCAATTTTTATCCATTGCTAAACCTGAAAAAGATAAAGTCTATGAAACGGTGGATGTTAACGTTATTCTCCAGAGTGTGACAGATTTGCTTCATTCCTATGGACATTTTAATGATAATCGGATCGAATTAAAGGTAATAGGTGATTGTTATACCGTTGCGAACAGCATCGAGCTAAAACAATTATTTATAAATATTATTAAAAATGCCATTGAGGCTTCCAATAAGGGTGATTTAGTTCTTGTGACTGCTGAAAGGGAAAAGCAATGTGTTGTCATTCAAGTCATTGACCATGGACGAGGAATGTCTGAATCAGAAGTAAATTCTTTAGGTACTCCTTTTTACTCATTAAAAAGTAAGGGAACGGGTTTAGGAATGATGATTTGCTTTAATATTGTTGAAAAATATAAAGGTCAGATTGATTTTCAAACTTCTGAAGGCCAAGGAACGACTGTGACGATACGGTTTCCGGCGTTGTAATTTTATAATGTTTTCTGAATTAGTCCCTTGCTTTCCACAGTGAGGGATTGCTTAATTTTGCGGGGTACCTTATATAAAAACAGTTTTTTGCACTAAGCTATAGTTGTTGGGAGGGGAACACGAGAAGAGATCAGAGAGGTTGTAAAAAGGAAAACTGGCTTCTTGAGCTAAGTGACTCAAAGAGGTGCAAAATTAAGGTTCATATAAGTCTTATTTTTTCACTAGATTACATAGAATATTTTTTGTACTTAATAGGGGGAAGAGTTGTGAGTTTTGAGGTAGTTGCAACGGTAGGTTTGTCATTAAGGATTTTGAAAGGAATTGCTTCGTTAGCTTTTTTGATATTCTTAATTTTACTTATCTTTAAGAAGAATAGAAAGAAATCACTTAAACGCCTATTGATAACCGTTCTGGTTTTGAGTTTTAGTACCTGGGGGGAAGAGAAGATGGGCCACTATATTTTTGAAAGTGGCCTTAGGCCAAAAAATGATGAGCTAGCAAAATATTTAAAAGATTATATTCAGGAAAAGCAAGATAAGCAAGACCAAAAATTTACAGTTGCACAACCACCACGTCAATTAAATCCTACGGAAGAGTTGGGAAAGGTTGCAAATATTCTTTCAGTAGAAGAGGAAACATCTTCTGAACCAACTGAAAAAATCGAGCGGAAAGAAATGATGGATCAAATTGTCGATTATAATGGAAAATATTTATCATTGGGTGCTGATTTAGATGAAATTTTGGATCTCCTTGGTCAGCCTTTGGGGGATAACCCTAATGGAAATGGTTTTGATATTGAATATGACGGTCTAATTCTTCATTTTACTTTTAATGATAGTAGTAATTACGATTACCATGATTCTGTACTTACAGAAATAATCCGTTGTGACATTTTTAAAACGAAGCAAGAGGTGTTGTCCTATTTAGGTGAACCAGATGAGGTGGGATTTGATCAAGATTTAAATATGGAGGTCATAAAGTACATTATTGATCATCATATCATTAGAGCATTTGTAACAACCGATAACGAGCTTTTTTTTAATGGAATAGGTTTATCTATGCCAGGTGAATAAGATGGATAGCTAAGGGGTGGGATATGGTTATTACCTACCCCTTCACTATAATTTTCTCCTATCTAACCTTATGTATTTTATAGAATGGTTTTAGTAATGCCGGCTGGTAAACTTCCTGTCTAGGAGAGGAATAATTATCCGAAAATGAAAACCTACTTCTCATAATCAAATCCATAACCATGGGGACGGTTTCTACTGGCTTTTCCCTACTGGCTTTTTTCATGATAGCTGAATAACCACAATGTAAAATAAACAAAAACAACTTAGGGTGGAAATCCTAGGTTGTTTTTTTGTAATAGAAAAATCTATTTGGTATCTAGTTTTCTTTCAAGCAATTCAACACGTTCTTTTAAAGAATATATTTCCCTCATTAACTCTGTATCAACGTTCCTTTTTGACTTTTGCATAGCTTTATAGATTAGGCTAACTCCCCAGTACATCATAAAAAAGCAGATTCCCAGTATAGACAAAATAATTAAGATAGCTAATATAGTTCCTAAAATAATTCGACACTCCTTATTCCTCTTCCAACTGCGGAAGTAAATAATAATCAATCCAATAGTTTTTTGTCCCTCTTATTATACCATTTTTCTCCAACTGCCTATTGTGTGTAATTCACTTACTGGGTATTAAAAAAGGATATTATTTTCTTTTATGGTATTCATTCCCTATAACATCTATAATGGAATTAGTTTGGAAAAATAAGGGGTAAGTATGAAGGAAATTAATCATCGTTTAAACAAAAAAATATATTATATTGTGGTTTTGATTGTAATAGTGATCATGATTTTGGGTTTTTTCAATAAAAACCCGCGTTTTGATGAATGGAATATCAGTTCTATCTTACATATTTTATTGGTGTTTTTCTTGTCGATCTGTTTATTGCTTTATCCTAAGAAACCTGTGGACCTATTAAGGGAACTTATTATTCTTATCGTATCCATTTACTTTTATCTGCTTTTCTTTTTATATCCAGACACATGGACAACGTTTATTTTTCTATGCTTTATTCCAACTCTTTCAATATTGTTCTTTGATACGAAGAGCTTTTACCTATCATTATGGATAAACGGTGTAACTATCCTATCTTTATTTGGTTATATACAGTTCATTGATAAGGGGCTGAAATATCCCTATATCAAACAAGATATCATGGGGAATTTGATAAACTTTACTGGTACACAAGTCATTATTTATTTTATCTTTTATTTAACGCATAGGCGCATACAAAAACAAAAGCAATATTACGAACAAATTCAACAGGCGGAGCGCTTGAAAATTACCGGGCAATTAGCAGCTGCTGTAGCACACGAAATTCGAAATCCATTAACGGTCGTGAAGGGCTTTTTGCAATTTTATGAGCAAGATAAATTATTTAGCGAGAAGCAAAGGAAAAATTTTTCCTTAATGATTGATGAATTAAATATTGCGGAACAGGTAATCAATCAATTTTTAACGATTGCTAAACCTGATAAAGATAAAGTCAATGAAACGGTGGATGTTAACGGTATTCTTCAGAGTGTAACAGATTTGCTTCATTCATATGGACATTTAAATGATAATCAGATCGAATTAAAGGTTACTGGTGATTGTTATATTGTTGCGAATCACATCGAGCTTAAACAATTATTTATTAATATTATTAAAAATGCCATTGAGGCTTCCAATGCGGGTGATGTAGTTCTTGTTAAAGCAGAAAGGGAAAAACAATCTGTCGTCATCAAAGTCATTGACGAAGGACGAGGAATGTCTGAAACGGAGGTACAATCTCTAGGGACTCCTTTTTACTCGTTAAAAAGCAAAGGGACGGGATTAGGGATGATGATTTGCTTTCAAATTGTTGAAAAATATAGAGGAAAGATTGATTTTCAAACTGCTGAAGGCCGGGGGACGACTGTTACGATACGCTTTCCGTCGTTGTAGGGGGGACGGTTCTACTGGCTTTTTTGTAAATGAAAAGTGAATGAAATGAAAAAGCCATGAGAACCGTCCCGGTGACAAGACGGTTTGCTGGCTTTTTTTGTGCCATGAGAACCGTCCCTGTGGTTCACAAGGAAAAAATAAGCCAAATTCTGTATGTAACAGAAACATAATTTGTTTAAGTTGAAACATACTAATATTGGTTGGTTTTACAATATTTTGGGAAATTGGTGGAAGCAATGTTCAAAAGGAGAAATAAACGAATAAGTGCTAGCAAGTATGAGACACAGTCGAAAACGATCGATGAGGTTTTTGAAAAGGCGAAACGATCAAGTGACTTTACTTGTTTTTCACCGATTGAGTCCAATAATCGAGTGACCATTAGTTTTTACCAGACGCTCATTAATATAGATTTATTTCATCAAACTTTCCTCCCATGCCTTTTGGAAAACATTGAATCCATCCGCAAGCTTGAGGATATCAAGCGTTATATACCCATTGAAGAAGTGAAGATATCGAACGATGGAAAAGAGGTAGAAAAGAGTCTTCATGATGGCCATGTCATGATCCAACTCAATGATGATTCACATGCTTGTGCCCTTGCTAGTTTGGTGAATTCCCGCTATGGCAAGCGGGAAACCAATGAAACAGAAAGTGAATTTAGTGTCATTGGTCCAAAAACGGGTTTTATCGAGGATCTCGCTACGAATCTTCACTTATTAAGAAGTGAGCTCGTGACAGCTGATCTTATCTTTAAAGAGTTTGAAGTTGGAACGAGAACGAAAACAAAGGTAGTGGTTTCTTATTTAGAGGGTGTCACAAATCCGGAATATGTGAAGACTGTAAGTCAGCGGATTACAGATCTTGATCTTGATATTCTATTGGATAACACTCAATTGGAACAAGTGATTTCGGATCATAGTTACACGCCTTTTCCTTTATATGTGACAACCGAGAGAGTCGATAGAGCTATTTATGCATTAGTACAGGGGAATGTAGCGCTCATAAGTGATCGATCTTGCTATGTAGTGACAGGACCATCCACTATCATGGATTTTTTTATATCTCCAGAAGATTATTATTTGCCCTGGATTGTCGCCACTTTTTTTAAACTCATCCGAATTATCGGGATGTTGTTTTCAATTTTTTCGACCTCCTTTTATGTAGCGGTCTTAACCTACCATTTTGAGGTCGTACCAAAGGATTTAATGGGACCTATTATATATTCAAGGGCCAATGTTCCGTTTCCGCCCGTTTTGGAAGTTTTGTTTCTGGAATTAACGATTGAGTTTCTGCGGGAAGCGGGAGCCAGACTGCCAACGAAAATTGGTCAAACACTCGGGATTGTGGGGGGGATTGTCATTGGGCAGGCAACCGTTGAGGCAGCATTAACCAGTAATATCCTATTAATTATTGTGGCATTATCTGCGTTGTCTTCCTTTACGACACCCATCTATAAAATGTCCAATGCGGTAAGAATCCTTCGATATCCTTTTATACTACTAGCGGCTTTATATGGGGGATTCGGAATATATATTGGAATCATCCTTTTAATTGGACATTTGATACGGTTAAAATCATTGGGTAATCCCTATATGTTACCTTTATACCCGTATCGTAAAGGTGGAATCATTCATTCCTTTAGCAGGCCGCGGTATCCTAATCTGAAAAAACGTCCCTCTTTTTTAAGACCCCTTACTCAGAAAAGGTATGAGCCCAAGGACAATCAAGATCCTGAGGAAGGTCTAAATTCTGAATAATTCCCAAAAGAAGGTTGAGATAAAGGTGAACAAAAGAACGCTTTTGTTGATTTCCATCTGTATCATCTGTCTACTCGGATGTACGAGACTGAGAATGATTGATAAGGTAAGCATGATTCATGTAATCGAGCTTGATAAGGAGAAGAATCAGTTAGTTGGGACGGGGCTTTATCCCAATTATACGAAAAGTAAAGATACGGATAATATTCAATTAATAAATGAAAAAGCAGCTTCCGGTCACTTATTTTACCAAAAATTTGATAAACATTCAGAAATGCCGATTAAGCTGGCAAAGATCAGAGTGATTGTGTTAGGGAAGAAGTATGCTGAATCCGGTATTGAGGAGATGGTACAACGGTTTATTATTAATCCAGAACTTGGAACGAACATTCAAATCGCTATTTCTGAACAATCAGCGGAGTATACAGTAAAGGAATTTAGTAAGGGTGATTCGCTTCATTTGCTTGATAGTATTCAACACAACATGACGAGGGAGCATTTACCTGAAACGAATCTGCATTTTTTTTTAAATCAATTTTACGGACAAGGGATGGACGCTTATGCCCCAGTGATTGCCCTAGATGACCAAAAAGAAGTGATGGTTAAAGGAATAGGAATATTTAAGGATGAAAAGCTGAAAAGTATGTTAAATGACGAACAAACGTTTATTTTTTCGACACTCGTTAATAGACGGAGTGAAGGCATCTTGAAAATGGATGTAGAACATAAGGGGAAAAAAGGGATAATTGTGACTCGTGCTCATAAAAATGGTCATAAATGGGAATTGAGGAATTCGGAATCGAAACGACCAGAGTTAAATCTAGCCTTAAATCTACAATGGACAGTAAGTCAGTATCCTGATTGGATCAAACCAACGCGTGCCAAGGATTATGAACTTTTAAATCAATTTATCACTGCCGAGGTAAAAAAAAGAGTAGAAGAGCTTTTGCGGACTTTAAAGGGAAATGAATTAGATCCCATCGGAATAGGCAATATTGTTCGGTCCAAAATGAGAGTATGGGATGAAAAGGAATTTTATGAGATGTATCCTCAATTACCCATTAACGTAGATGTTCAGTTAGAAATTATTAATGCAGGATTAGATGTTTAAAGAATAAGGATGATTCTTATGCAAGTTATAGTTAAGGAAAAGGCAATGGTTTCACCTTTTTTCCTGTTTTTCCTCATTCATGCGTCACAAACGGGGATTGGAGTATTAAGGTTTCAATCCGATATCATCAAGGGAGCCGAACAAGATGCATGGGTTTCAGTTTTGGCGGTCGGCCTAAGTTTACACATTATTTTCTTCATGATGCTGCATATTATGAGGAATTCCAGTCAAGGGGATCTTATCTCGTTCCATAAGGATGTATTCGGTAAATATGCTGGAGGCTTTCTAAACCTTTTGGTGGCCATTTATTTTTTTATGGTAGGACTAGCAGCTGTCCAGTCCTATATTAATATTCTTCAGATTTGGGTGTTTGATGGGATCGGTTCTTGGGAATTTTCTCTACTGATTTGTTTGGGTATTTACTATATTGTTTCTGGGGGCTTCCGGTTAATTGCAGGTATGGCGTTCTGGGGGGTGATCATACCCAGCACATTATTGCTATCGATTGTCTACTTATTTAGATATATAGACTTTACCTACATCATGCCTTTCTTTACTCATGACTGGAAGGAGTACCTGCTCTCAGCAAAAGAGAGTGGTTTTATGTATTTTGGTTTAGAGACCGTTCTTGTGTTTCTTCCTTTTATCAAAAACGGCATGAAGTCCAGCAAGTGGGGGCATTTCGGTTTACTCTACACAACCCTCTTATACTTTATCGTCACGGTATTGACTTTTACTTACTACACACAAGGTAAACTTCAGCGTTTATCATGGCCCACCTTATCGATGATAAAAAGTATCCAAATGCCTTTTCTAGAAAGGTTTGAGTTTATTTTTATCTTTACCTGGCTACTCGTTTTTTTTCCAGTTGTGTGCACCTACTTATGGTCATCCGTAAGGATCATAAAAATGACCTTTATGAGACTGACTCCAACCTTTATCCTTTTTTTTCTGCTTATAAGTTACTTTTTGATAACAAGTAACGTAGAGGATATCCTTATAAAGGAAATGGTAGAAAACGTTGCTAGTTACTCAGGCCTGTTTTTTTTATATGGTTATATTCCCCTTTTGTTTTTGATCAGCTTAATCAAGTCCATAAAAGCGAAGCGGAAGCCGGAGCGCCAGGGGAATGAATCAGCGTTGTAGAGTGGGATACCATGGGGACGGTTCCATGGGCTTTTTTGCAAAGAAAAAGTGTATGAAAAGGCCATGTGAACCTCCCCTGTGGTTTTTCTTAATGTTAAGCTCTGTTATTATTCATTGTTGATTTTCCTGTAGGGAAGAGGATTCTTAGGCGGAGAAATTCCGGTTAATGTTTGTAAAGGGAGCTAAGAAGCAGATATAAGCGGAGAAATTCCGACTAACTGCTCTAAATAAGCCAAAATCCAAAGATTTTTATATTATAAACGGAAAAACTCCCCTTATTATTAAGGAAATATAGGTATTTCCCAATTTAAACGGAATTTTTCCGTTTATTTTTCAAACACAGGAAAATCAACACTCAGTTATAACATCGCCTAATGCTAAAAAGTAAAGCGGGAAACTTGTTCGCCCCCAATAATCAGGCCCTCCATTTCTTGGAAACCCGTTTTTTCGTAGACGCGTTTTGCGTGTTCACTCGTTGGTTCATAAGATAGTGTGTGATGGTTTTTCTTCCTTTCATTAGAGCTATGAATCTATTGATATTTTCATTGTACTAGAATGCAGAACTTCATGAACTAGAATATTGATCAGTTTGTGTAATGGAGAACCGCACCACGTTTGGTAGCAATAGTAGTGCGAAATGTTATGATGAAATAGGAATAGATTTTGTATAGGAAATAAGGTGACAGGTATTGGAGATTCAGAAAAATATAGTGAAATACAACGAACTGTTAGAAGGTATGAAGAAGTTTGTACGACCGAAAAAGGAGAAAACTGTGTTCTCGATTGGGGGACGAGGACATTACGAAAATCCTATTAGTGATGTGCTATCTTTCTTCCTGGACCCAAGGGAGGAGCACCAATTTGAAACCCTATTTTTATCATCTTTTCTTAAGATTTTAGGAAAGGAAATAGATGATATTGAAGAAAATCCAATTGAAGTGATCGAGCGTGAGGCGATTACTGACGCGGGGAACAGGATCGATCTTGTTTTGGCTTCTGAAAATTGGGTGCTTCTCATTGAGAATAAAATCTATCATTCATTGCTTAATCCATTAGATGACTATGAGTTTTATGTAAAAGAGAAATATCCCGATAAAGAACCGATATTAGTCATCTTGTCCATTTTTGAATTAACCAATATTCCGTTGAATTGGCATGGTGTTTTATACCAGGAATTGATTTCTGAAATTAAAAAACAATCTGGGCCCTATATGTTTAACTCGGGAAATGCTAAATGGTCTTTCTTCTTAAAGGATTACCTAATAAATTTAGAACAATTGATTGGAGAGCAGAAAGTGGACAAGGAATTAATGGGTTTTGCACAGGATAATTATAGTAAAATTCTTGAACTTATAGAGGTAAAAGAACAGTATATTGATTCATTAAGAAAAGTATTTTCGACTGTTTTATCTGAGACGACTGGTAATAGAGTCGTAGAGAAGATTCATAATTGGTCTAGAAGAGTAGCGATCCGCTTCTACTGCCCAGATCATTGGGGCGAGAAAACAAATCTTGTTTTGGTCGCTTTACCGGAAGGGGACTTCAAAATTTATTATTATGTTTACGGAATTGACGAGCTGCAGCAAGAAGTTGAAAATAAGAAACTATTACTCGGTGATTTTTACCATTGGAAGGAAAACAAAGGAACGATTATGTGCTATAAGTCAGAAAAAAGGTTTGATTTAGAGGGGGCAAAAATTGCTTTTGCTTCTACTACTCTGCACCTTGATCAGTATTTTTTAGCTTAGGGTCAGTATAAGGAACTTCGTGTGTCTGATGCCCGTCAACATCAATTTTCATCGAATGAAAAGATAGCTCTTAATTGTAAAAGGATGATTCCTAGATTTGTGAAAATAGGAAACATCCTTTTTGTGTTGAAAAGGGGGTAAAGTTGTTGACAAAAATATCCATGCATAATTATAATGTAAAAGAATACGATAGTGTTTAACTTTGTTATATATGTTCAAGGTGATAAATGACCTTTGAAAAGAACCCCTACATTATAAAAACTTAAAGTAAATCGAGCTTTCGGGTATCAGGCGTTTTATTTTTTCAGAGGCGTGAGACAAGGTCGAAAGGACATGTGTGCCCATCCAGTTCCCTGGTAGAAACTCTGGAGGAAGCATAGGGTCTTTTTCCAGTAATTCGTTTTTCAAAGTATCGACTTTTAAATAACAAATAAATAGTTGCAGATAATCCTGTGATTTCTTGCTAACAAATTCAGCAATATGAGGCTCTGATGTTGTTTTGTAAAACTCTAGCTTTTCTTGATAGAGATCGTTTACCTCTCGAAGGTTCCAGATCCTAGATGCTTGATTGTTAGCATTGGACCCATCACGACTGATTTTATTCATAATAAAGTCATCACTGGAAAGAATCGTTACATACTCTTCGATTTCAAGCGAATCGATGATAGATAGGACAACCCTAGTTCGATCCCAAGGATATATATATACACTTTTATATAACGAGCCAAATCCTACCTCAATTAAAGACTTACGAAAGGCATCTCTTTTTTTTCGAAGGGTTTCGGGAATTTCAGAAAGTACCATGAACCATTTGTTGTCCCAAATATGGTTGTAAAAATTCTCCTTCTCGTAACGGGAGGTTATGAATTCCTTACCGGCCTCTGTTATTTGGTAAATAGAACGCCCGGTACTATGGATATAATGATCCTTTTTAAGCTTTGAAAAAATATTACGAACGGATTGCGGGGTATAGCCCATCGCCTCGTAAATTTTAATGACTTCTTTTCCTTCTATCTCCTGCACTTTGGATAGCAAATATAAGGTTTGATTTTCAATCGTCATACTCTTCACCTCATTTATAAATATCATTAGAAGTTACACTTTAGTTTAAAAGGTTATTATATTGTATCATAACAATCCCTGCAATGTTTGATGGATACCGTATTAAAGGGAGAAACGTCGATAATCGATGAACTTCTTGTCACAATCGCAAGCGAATAAAATGAACAATAAAAGGGGGAAATATTATCATGAATGAAACGATAAGTAATGTGGAGAAATTGATTTACTTAGATTCCTATCAAAATAGTCTTAAACTTTGGCCAGTCGATTATAATGCTTATTTTGTAGAAACCTCCCATGGCAAGACCCATCTAATCGAAAGTGGGCAAAAGGATGCGCCTCCGTTAGTTTTATTGCATGGTGCGCAGATGAGTTCGACGATGTGGTACGCGAATATTTTAGAGTGGAGTAAACATTACCGTGTATTTGCGATAGATATTTTGGGAGATAAAAACAAGAGTATACCTGAAAAATCGTTTACCGATAGAGCTAGTTATGCCAAATGGTTGGAAGAGGTATTGGATCAATTGGGGATTGAACAGGCCGATCTGGTTTCACTCTCCTACGGAGCATTACATACTGTAAACTTCCTGCAGTTTGCTCCTAAAAGGGTAAATAGAGCCGTGGTCATGAGCCCGGCGGAAACCTTCGTCCATTTTGACAAGGCTTTTTATGCCTATGCTTTTGGAATGGTGAAAAATCCAGAAGGTGTGGAAGCTTTTTTAGATTGGATTTTTCAAGATCGTAATCAAGTACATCCCTTTATTAAGGAACAGCTCGTGGCAGGAATGATGTGGGTGGATTCTGAGAGAAATAGTGCACCACAAAAAAATGGTTTTCCTTATGTTTTTACAGATGAGGAGTTGTCATCTATTCAAACTCCGATCCTTTTGTTGTTAGGCGATAAAGAAGTTATGTATGATCCAAAAGTGGCTTTGGAACGCGCTCGAAAATTCCTTCCTCATTTGCAATCCGAAATGGTTCAAGGTGTTGGTCATCTAATGTCGCTGGAAAATCCCGATTATATCAATGCGCGTGTATTGGATTTTTTGATGGATGAAAAATAGTCATGATAAATAAAAAGAGTTTGTCTCATTACATCGGGACAAACTCTTTTTTTTCTAAAAGAAAAATTCTTAATAGTTTGATATGATAGTTATATTGCTATTTCAAAAATGAAAGGAAAGCGGATATGTTTGGTTTAGTTATTATTCTATTATTAGTCTTACTATTGCCCTTTCTTGTGAAAAAAGTGGAACACAATTTGGAGATCTTTTTGTTTATTATGGGGATTGCGGCTTCTATCATCAGCGGCATGATGGATGGTCATCTTATTAAAAAGGCGCTGATTGATCCTATCCATATTACACTTGCGGTTTTTATTGCCGGCTTGGTTTGTAAATGGTTCCAGTCGCAAATCGAAAAATCGATCCTCTGGGGCAGTAAAAAACTGACGCCAAGAATATTTTTTGCCTTAACAGTCATTTTTCTAGGGCTTCTCTCCAGTATCATTACAGCGATTATTGCTGCCATTGTTCTTGTCATTATCGTGAATGTTCTGCCGCTGGATCGAAAATCTGAGGTGCGTTTCACGGTGCTGGCATGTTTTTCTATTGGTCTTGGTGCGGCGTTGACCCCGATTGGCGAACCGTTAGCTACCATCGCGATCAGCAAGCTTAATGAAGACTTTTTTTATTTAATGGAACTGATCGGTAAGGAGGTCATTCCTGCTGTCATCCTGTTCGGGCTCTTGTCATACTTCTTGGTAGTACCTTATGAGAATCAGGGAGGGCTTCACTCCGATAATAAAGAGGAGAGTTACAAAGAAATCGTCATTCGTTCTTTGAAAATTTACTTATTCGTGATGGGCCTAACCTTTCTCGGACATGGTTTTGAGCCTTTTATCAATGAGTATGTCATCGGTCTTTCACCTAGTCTTTTGTATTGGATTAATATGATTTCCGCTATCCTGGACAATGCTACACTGGTTGCAGCTGAAGTGAGTCCGCTCATGGATACGGAAACCATCCGTGCCGTCTTGTTAGGTCTTATCATCAGTGGTGGCATGCTGATCCCTGGTAACATTCCCAACATCATTGCCGCTGGTAAATTGAACATCACCAGCAAAGAGTGGGCTGCCTTCGGTGTTCCAGTTGGACTGGCTACGATGTTATTGTATTTTATCGTTCTGTTTATTTTTTAAACAAATCTTTTGAAAAAGCGTAAGTGGCGGTGACCAATTACGCTTTTTTATTTTTTTACCGACTTTTTACAAATCGGAGTCTGTCTGGTAATCCATTTTCGAATAATATTGGTAAATTTTCTACCGTATCCCAAACTATTCCATGTTAAAATAGAACTATTAGGAAGGTACTATTTTTATAGGAATATATGGTCATAGTGGAAGAAGGTTACAACGTAGATGAGTGAACAATTTCTAATTGGTTTCTTAATCGCTTGTATTATGTGGATATTGATGATCGTTTTAATTTGTCTAAGCTGGAAAATGCAGAGGGATATTCTTATTAATGGTCATAATCGTTTTGTTCATGTCGTAGAAAATACGAATGATTTTATTTATTATGCTCAAGTTTATCCAACGGTAAAGTTTAAGTATCTTAGTCCCTCAGCAGAAGCCTTTTTTGGGGAAGGCACGAACAAAGAGGCATACATAAATGCTGAAGTTGCCTTCAGAGACATTCATCCAGATGATTTTGAAATACTTTTTCGAAAAATCAAGGGAGAAGTAGATTTTAGCAAAGGAATCATCCAGCGTTGGAAGGACAAAGATGGCAAATATAGATGGTTTGAAGAATACGCAACGCCAATATATGAAAACGAAAAATTAGTTGCCCTTCAGGGGGTTCTTAGGTGTATTGATGAAAGAATAGAATTACAGAATCAATTAGAATATCAGCTTTATCATGATAATCTAACTGATCTCTATAATCGTGAATATTTCGAGATCGTCTTTGAGAAATATGATCAACAGATCAATACTCCGATTTCCATCATTATTTGTGATTTAGATGAGCTTAAATATGTCAATGATCATTATGGACATAAGGCCGGTGATCGTTTAATAAAAGAAACAGCGACATTCCTCAAGCAATTTACCAGCGAGAAGGTAATGGCTGCGCGATTAGGCGGAGATGAATTTGCGATTATTTTGATTGAAACCACAATCGAAGAGGTAGAGGAACTGGTTTATCAAATTTCAATACAGATGGAAAAACATAATGAAAATGCTATAAATTTAAGAATCAGTTTGTCCATTGGTCATGCATTTGCCAATCACTCAAAGGGCATCATGGAAGAATTGTTTTCTCAGGCTGATAATAATATGTACAAGAATAAGGCCGAAAGAAAGAAGTTACTTGTTTAAGGCATGATCGGATTTAGGCTGGAAGCGATTTTTTCCGCCTCATGGAATGAATCATTTCGTTTCATTCCGGTTGGCTCATTTTTTCTCACTTCATGGGAATGAATCACCTCGTTTCATTCCGGTGAAGTCATTTTTTCTGGCTTCATGGGAATGAAGTACCGCGTCCCAATGAGTACTATTTTTCCTGCTTTTTTGATTTTGATGCACGTTATCATTTTTTTTAAAAATAGCTGTTCTATTTGAATGATAATGGGGTATGTAAAACGTATAGAACCTGATAGTGGGTAAAATAATAAAACCCAAAGAGGGGATGGAAAAATGGATAATAACCAGGAAGAACTTGAAAAAGAAATGGATAAAGCCAGTAAGAATTATTCGGATGAAAAGTTTTGGGACAAGTTAAAGAAGTTTGCCAAAAAAGCGGGGGCGTCCGTCGTTTATGCGGTATTGTTGCTATACTTCACTCTGCAAAAGCCACAAGTGCCTGCAAAGGCCAAGGCGATTATTATTGGAGCTTTAGGATATTTCATTCTCCCATTTGATTTGATTCCTGATATTGCGGTTGGCTTGGGTTATACGGATGATTTAGGCGCCTTAGGCGTTGCACTGCTTCAGGTAGCCATGTATATCGATGATGATATTAAGCAAAAGGCGAAGGAAAAACTTAAGGATTGGTTTGGGGATACGGTGGATATCTCAGATATTGATGGGAAAATTGGATAGGGATTAACCCAAAAGTCGGTTTCTGCTTCTTGCAGGAAACCGACTTTTTCCTTCTATTAAGCCGTTCTCTTTTGGAGTACCCGCATAGGAAAAAGCATATATTAAAACAAGTATAAAAGCAGTGGATTTAACAACTGAAATAGAAATAGCTCTGCTTTTAGCACGTTTATAGGAAGATAATGTTGAAATTATTTATCCTGGCTTGTTCAACTGAACGGAGCAGGTTTCTTGTAGAAGGAATCCATTCAAGATACGTTGAATTATATATCAATCATATTTTAGACCGAGGTGTAACTGGTGGGAAGCGACCGATATGCGGGCAGCTGGACTGAATCAAATTTTATTGAAATCAATTGCTCGTATAGTAAGGAAAACCTTGTTGAATTGTTAAAGATTGTGGTAAATAAAACAAATCAATATACTCATCAACAAATTTGTAATTGGTGTGATATGCATTATATGAATGAGAATGGATTAAATGATGAAAAGCTATACGACATATTAGAGGATATTTCTGCACAGTGGGATTTATATTTAGCTAACACGTACTCGCTTAAAGAACTACAACAGTTGGACTTTTCTAAAGTAAAACTGCCCACCGAATGGTTCGAGGGGTGGTTAAAGGAATTAACTTAACAACTTTTTGATTAGAAGTTTGTGAAGTATTGTACTTGCGCTAACGGGTAGCATTACTTGAATAATGGTAATGCTTTTTCTTATTGAAGTACCCTGGCAGGATAGTTGAAGAAAGATTGATATAAGTCTTGAAGTTATGAATGTTAGGGTGATTAATTTGCAGTATATAAAATTGTATTTTATAGGTACACTTTTTAGTTCCATCTTTTTTCTTATTTTCTTTTGCTTGTATGCTGTGTTTCTTGGTGAAGAGATTGACTACTTATCATTACCGTTTATGTTTGTTTTTGTCTTTTCTATTTACTTGTTAATAGCTAATCCTATTACTGTCCTGGTTCAAATTTTATTGAAAAAATACTTTTGGTATCACATTATTCTTCTCACTATTATTGTGTCGATTGTGTCGCTTCTTATTAATTATGGCATGGCAGTAAATATAAATATGGATTTGTCTTTGCCAACATCTAATATTTTGGCTGGTAATTATATTCATTTTATTATCTATTCTTTTATAACAGCACTTCCTTCCGTTTTTGGAGTTGAATTTTTCAACCGAAGTTAGAAACTTTAAAATATAATGTTGAGTTTATTCTATGACAGTTTCTTCACAAACTGTGGCTTGAGAAAAGGAACAGCTGCCATTTTCGGCGGCTTTTCTTATTGAAGTAACGGTGCAGGTTAGTTGAGTAATGAATATTTTAATCCGAAATGGGTATACTTTCACCTAAATAAATATATTATTCGGAATAATAGGAATAAATTTTGACTTAGCACTCGTGTCTATGATAATTTGAAGAGGAGGCGAATAAAATGGCATTTAAATCTAAGAATATCTTTATCAATTTACCAGTAAAAGATGTAAAGAAGTCCACCAACTTTTTGACGGAGATCGGTTTTGAGTTAAACTCACAATTCAGCGATGAGAACACATCTAGTATAATCATCAATGACAATATCTTTGCTTTAATCATGAATGAAGAACGTTTCAAAGAGTTTAGTAAGAAGGAAATTGTGGATACTACTACTGCCTCAGAAGCGATTTTTTGCTTATCGGCTGAAAGTCGAGAGCAAGTGGACGAGTTGGTAAATAAGGCACTTTCAGCTGGCGGCAAAACCGATAGCGAGCCTCAAGATCATGGATTTATGTATGGATGGGGTTTTCAGGACTTAGATGGTCATTTATGGGAAGTCGTTTATATGGATGAAAATGCATTTTAATCAGGGGTAAACTTTTGGTAAAGAGTTAGATTTTTTTAGGTTTGATATTATAATGGATGATACCTTAACAGGTATCATTTTTTAATTTATTTTTTATAAGATTAGAAATATGTGAAGTAATGTACTTAAAGTAACGGGGTGCTTATGTTTAATAAGAAATTTTAATGACGACAGGCTAACTGTCGTTTTTTTGTTATCAAATTATCAAGTCTATTCGCATTGCAATTAGCAAAGGCATAATTTTTATTATGCTCGTGCTAATTTACCTGCTATTTATAATGTTAATTTTGGTATAAGAATTGTCATAAACCCCAATAAATCAACAAAATAGCAGAGCGAATTCATATGCGAATAACTCTGCTATTTTAGCTGCTTTTATATGTGTTTTTATACCTGTGGATACTCCAAAAGAGAACGGCCTATCCTTCTATTGCTGTCGCTTTTTTTCTTTTTTAAAAGTGTAAAATAGATAGAGCCCAATTAGTATATAGGCGATGGCTATACCAGCGATGGCCTGTGTCACTTCATCGAAAGAGGTATAAGATAGCAAAAAGGTCGGCAGATGAAAGGCGACTAGGATGACAGGCAAAACGGCTGTCTTCCCCCAAATGGAAAAATAGATGACAAAGCATAGAAAAAAGATGCCAATGATGGCGCTGCCGATCCAACCAAAATCAATGATTGGGGTGGTAACCATCGAATCAACGATGAGCAAACCGACGAAAAACGCCATGTTAAGGAAAATGGGTAAGCTGATGATGAAAATTTCCTTGACTCTCGAGACTTGATTTCTAGCAATATAGCGAAACGCACCGAAAACCCCTGCAAGGAACAAAAGACAAAAGACGATCGATCCGCTGATTTTTAATACACTATACTGCAATGGGCCCTCTAGGAGGTCCCCGAAAATAGTAAAGGACATACCACCGAGGATAACGAGCGGAACATATTTTGCCCAGGCACGAAAATCCGTCTTCATTTGAGTAGATATGCTCGTCATGTATTCTTTTGGAGAGGCACCGATGATCTGATCAATTGATTTACCATTTTGTTCCGCCTCATATAGATGAACCTCGAGTTCTTCCGTGATATCCTTAATCTCTTGATCGTTTTTCCCGCTTGAAAACAAGTATAGCTTTAAGTCATCAATAAATTTCGTGCTTTTCGAGGATAGTTGAATTTCCCCCATTTTCTCCACCTCAATCTTTGATTTCTTTTCTAATAATGTTGTTCACGCTTTTTTCTAATTGGCTCCATCTGGTCATGAAATCCTCTAATGCTTGCTTGCCGTCATTGGTTAAGGAATAGTACTTCCTCTTTGGACCAGCGGTTGAATCTTTGCGCACAGAGGTGACGAGTCCTTCCCGCTGCATTCTCATTAACAGGGGATAGATGGTGCCCTCACTTATTGTGCTGAAGCCATATTCGCTTAAACGCTCGGCCATCTCATAACCATAACACTCTTTCCCGTTAATGATGGCTAAGAGGCAGCCATCCAGGATTCCCTTCATCATTTGTGTATGTGACATTTCCTTTTCCACCGTTCTTATTATCTTGTTTTACAAGGTATATACTTAGTATAGTGAGGATTACCTTGTAATGCAAGGTTTTGTGGAAAGGAATGTATGATTCGACAAAATTCTTCCAAAAAACTAAGGCTGGTTCGTTTTAACAAAAGGGTTTTGATCACTTTTAATCAATTGATTGATTAGTTGCATGAAGAAGTAATCAATCGTTTGATTAAAACTATGTTTTTACCTGAAATATGGGGATTCGGGCGGTATTTAGTGTGAGGAATTTGTAAGATTATGGATTGGTTTCAATTCATGGTGAAAGATGCTCATTTCTGACTTCTATAATGTTTAGGCTCTGTTATGACTGAATGCTGATTTCACTATGTTTAGAAAATAAACGTACAAATTTCCTTTATATCGGGAAATACCCATATTTCCTTACTAATAAAGGAAGTTTTTACGCTTATATGATCCAAATCTATGGATTTTCCTTTATTTAGAGCAGATAAGCGAAATTTCTCCGCTTATATTGGCTGTTTTAGCTTTTCAGCAACATTAGCGGAAAATTCTACCCCTATCAAATCTCGTACTCCACGAAAATCAACAATGAATTATAACAGCCATCCATATAAAAAAATTGCAGATAACCAAAAAGAGCCATCAAAGGCTCTTTTCATCCACTAATTCACTAACTTTTCGGGGTTCTTTACTTTAATAGATATAACCTCCCCGCAATCCAAACAAACGGTGAAGACTCTCTCGGAACCAATTGCCATTTTCTTATCTACTGGCCGAAGATTGATATAATCCATTGCTTGTACAAAAGAAGTGCCGCCGCAACTTTTACATTTCATTTCCAAAGCATTCATGTATTCTACCCCCTTTTAACTCTTTTTTTTATACGCACTTTATATAGGAAAAGTTTCGCGATTTCCAATATTTTACTCATTGATTTCAATTGAAAATACAAAAATACTTATCTGTCAATGACAATTTGTGGTAAGGTATAATTAACAATTTTGAAAATTATAAATAGGGAGAAAGGAATGAACTAGATTTTTTTCTCCAATAACATAGATTGGTGGAGTGATTTTGATTGAGCCAGTCACGAGCCAGGATGTGATCTCATCGTGGCCTTCTTACTATATATCCTAGGGGAAAGGATTTGATAGAGATAGATGAACAGTCCTGTTAGTAAAATTAAAAGTGAGAAGAAGCTCCTATTAAAAAAATATTTAGATGAACAGAGAAACGGGAAACTGTTTTCCCAAAACCAAGATGCTATTTTTGTTTTAGACCTGGAAGGGAAAATCGTTGCGGTAAATCCAGCTTTTGAAAGCTTATCAAGGTTTTCGGCTGATGATTTTATCGACCTGAAGCTTCAATATCTTTTTCCCATTGATAGTCTTGATAAATTATTTAATCATTTTCATAAAACGGTCTTAGGGCAGGTTCAAAACTTTGATTGCAGGATGTTTATAAAAAGTGGAAATCCATGTGATTTAAATATCACCAATATTCCAATCATTGTGGATGACCAAGTGATCGGTGTGTGTGCGGTAGTAAAGGATGTTACCCAATTAAAAAAGAATCATGAAATAGGCAGGAAAATGGAAGAGGTGCAAATGTCTTTAACGGATTATGTTTTAGATATTATTGTGTGCACAAATTTGCTGGGTAATATCCTTTATATATCCCCGTCTTGTCAACAAATCCTTGGCTATGCGCCTGATGAATTACTGAATCAAAATCTTCTATCCATGGTGCATTCTGATGATATGGGAAAAACAGAGTCGGTAATGCAAGAAGTGGTGGTGAACTTAGTCAATGGAAGGACTAGCTATCAGCTGCGCAAAAAAGATGGGAGCCATGTTTGGGTTGAAGCACTTTGCCGGGCCGTAGTCGACCCTGAGACCCGTAATATCATTGAAGTGGTCAGTGTGATACGAGATATCACCGAAAGAAAAAGGGCGGAAGAAGAATTATGGAGTCGTAAAAGGGCATTTCAAAGTCTGATTGAAAACTCGCCGGATGCCGTCATCATTGCTAGAAATGAAGAGATCCTTTTCATTAATGCAACCGGTGTCCATTTATTGGGTGGCAACAGTTCAGAGGAAATTATGGCGCAATCATTATTCGATTTTGTCCATCCAGACTACCACAGCATTGAAAGGAAAAGAATGGAATCGGTCGAGAATGGCGCTATCGCAGACTTTATGGAGTATAAGTTTATTCAAATGGATGGGACGATGATGGATGTTGAAGTGAAGGCGATCCCTACTTTTTTTCAAAATCAGCCCTGTCACCATATTATTGTCCGCGATATTTCGGAAAGAAAGAAAACCCAGGAACTATTATTGAATTCGGAAAAATTATCGATTGCGGGACAATTAGCGGCGGGTATCGCGCACGAGGTCCGCAATCCACTGACTGCGATTAAGGGGTTTCTTCAATTAATGGAGGCGCAGCTAGATAATAAAACCTATTTTCATATTATCCAAGGTGAAATGGATCGCATTGAGCTCATTCTTAGTGAACTATTGGTTTTAGCAAAGCCACAGGCTACGAAATTAGGAATTGAATGTGTCAATGATTTGATTGATGATGTCAAAGCGCTCCTGGATACCCAAGCGATTATGAAGGATATTCAAATTGAAATCATCAACGAAATTGGCGATTTACGGATGAAGTGTGATAAAAATCAATTAAAGCAGGTGTTTATTAACTTCATAAAAAATGGCTTAGAGGCGATGCCGGATGGCGGAAACATCCTCATTGAACTGAAAAAATATAGTGAAGAGAAGGCGAGAATCCTCATTAAGGATACGGGGACAGGAATTCCACATTCGATCCTAAAGCGAATTGGCCAGCCTTTTTTTACAACGAAAGAGGGCGGAACAGGTTTAGGCGTCATGATTTCAAAACAAATCATTGAAAATCACAACGGAACGGTTCATTTTTGGAGTGATGAAAAGGGAACGATGATTGAGATCATTTTACCGTTTAACCTTTAAGTTATTTTACATTGCTCGCTCCCCTTTGTGGCGGCTGGTGATAATGTCAAAAACTGAGTTTACCGAAGTTTTTCAAAAAAACTGTGAAAATTTTCAATAGTTTCATATAATAGGTAATGTACTCATGCGATTCATTTTTTAAAGGCATGCAAGGGCTCGGTGCCTGAGCTTGTTGACGGGGGGAGAAAGATTCAATGGCTAATGAGAATGAGGTTTTATTCGATAAACAGAATGAGCCAAAGATAAAGGTTGAGAGGAAAGAGGGAGAGCCGACGGCCGCTTTCAAGGGAGCTTCTTGGGGAGCGCTGTTAGTAGGGGTTTCTGCCTATCTCATCGGTTTGTTTAACGCCGCAATGCAGTTGAACGAAAAAGGATATTACTTTGCTGTGTTAATCTTCGGGCTTTATGCATCGGTCTCTTTACAAAAAGCGGTCAGAGATCGAGAAGAAGGGATCCCGGTTACCAATATTTATTACGGGATTAGCTGGTTTGCGCTGATTGTCGCGATTGCCTTAATGGCGATCGGTTTATACAATGCCGGAAGTATCGTTTTAAGCGAAAAAGGCTTTTATGGGATGTCCTTTGTGCTTAGTATCTTTGCTGCGATCACGGTTCAGAAGAATATTCGCGATACACAAAGAGCTAGAGAAAGAGATTAAGTTATTCCGAAAGAGAGTGGTCCTTGGTGATAAGGGCCGCTCTTTTGTGTTATTTGTGAGGTTGGCATCATTCGTAACTTCATTAAGGGTGACGGTTATCTCGTTTTTCAGTATAATCGATTTAAAAGTAAGAGTAGGTCGGTGAGTATAGGGTGAAGAAAATAACAGTTGAAAACTTGGTTCAGAGGTTTTCATTGAAAGTACTGGCTGGCGAAGGACATTTAGAGAAAGCGATTACACAACCAAGGGTGCATCGTCCAGGCCTGGAGTTCGTGGGCCATTTTGATTTTTTTCCAACAGAACGAGTTCAAATTTTAGGAAAAAAGGAAATTACTTATTTACATAAGTTGAGTAAAGAGGAACGGAAAATCCGAATCGGAAATATCGTCCATTATCATCCACCCTGCTTTATTGTAACGGCGGGTGAGGAGGGGCTTACCTATTTAACACAGCATTGTGTCGAACAGTGTATTCCTTTGTTAATCACTAACCAGCCGGAGATCACTTCCGAGTTTATTACCAAATTGGATGCGTACTTGGTGAAGGAATTGGCACCCGAAATTGCGGTGCATGGGGTTTGTTTGAATGTGTCGGGCATTGGGATCTTACTCCGCGGAGCCTCAGGTGTAGGGAAGAGCGAGACGGCACATACATTGATTCGCCGGGGCCACCGGCTGGTCGCAGATGATATCGTGGTCCTTAAGAAACTGAGTCCGCAGACAATTCTCGGAACACATGACGAGAAAACGAAGGAGTTTTTGGCGCTTCGCAGTATTGGTTTGTTGAATGTGGTTCGCCTTTACGGGCGCAAGGCTTTTCAGGACGAAACCCGAATTGCGTTGGATATTCATTTAACGAAATGGGAAAAAGATGCCTTGTATAATGAGTTGGATCAGGAATTTCACTATACCGAATATATGGATGTGAAAATTCCCTCGATGGAGATTCAGCTCCAGCCCGGACGTGATGTGGCGGGACTGATTGAGGCCGCGGCCAATAACTGGTATTTGAAGCAGCAAGGCTACAGCGCAGCCGAAGAGTTCATGAGCCGAATTGAGGCGGATATTTCGAAGACTGGATTGGAATAAGGGTTAAGTAATGGGTGATACGTGGGGCTGTAGTAATTGATGAAGCAACGTTTGAAAAGAAGGTATATCAATGAAATGGGCAGATATGCATTTTTCATGGTTGAAACCTAGAGGAAAAGCTTCCGTGTCAGGAAGCTTTTTTTTCTCTTCTTTTTATTAAAAATAATGCATTAATCCAGGCGGTAATCGGAATAATCAGCGCTACACCGATTCCTGCACAAAGGATGGTAATCATTTCCGCACTAAAGATTTTGGAATTGATGATTTCTCCAATCGTATAATGTAAATCTTTAAACCAGATGAGCAAGGCCAGGTAGCCCCCAAAGAAGGCAAAGAATAACGTATTTGTACTGGTTCCTAAAATATCCTTACCGATACTGATTCCAAAAGAAAATAATTCTTTCCTGCTTACGTTTGGATGATGGTGAAACATTTCTCGCATCGGAGAGGAAATGGCAATGGCCGTATCTGTAATGGCACCAATGGTACTCATAATGATAACGGAAGCTCCAATTTTCACAAAATCTATTCCAATATAAAGGGAAAAGATGCTGAGTTCCTCGACTTCTTCTTCTCCAAATCCTTGTATCATGGCCGATTCTGATATGATCAAAATAAAAAAGAGCAGAATCACAACGGTGACAATGGTAGAAAGGAAGGCTGTTTTTGTCTTGCTGTTCACTTCATTAATATAAAAGAGATTAATGCAGCTGATCACGATTGATGCAATCAACGTTAAGATAATGGGATCCGCCTGTGGGATGGTCATGATAAATACTGTAAAAAGGAGCACAGCAAAGTTTAGGAAAATCGCAAAAAAAGACCGTTTCCCTTTATTGCCGCCAATTAGGATCATCAGGATAAATAAAATGGCTCCCAGCCACAGTAATGTATTCATATTCTAGCCCTCTTTCGCTTCACGAAGAAAATCGTAATATATAGTCCTATTGGGATGGTTAATACAATTCCAATTCCGCCAGCCAGGGCCCGAGCCATTTCCAATGAAAGATTCATGGAAAGGGTAAAGAACAAGGGGGAATTGTTCTTGAAATATAAGATAAGCATGGGAATGGAACCACTTATATAGGCAAAAAACAAAATATTCGTCATTGTTCCCATAATATCTTTGCCAATCTCCATTCCGGAAGCCTTAAGAGCCTTTACGGAAATATTATGGTCCTTTTCATACAGCCCAAAGATGGAAGAGGACATGGTAATGGCTACATCCATGACCGCTCCGAGTGAACCGATAAATAACCCTGCAATAAATACAGCTTTATACGGACGAGTGAGAAATTGCATTTCTTCATAGCGAAGGCCTCTTTCGGACGTTAACCACATGACAATATAAGTGATCAGCAGCGAAAGGAAGGTCCCTAATAGTGTCGCAATAATCGCTGCGTAGGTTTTTTCATTAAAGCCGTTAACAAGCAGCAAAGAAAGGGCGGTAAATAAAATGACGCTTATGCTGCAAATCCATAACAAGCTGATAGCGGAGGTATTGATGAAAACATCCAATGCATAGGATAGGATGACGGCATTGATGGCTAAGCTGATAATCGATAACAGCCCTTGTTTCTTTCCCACGATAAGGAGAATGAAGATAAAAACCCATGCGATCATTACAAGGTATTTATCCCGCTT
Organism: Neobacillus sp. K501; assembly: GCF_053749995.1. Classification (NCBI taxonomy): domain Bacteria; kingdom Bacillati; phylum Bacillota; class Bacilli; order Caryophanales; family Bacillaceae; genus Neobacillus; species Neobacillus sp. K501. The sequence continues at coordinate 356,647 of NZ_JBSLYA010000004.1, read as the reverse complement.
CACTTCTATTATGTATCCGGTTAATTCCGTATCTTTTGCGGTGTCTGTATCAATGGAAACAAATAAATCATGACCAACATGGTATTCTTGATCATAGGCTCCGGATGTGGAATATTCATTCGTTAAATGGATCGTCTGCCCTTTTTTATCGCCATTTTTTATTTCGGCTAATAGTTGCTGGGTGTATTGCCGATCTTTATTTTCATGCAGGTCCGTCGTTTCTGTTGAATCTACCAGCCTCGTTTTCGTGACTTCGGCGATTGGACGTCCATAAAAGGAATGATTGTGATATACAAAAAAGAGAGAGGCAGCAAAACATAGGACTAATAGGGAATACCAAAATATTTGTTTGTATGTCATTTTTTTATAGGCGTTTACGATTACATTCAAAAAAATACCTCCGGAAAAGATGTCATTTGGTTTCTGAGCAGAGTAAAAGCGACAGCTACACACATTTCCCTCACGTTAGAACTATGGTGGATAAATGTACACTAAGAGTATTATAAATGAGGATATGGTTAGTGGACAAACTTGCCAGTGTCACCACCACCCCGAACTTTGCCAGTGTTTGGAACGTTTTAACAGCAATACGTATCAAACACCTCCTGATAATAAAACGATTGAAATTTAGCATCGGCGATTCCGTAGAAGTAAGCAATCGGGTTCTTCACTTTAGCGGATTTCATTTTGCTAATAAGCTGCTTAAAGGAATGGATCGCGATTTCTAGCACCTCTGGTTTTTCTTCACAAACATTGCGATAAGCAGCGATTTTCGCCATTTTCCAATATTCCTCAATGGTTTTTGCATCTGAATAGAAATATTTTACCTGCTGAACAAAATCCTGTGGAACTCGATCACTTACAAAATTGTGATCTAATTCCAACGGTTCTTCTGTACGTTTATTAATCTTTTGATTATTAGTTTTAGAAGGATTAATAGTTTTATTTAGGTGGTTCAATTTTTCCTGTTGGGGTGGTTCATTGGAAGGAAAACGATTAAACACGTAAAGATTACTAGACTGAGAACCATTTTTTCGTTCCGTTTCATGCATGGTCAGAATACCAATTTCCTGTGCTTTTTGTGTCATACGCTTAAAAGTTGAGCGAGAAATTCCGTTCTCGTGATACTCCTCGTTAATCGCTTTTAGAATCTTCCCGATTTTCGCATTGCAAACTCCTGGAATTTTCGCAGCAAAACGAACCAGCCGTTTTAATCCGACTAGCTCGCCTTTTGTAAAATCCTTCTTATGTTCCAACAACCACATTTCAATATGGGTATTAAACTCCTTAAGACTGCTAAATTGTGAAAACTGCTCGAACCCCTCAATATTGCCTGATTTTAAATTCATATTTTTGCACCAGCCTCTCTACCTTCTATTTAGAAAAGGAAGGCAGAATTGGGCAGGGTGATTTGAAGGTAATTGTTACAAAATAATGAACATCTTCGTATAAAGCATTTGCAGCTCAAGAAAAATTCTTTGGAAAAATTTCAGCCTGACCCTATCCTTGTTACCTCTTTTTTTCTATATAGAAAGTGAAAGGAGGTGATCGACGATGGCACAGGCACTTTTAACAGGTTCGAAACTAAAATTGTCGTTTCAAGTTGGCATGGACGATGATGGCAAGCCGATCATGAAAGCGAAGACTTTCAGCAACATTAAAAGAGAAGCAACGGTTGACCAGCTTTGGCAGGCTGCGGAAGCGATTTTCTCTTTAACTGCTGATCAGCTTAGCAATGTAGAGCGTATTGATAGCTCTGATCTGCTAGAAAACTAATGCGCTCAAAAAAATTAATAGGATAGGAGGTGAATAGAATGGCAAAAACATTAGAATTGCAGTTTTTAACAGAAAACGGGAAAACAGCGCGTATCAGCGTGGATAATCCGAAGGAACCGATTGAGGAAGCTGTCGTGAAGGCTTCGATGGAGGCGATTGTTGCATCTGGAGTTTTCTTCACTCCCAATGGAAACCTAGCTTCAGCTGAAGGAATTCGCGTGATCGAACGTAATGTGACCGACTATGAAATTTAATCATCAATGAGGCCGGGTTCCTAAAGGTGGAAGCTGGCATTTTTTAAAAAAGGAAAGGAGTGAATCATAGTGGAACAGTTAATTCCGTTCATTAGTGATGTGGGATTCCCAATCATTGTTACGCTTTATCTGCTGTATCGCATCGAGTCAAAGCTTGATTTGGTCGTGCAATCTATTCAGAATCTTCCAGAACGAATGAAGGGGTGACAAAGATGAAAAGTCAGGCTCGGGCCTGACTTTTTCTGTTACTATTAGACGAGCCGAGGAATTTATGCAACACATCACCGTCATGAATCTTGTGTATTTTTGAATGTGAGAATGAACCCTTTCCCACGATAATTTTCAATCGTAATAATATCTTTTGTTTTTTTACGAATGCGATAAATTAACGCGTTCACTTCTTCAAGGCTGACATCTGGAGTCGGATCATCATTTGATACGATTCTTTCCTTCCACACACATCTTTTTATTTCTTCCGTCGTGATAAACTGTTCCCTTTGATTGACAAAGAGCTCAATGCATTTATATTCCTTTTCAGAAAATTCATAGATATCGTCACCGACCAGCAATTCATTCGTAAGTGGATTTAATACAGGGGTGATCGGCACTGCCCCTTTTTGTAAATATCCGCTAAGATCCGCCGTTTTTTCTAGGCTGGAAGTTGAAAAGGAAAACTTAATTAAGCCATTCGCGATCGAGATTTTATCCATGTCTTTAAGTCGTATTTCTTGATTGGGTTCTAGTTGTTTATGATTAACGAATGTTCCATGTTTGCTATGTAAATCTCTGATGTAAAATATTCCGTCTTTAAGAAAGATTTCGAGATGATTTCTAGATACAAAAATATTGTGAAAGGGAATGTCCGGATGACTATCCTTGGTTTTCCGGCCAATTACTGTTTTTGGAAGGACTAATGAAAGAAATGCCCCTTTTTCATAGGGTGAACCAGTTTCAACTATAATAAAGGAATTCATCGGGATCTCCTATTAATCTACTATGTTATCAGTGATTTATTACTCTTTTACTATTGAGTAGCTTTCTAGCATTGATTATACTCTTAACATATTTATTATTCACGTAAAACCGGGAGGATTTTTAACAGTGGAATTTAAAAAAATCATAAAGAGAACACTTTGGTTCATTCTTTTCCTGGCTCTATTTATTTTCGTCAATAATAGTTCTTTCTTTACGAAGGAACGGAGCGGAGAGCCAATTCTATTAGCCCATCGGGGAATGGCACAAACCTTTTCGATGGAGGGGATTACCGGAGAAACCTGTACCGCCGAGCGGATTTACGAACCGGAGCATCCATATCTGGAGAACACGTTACCATCGATGGAAGCGGCATTTGAGGCAGGGGCCGATATGGTAGAGTTCGATATTCAACTAACGAAGGACGGAGAATTTGCGATTTTTCATGATTGGACACTCGAGTGTCGAACGAATGGCAAGGGCGTTACTCGTGAATACACGATGGAGGAACTGAAGAAGCTGGATATTGGTTATGGCTATACAGCTGACGGTGGTAAGTCCTATCCTTTTCGCAATAAGGGTGTAGGGCTCATGCCGACCATTACTGAAGTATTGAAGGAATTTCCGAATCAGTCTTTTCTCATCCATATAAAAAGTAATGATCCTGATGAAGGCAGGCAATTAGCCCAGTATCTCTCAAACTATCCTGATGAACGGCTCGAAAAACTCACCGTATATGGGGGAGATGAGCCGATTACTGCTTTAAAAGAAGAATTACCAGCTATGCGAGTCATGTCCAAAGCGACATTAAAAAGCTGCCTCCTGCCCTACATCGCCACTGGTTGGACAGGTTATGTTCCATCATCCTGTGAGAACACGCAATTACATATACCTGAAAAATATATAACATTCATGTGGGGATACCCAGCAAAGTTTCTAAATCGAATGGAAGAAGTGAATACAAGAGTCATCATAGTTGCCGGCAACGGTGAATGGTCAGAAGGCTTTGATCAAGAACACGACCTAGACCGCCTCCCTGAAAAATATAACGGAGGAATCTGGACCAATCGCATTGATGTCATTGCTCCGCTTGTACAATAGATTTGGTAGATTCGATGCCTGTCACCGGCTTGATAGGAGATTGGATACCGAAAAATCATAAAAAATAGAAAGATGGTAGCCAAAAGGGAAGATTGGATACCGAAAAATCATAAAAAGCAGAAAAGCGGTAGTCAAAAAGGCAGATTGGCTACTCAAATAACATAAAAAACAAAAAAGGGTCGCCAATCAGCTGAATTGGCGACCCGAGCATTATAAAGGAAAGTGTATCGGTCGCTAATAAGCCTTTTTACTAGATGATTTGGGTTAAAATGGTAAAATAAAGAAAAATACAAGAGGTTGTCTATGAAACTATTTGAGTCAAATAAAGCTAGTAAGACCATTGATAGGATCAGGATTATCAATGATGTTTCGATTTGTATTTCAAAAGGGGAAAAAGTGGCAATCACGGGTTCAAATGGATCGGGGAAAAGCAGCTTACTAAAGCTGATTGGTGGTTTCTATGAAGGAACCGCGGGACAAGTCAAGCGGGCCAACATAAAGATAGGATATGTTCCCGAACACTTTCCGGAAAACATCCGTTTCAAACTAAAGGAATTTTTAATACTCACAGGCAAAATGAGTGGCGCAGCCACAGAGGAAATCGAGAGAAAAATCGAAAGCTATGCAGAGCTATTTTCGATAAAAAATTTTTTACATACCCCTTTAAACAACTGTTCGAAAGGAACTAAACAAAAGGCGGGAATTATCCAAGCGTTAATAAAAGACCCGGATTTATTATTGTTAGATGAACCACTGACAGGGCTGGACGATCGAACGCAAATGGAGCTGTTGAATCAGCTCCGGTCACTAACAGGGGAGAAAACGATTATTTTCACCGCACATGATTCATGGTTGATCAAAGAGTTGGCGGATCGTATTTTAAGAGTAGACGGAGGACAAATCGTATCCGACACTATGAAAAGTGAAAAGTCTGAAAAAATTAGAATCTTGACCGCGCAAATCCCCACTAGCGAGAGCCTCCACGGTATTCCATGTATTCGTCATCAATGGATTGGTGAAAGCACCGTGGAAATGTTGGTTTCAACTATGGAGTCAGATCAAGTTTTGAAGATGTTGCTTGAGCGGGGCTGTTCCATTATTGAATTAAAGGAGATGAGGTAGGGAAATTGTCAGCTTTTATTCGTTACCAAACAGTTAGCTTTATCCGCTCGTTAAAATTTATCCCTCCCGTCGTTGTCTTTTTAGCTTGGGTATTTATCCAATATGCCTATAAAAATGTCCCGATTCTTAGCAGCTACGGTGGCTCTTCAATTGCCCTCTACTTAGCGGCGGCATGGATGACGATGGCCATTTTTACCTTACAAAAAGTGAGTGAAAAGCATATCTTATTTACACATCTCGGGAGCAAATTAAGTTACTTGATCGGCACATGGTTGGCTGCACTGGTTATGATGCTACCGCTGCTTTTGTTTGCTATCTTTTTTCCGATTGTAACGGGCAGCTTCAAAGGGAGGATGACGGTAGAACTATATGCATTTTCCTTTTACAGCCATATTGTCTTCACTTTATTTGGCTTCATCGTAGGAACTACTTTTTCAGCCACAAAGCTGGCGGTTAAAAAATATGCTTGGTTGGCTGCTGTTTTTGTCATTGTCGTCTCGCTGGCGGCCAAATCTCTTATTGAAGCTGCTCCTGTTTTAAAGGCCATTGTTTGGATTTTCCCGCCCGTGTATCAGGTGATTGACCATATGAGTGGCGGGGAACTGCTCGTGATGGGGGAATCGATGCTGGCCCATTGTCTATTTGTCTTTGGGTATATCCTGATAGGAGGATCCATGACCATGTGGTTTTTTCGAAAAAGGCATAGCTAGGTTGTAACATCTGTTTTTTTGTCGAACTTTATTTTATTCTTTTTTTGTTAGTATGTTAGTATTGTACTTTATAAAACTATTTGGAAGTTTTGTTGAACAGGTTGTAAATTTAACATTTTAAAGTAAAAGCATTTCTTTTATTAATGAGAAATGCTTTTTATTTTTGTTAAAATTAAAAGGATATTCCGATAACAATAATAATATAATGAAAAATAATATTAATTTATTGTAAAACGATAAATCGTGTGTTAAATTTGTATTGTTATTAAATATGTGAGGTGTTTTATATGAATGTTAAACGAGGTTCTACCACTTTCTTAAAGGTCATTATTTTTCTGGTTGGAATTGCAGTGCTTGCAGTGTGTATATATTTTTTACCTGAAGCAGCAAGAAGAGATATGATAGAGCGCCCAGGTGATTATTCGCTATATCCTCTTTTGGTATGTGCATATGGAATATGTATTACGTTTTCTGTGGCGTTGTATCAAGGATTTAAACTTTTAACCTATATCGAAAAGAACAATGCTTTTTCTGAATTATCTCTTCAATCTTTAAAGGTAATTAAAAAATGCACTTTTACTGTCACTTTTTTCATTTTTTTAGCAATAGTTTATTTAAGGGTGCGTGTTCAATTCATAGGTGATGATGCAGCAGGTCCAATATCTCTAGGTCTAATGGGCATCTTGGCAACAAGTATCATCGCAGCCATTATCGACGTGCTTCAAAAACCTATAAAGAGTGTCTTGGATTCGCAGCCAAAAAACAATTAACATTTTGAAATATAAGAGAGGTGTTTTTTATGAAGATCACAACCACATTATTTTTGAAGATAGCTGTTATTCTCATTGGAATTCCGGTTCTCGCTTTGTGCATATTTCTGGTTCCTGAACTGGCTGATGAAGTAGCAGATTTCTTAAGGATCCATTCCATAAAATATATCATTTTCATCCTTTTATATGGAGGGGCATTACCTTTTTACTTCGCCCTTTATCAAGCTTTTAAACTGTTAAGTTATATAGACAAGAACATTGCTTTCTCTGAATTGTCTGTTCGAACTTTAATGAGAATCAAATACTGCGCCATTACCATCTGTAGTTTGCATGTCTTAGGTTTGCCGCTTTATTATCTCGTGGCAGATAAAGACGATGCTCCAGGTCTCATATTTGTTGGAATGGTCATTCCTTTTGCTTCGTTTGTTATCGCAGTATTTGCTGCTGTTCTCCAAAGGCTTTTGCAGGAAGTGATTAACATAAAATCAGAAAATGATTTGACGGTCTGAGGTGGAGGATATGGCAATTATTATTAATATTGATGTGATGTTAGCAAAACGAAAAATGAGTGTAACGGAGCTTTCGGAGAGGGTTGGGATTACAATGGCGAATCTTTCCATTCTAAAAAATGGCAAAGCAAAAGCGGTTCGTTTTTCAACATTAGAAGCGATATGTAAGACTTTGGATTGTCAGCCAGGTGATATTTTGGAGTACAAAAGCGACGAAGAAACCCACAAATAACAGACAACAAATTTCTTAAAACAGCATGATTAGGTAGCGAAAAAAAGATGAAGGGATAGCGATTAAGCTATCCCTTCTTTGCGTTTATTTATTGTGTAGTTCCACTACCAGTCTCGGTATCCGGGCCATTACCGTTCCCGGTACCACCACCAGTTTCAGCACGATCAACAGTAACCGAAGCTGAGGCTGGTCCACTAGTACCTGCTTCATTTGCTGCTGTTACCGAAAATACATAGGTTTGGCCTGGCTGCGGGTTTGGTAATGATGCTTGTAATTCCGATGTTGTAGTTAAGGCTTGCGTACTGCCACCAACCGTATAGGTAACGGTATATTGGACGTTTTTCGAATTTCCTTTTTCCTTCCAACTAATCGTGATCAGATTCGACTTTTTATCATATTTTGCTTGTACATTCGTTGGACTGCTAGGTGCCTCTTGTTTCTCTTCCACTGTAATTGAAGCAGACACACCATTACTTTTTATATCATCCGAAATCGCAACAATCGTAAAGGTATATGCTTTTCCTTTTTCCGGATTCGGAAGAACGGCTTGCTTCTCACTGGTAGAAGTTAATGCTGTGGTATTTCCATCTACAGTATAAGAAACATCAAAGGTTGTTTCAGTCCCATTTTCAGAAGCGTGGTCCCATGATAAAAGAATACTATTGGAAGCTTCATCATATTTAGCGGAAACGTTGGTTGGCTCAGCCGTTTTCGCAGCTTGTACCTTTTCTCCACTCTTAACATAATATTCCTTCCCTGATTTCGCCACACTATCAGGTTGTTCGAACTTATCCGTACTTGTCGATACCTTAAACATAATTGCTTTAAAAAGTAATTTAGAGAAGTGCTCCGTTTTACTATCTAAATAGTCATCCGCTGTTGTTGTTTTGCTGTATCCTGTCCATACGGCTCCCGTATATTGCGGGGTATATCCGACAAACCAGGCATCTCTAACGGCATTGTTTGGCAAACCGTATTTCGATATGGTCTGTTGATCAAAGTTCGTCGTTCCCGTTTTTCCAGCCAGGTCTAGCTTCGGAAGATTGGCCTGTGTGCCGGTGCCTGAGTCGACAACCGTACGTAACATATCGGTAATTAAGAAGGCGGTGTAATCCTCCATCACTTTTTTCTTCTCAGGGATTAAGTTTTCCTCACGTCCATCTGGATAGACCATTTTTGTCACGGTATGTGGTTCAATATAGTAACCGCCATTGCCGAACGCTGCATAGGCGCCTGCCATCACCAGTGGCGAAGCGGCATCGATGCCGCCAATGGAGTTGGATTCATTCGGTTTTTGCTCATCGGTAATTGGGAATCCGAGACTTCTGGCGAAGGAAGTCGCATCATCGACCCCTACTTCTTGAAACGCTTTTAATGCCGGGATATTCCGTGACCATGCTAAGTGTTCACGCATCGTCTTATTGCCTGCATACTTGCGATTCGCATTTCGAATTGGGGTTCCATTTGAGTATTGATATTCTTCATCTTTTAACAGATGTCCCGTCGACCATTTGAATTTTTCAATCGCTGGACCGTAGTCAAGAATCGGTTTGATCGTCGAGCCAGGCTGGCGTTTCATCATCGTTGCATAGTTATAACCGCCGTTTTGATAATTTCTTCCGCCGCCAATCGCTTTTATCGCTCCCGTTTGGGTATCGGTAATCACAATCGCAGATTGCAGGTTTTCATTATCTGGAAAGTTGACATCGACATTGGTGGAAAGGGCATTTTCCGTTATTTGTTGGATTTCTGGATCAAGGGTGGTGTAAATTTCCAATCCATCTTCAAAGATGTTCGCACCCGTTTTTTCTTGAACTTCTGTCATTACAGTATCAACAAATGCCTGATAGTTATTGGCTTTTGGCATTTGAATATTTAATGTATCTTCAATTGGTGTACTTTGTGCATTCTCCATTTCTGATTTTGAAAGGTATCCATGTCGATTCATATAATAAAGAACCATATTTCTTCTTTTTTCAGCGTTAGCAAGGTTTTCTTCGACTGTTGGTTTGTATCGATTTGGACTTTGCGGAATGCCGGCTAATAGTGCTGCCTGTTCTAGTGTTAATTGATCCAGTTCATCAGGACCTAATCCAAAGTAACGTTCAGCCGCTTTGGCAACGCCGTAGACATCGCTTCCATATGGATTTTTGTTAAAATACATTTCTAGAATTTGATCTTTGGTAAATTTTCTTTCTAATTGAACAGCGAGATACCATTCTTGTATTTTTCTTGTCGGTGTTTGCTCAAGCGATAGAAATGAATTTTTTACAAGCTGTTGCGTAATCGTACTACCACCGCCGCTCTCTAAAGAGCCTGTAGTGAGCACTTTAAAAATCGCTACAAGGGTACGTTTTACATCGATTCCATGATGCTTATAGAAACGAGAATCTTCTGTCGCGATCACGGCATCCTTTAATATATCTGGTATTTGCTTCACACTTATATCATCGCGTTTTTCAGTGCCGACCTCAGCAATGAGGGTTTTCTGGTCACTAGCATAAATTTTGGATGATAACGGATCCTTTAATAATGTTTCGTCAAACTTCGGAGCGTCTTTTATTATCCATAAAAACCCACCCACTCCAGCTAAAAGCATCACGACTCCTGCGATTAAGATAAAATATAAAACCTTTTTCCAAAGACTTTTTTTAGGTTTATTTTGTTGCTTTTGCTTTTCCTGTCCTTTTTTCCTTCGCTCTACGCGAGAACTACCATTTTCTGACATTGTAAATACTGCCTCCAACTTCGTTTTTTCATAGGATAAAATGAGTTCATTATGAAGTTTACATAATAAGCCAATAATTATTCAATAGGTATTGAATGATAGAACGATGATAATTTCATTTTAACGTATAAAACAGAGAAAGGATAATCAGAAGTCTTTCGGATTTTGTTGATTGGCAGCGAAAATGGAGACCGTTCGTCCGACAAAATTTTTATGAAAAGGAGTAGGAGTTCGTTTTTTAAAAGGGGTTGAGCGTGAATTAATCAAACGTTTGATGGGCCGAGTGAATGTTGAAAACACTCGAAAGAAGGTCCGGAAATCCTTGAGGCATCAAGGATTTTGGACGCTAGTGCGGTTATTAAGGTCGTTTTGAAACGTTACTAATTGTTCGTTTAGTACGGATATATAATTTGCCATAGCAATCCTTACGACAGAAGGGTAGTAACGACTGTGGAGTTCTAGTTCACATTCCTCTAAATCCATCTTTTTTACGGCTATGAGTTTATGTAATTCTTCTATATTCATTGGCGGTTCCTCCTAATTAAGGTCCTTTTTATTAAGGATGGTCAGGAGTTTAAAATTCTAAACTTTCAGAAAAATACTTTTCCCACCAAATGTTGATCTGAAGGTACAGGTTGTGCTTTCACGCTGATCGGTAATGTCACATAAAATACCTTATCAGAAGCGGGGTGAGCACAGTGAATAAATGGGTAAAGGCAGGTATTCTAACATACCTTTCGCTGCTATTCTTTGGAAGTTTTATTGCTGTTGGGTTTTTATGGACAGGGGCCCTTGATAAATCGCTGCCGTTTTTAGTTGATATTAAAATCTTTCTTTATTATTTCTTTGCTGGAGCGATTGGTGGGTCACTACGGCATTTATATATGTTTTGCTCCCATTATATGGCCGATGAACTCCATGATTATCGAAAATGGATTATGTATATTTTTTATCCGATTTTTGCGACAGGGACTGCTGTCGTCGCGGTCACCTTAATTCAAAGCGGGATCTTATTGGTTGAGTTTGTCGATTTTGAAGATGCCCCTTTTGCTCAAATCAGTATGGCTTTTATTATTGGCTTTGGATTCAATCGTTTTGTTAATAAACTCAATGCCGTTTCGCAAAATATGTTTAAGACTGAAAATAATCATAAGAAAAATGGTCAGTAAGCGTTGTTTGAGAAAAACATGAGGCTGAATTCAAAGTTGTTTTACATAACGGCTTTTGAATCAGCCTTTTTCATACTGGCGGAAGGCGAGAAATAGTTGCGGATGGCGAGAAATACTTGCGGATCGCGAGAAATACTCTCGGATGGCAAAAAAATTATTCGCTGCTCAAAAAAATCCCCCCTGACCCTGTCCTTTTCACCTCACTTTTTCTATATAGAAAGTGAAAGGAGGTGATCAAGGATGGCACAGGCACTTTTAACAGGGTCAAAATTAAAATTGTCGTTCCAGGTAGGCATGGACGACGAAGGTAAGCCGATCATGAAGGCGAAAACTTTCAGCAACATTAAAAGGGAAGCAACTGTTGAGCAGTTATGGCAAGCAGCAGAAGCGATTTTCTCTTTATCCGCTGACCAGCTAAGTAATGTCGAGCGGATTGACAGCTCTGATTTACTAGCTAACTAATGAGCCCAAAAAATCGAGAGGATAGGAGGTGAAATAGAATGGCAAAAACATTAGAATTGCAGTTTTTAACCGAGAACGGGAAGACCGCGCGTATTAGTATCGATAATCCGAAGGAACCAATTGAGGAGGCGGTTGTGAAGGCTTCTATGGAAGCGATTGTGGCATCAGGCGCTTTCTTTACAGCAAACGGAAATCTTGCTTCTGCACAGGGAGTCCGCGTGATCGAACGCAATGTAACTGACTATGAAATTATTTAATCGAGCAAGAGGCCGGATTCTACTTTAGGAATCCGGCCTCTTTGCAAAATAAGGATAAAATTGTATAATATTAACAATTTGATATTATTAGAGTATTCTTTGGAGGTGGTTAGTTGAAATTAAAAGGTTTTATTGTTTCCTTGCTAGCGCTTGTATTAACCACAGGGGGACTATTTCTCATTGGCCATTTGTTCACCATCCCTTGGTTAATGTTTCACTCCGAGTATATAAATAATGCTGAAAAGCTTAGCATTACAACCGGTTCAATGGTTCCTTTAATTATTGGCTTGATTGTATGTTTCTTTGTGGAAAAGATTTATATGAATAGACACCGACAAAAACTTGGTTGAGGAAACCAGGTTTTTTTTCAAAAATGGTGATTAACTTCTTTATATAATAAATAAAAAATCGAGTAAGATTGCACCCGATTTTTATTAAACTAAGTAGTTGCTATTTGATTTCTCCCTAGCCGTTTGGCATGATATAATCCCCGATCCGCTTCATCAATTTGCTGATCTAAGGACTTCTCATGAGAAATGCTGCTTAATCCAATGGAAATGGTTATTTTTTCAGATGGTTGCGTTTCTTCCCATAGAGGTGATAATTTTCTACTACTTGGATGATTCCATCTATTACAGTGGGTCCCCCAAGTTTAAAACAATACAAAGCAGGTAAGAGTGTTGAAATCCAACAACCCCATTTCCATCCCTATAAATAAGAGGTATCCTTCCTTTGGTTTAATTTTCAAAATAATGATTGTATTTTCGTTATCCATATTATAAAATTATTAAGAATGATAATCATTATCAATGAAACTAAACGTAACCAGACTTACTTAAATATATTTAGTCAAACAGTGTGATAGACCTTTTCGGGGAAGGGAGCAAGGAATGATGGAGAATGAATTATATGATGTAACGATTATTGGTGGAGGACCTGCGGGGCTTTTTTCCACTTTTTATAGTGGTTTGCGAGAAATGAAGACAAAGATCATTGAGTTCCAGGATCGCCTAGGTGGAAAGGTTCATGTCTATCCTGAAAAGATGATTTGGGATATTGGGGCGATGACCCCGACTTCCGGTGAAAAATTGATCGAGCAAATGACCGAGCAGGCCTTAACCTTTAGCCCAACCGTCGTTTTAGGCGAAAAAGTCACATCGATTTCGAAGAGTGAGGAAGGCTATTTTATTCTCCAAGCCGATTCTGGAGAAAAGCATTTTTCCAAAACGGTCATTCTTGCCATCGGTGGGGGGATATTGAATCCGCAAAAGTTAGAAATTGAGGGTGCAGAAAAATTCGAGATTGCCAATTTGAATTATACGATTAAATCACTCAAACGATTTAAAGATAAAACGGTGCTGATTTCAGGCGGAGGACATACGGCGGTTGACTGGGCGAATGAACTAGAGCCGATTGCGAAAAAGGTGTACGTAACCTATCGCAAGGACGCCTTTAATGCCCATGAAGCGCAGGTAGCACAGCTCCTGAATAGTTCAGTAGACTGTATGTTTTATACAGAGATTACGAGGTTAATTGCGGATGAAAATCGCGAAGTCATTCAACAAGTAGAATTGAAGAATCATGTGACGGGAGAGATTTCCCTTGTTGATGTGGATGAAGTAGTCGTGAATCATGGCTTTAATCGCGAAACGAAATTACTTGAGGAAAGTGATTTGTCGATTAAGATGGCCAATGAGTACTACATAGCTGGAAATTCCGTTAGTGAAACATCTGTGCCAGGTCTGTATGCCGCTGGGGATATCATCAGTTATGATGGCAAGGTTCATTTAATTGCAGGTGCCTTCCAAGATGCCGTCAATGCCGTCAATAAGGCAAAGCAATTTATCATGCCAGAGGCTGAAGGATATGGCATGGTATCATCGCATAATGAACTATTTAAGAAACGTAATCGTGAATTAGTCGCGCAATTAATCAAATAAGGAACGTAGAAGGGGGACTGGATTTTCAGGGCCCCTTCTTTTTTTTCAAAATTGCGCAGGTGAAATGCCAGATCGCGCAGGTAAACGGACAAATCATGCAGGTAAACGATCGAAAATGGCAGGTACCAAGGGCCAATCTGCAGGTAAAGGGCAATGAACCCAATCCCCGAATCTAAAAAACTAGATAAAGGAACTTACCCCAGTCCCAGACTTGTTTTTTTTAAATGAATTTGGGTGCAGCATGAAAATGTGCAGGTAAAATACTAGATTCCGCAGGTAAACCTCCCAAAAATGCAGGTGCCAAAATCTAATCTGCAGGTAAAGGCCAAAGTCACCAAGCTTCGACTCTAGAAAAAGGAACCTACCCCAGTCCCAGACTTGTCTTTCTTCACATGAAGTTGGGTGTGGCATGGAAATGTGCAGGTAAAATACTAGATTCCGCAGGTAAACCTCCCAAAAGGGCAGGTACCAAGATCTAATCTGCAGGTAAAGGCCAGAGCCCCCAGGCCCCCAAGCCTCGACTCAAGAAACCAACCCCCACCCCCTCGAATGTATAATCTCCAAAAAAACCGTCCAAACTGGAAATACTAGATAAATAGGAGGCAGGGACTATGAGGAGAGATATGAAGGATCTGTTTATGGATTTGATGAATGTGAAAACGCAGGAATTGGAGCAGTGTAACCAGGAGCTGAGTCAGGAGATTCATAATCCAGTGATTCGAAAAGCTTTAATGACCTATCGTTCCGAGTTGCTGGAATGCTTGGAGACATATGATTTTTATTTGGGGAGAGATATTTCCTAGTAAAAAAAGCTGGCGACTCGACTGAAATCGCCAGCTTTCCTATTTTTAATCAAAAGACCCCACAGTTTGGAACAATTCATTTTCCTGTGGCGTGACGTAGATCGTACGGCTCGGGAAGGCGACTTCGACTCCTTCTTCCTCTAAAATCCCCATGATCTCTAAGTTGATTTCATGTTTGATTTTCAAATGCTCGGCCCAAACGGTCGAATTGGTGAAAAAGTATAACAGGATATCGAGGCTGCTTTCATTATAATGATCGAAGGCAACCATAATCGTATCCGGATGAATATCTTGATGATTCTTTAGCATCGCTTCAGTCCGAGCGACGACTCTTTGAATCTGATCTTTCGTCGTCCGATAGTTTAGCCCCAAATGAAACGTGATTCGTCTTTTTCCCATCCGGCTCCAGTTGGTAATCGGCTCGTTGGCCAGTGTCGAGTTTGGAACGGTCACGAGCGCTTGACTAAAGGTACGGATTTTTGTGCTGCGGAAGTTAATATCCTCTACGGTTCCCTCCACGCTTGGTGTTAAAATCCAATCGCCAATTGAAAAAGGTTTTTCCGTGACAATCACGATTCCGCCGATGAGATTGCCGACCGCCTCTTTCGCCGCTAAAGCGAATGCTAGACCTCCTAACCCAAGACCCGCGACCAGCCCATTGACGTCATAATCGAATTCTTGACCAATAATACTGACACTGATGGCAATGAGGATGACCCGGATCGTTCTTGAAATAAACGGAAGGAGAATTAAATCAATCTTATTGTTCATCTTTTCATTCACACTAACGAGAATTCCAGTAGTCGGAGATGACAGGTTAAACAATCCCCATGTAATCAAAACAATCACCATCGATCGCAAAAACTTTAAAAATAAGGCGTTATGCTGCTCGATAAAAGGGAAATAATCCATTGCAACATACAACCCTATAATAATAAACGCCCATCCTAAAGGACGTTCAAAGCTTAAACAGATTTGCGTTAAAATTTCCGTTGGTGTTTTTCTAGCTAATTTTACAATCAATTGAAAGACATATTTGGTAAATAGGTTTCGAAACAGGATAAATGCAGCTAAAATTCCAAGCGAAATCCCTAAATTTTTTAACATGTCGTAGTCTGTAAAAAACGATTCAAAAGACATTCTCAAACTACCTCTCTCATACAATACTTTTTTCGAAGTAAATCATTACATATCTTAACTTTTTAGGCAAAGGATTTGAATATATCAAAAGTCTTAAATTTGATCAGTAGCTTTTTTTACAAGAAATAACGAATTTCACCATATATCGATCGTAAAATTGTTGTATGATAAAATTATCCAAATTTTTAATAAAGAGGTTATGAAGTATGATCGAGCTCTTATCCAAGCTTGAGTCAGAGAAGGATAAATGGATTTACCAGGCCATCGATGTTTTTGCGGAAGGCTTTCTTCAGAGGCAGGAGCTATTAGCGGATTTAGGCGCTGACCAAACAGCGGAGAATCAAATTATCCAAATAAAAAACCAGGTACACACCATCCGCAGGCAAAAAAACCAGGAGCTGGAAGCCATGAAAAAGGTGATCCGGCAGCTGAGTGAGACGTTGAATGATGACGAAAAGAGTTATGAAAACGACGAGAAAAACTTATTTTACCTAAGAGCGGATCTAACGTTATTAACAGACAGCCTTCATCGTTTGGATGGACTACGGATGGAAAAGTTTGATTATCGGGTGGAGGATCATTTCAGCTTTGAAAAAGGGAAAGTCATTTTCAAAGATAGGAAGACTGATAAGCTGGTTGATACATATCATTTGCTAGAATTGGCGATGCTTCAACATTATGAAAAGCAAATGAGGCAGTTGGTAAAATCGCTGGAAACGGTCATGGACAATCTGGATAGGAATCTAGATTTTGAAACCACTCCGTCAATCAGCGGGCTGGCATTAAAACATGGAAGGTTATCGAATCAGTATCTTCTCTATCGGAATTTCGAGGAGGATTTCTCGATTGTCGAAGAGACATTGGACGACAATCACAAGACCATCCACCAATATTATCAGCAGCAAATCCAGCATATGGTGAAACAGGGCAAACAAGCATTTAACGATTTATTGGAATCAAAACATAGTCTTTATCGCGTAGCAGAAGAAGAAGTGGGAGCGAAGAAACAAAAGCTAGAACTGAACAAACAGGAAATGAAGGAGCTTCAAGAAAAATTAGATCAGGCAATCTGGGAATGGAATCCGATATTGGAACGGTCACGACAATTGGAGGAAATTTTAAAAGAAGAGTTTGTGAAAGCAGTCACAGCATTGCAGACGCCAATGTTATCTCCAGATGTGTCTGATTCGGAAAAATGGGCGTACCACCAGTACAGTCAAATCTTGTTAAAACAAGCGGAAAGGATAATTGGAAATGACGACATCTAATACAACCATTGATGAAAAATATGAAGCGGCGATTCAGTCGCTGAAAAAAGTTAATGACGAGCTTTTCTATGATGAGTTAAAAGAACTGATCAACGAGCGGGAAGAGGTCATTGTCGAGAAGAATGAGGCAGTATATGACAGTATTGAGAAAATGAGTGAAATACTAAGGCACTTTCCGTCACAGTTAAGTGAACAGTTTAAAGAAGAAGTGATGGATCCTCAGTCGTTATTGTTTAACCAAGGTATGGAAAGACTGAATGAAAACCTCGTGACCCTAGAAGAAAAAGCAAGCGAGTGGCAAAAGGAATATCAGGCATACTTAAAGAAAACGGAAGCGCTGCTTGCCGACCTTAATAAACTAAAAAAAGACGACCACGACTTTATCCAAGCACAAACGGAAAAAATATTAAAAACCGTTGAAAATCAGTTAGAGTCTAAAGTTGTAGCGGGCATTAAAGAGCAAGAGTCGCTGGCTAATCAACATTTTGAAATCTTTTCCCAGCAATTTCAGTATCTCTTACATGAACTACATATTTTAAAGTCCAATCAAATTTCTTTGGATGAAGAATGGACCCAAAGGTATCTAGAAGGGAAAGAAGAGCAAAAGAAGCTTGAAAAACAGCTGGACGAAAGATTTGAGCTCGCGTTTAAGAAAGATAGAAATAAAGAAAATGTCTTGAAAAAATGGCTGCTTGGTTTGGGAATCGGCCAAGGTATCACCATGATTGTTTTGATATTGCAGTTTTTCTTATAGACGGGAGTAGGTTATAACTATAGCTTCACTCTTACAAATCTAAGAAACCCGAATCATATGATTCGGGTTTCTCTTCTTTAGTCTAATATCGTCACATTGACTTGTTTTCTACCCCATTGCACTGCTGCTTCTTGTGTTGGGATGAAGATATCAATGATGTTTCCTTTAATCGCTCCACCCGTATCTCCGGCAATCGCGTTTCCATAGCCTTCTACGTAAACCTTCGAGCCTAGTGGAATGACGTTCGGATCAACGGAAATGACCTTCGCATCTGGATTCGCTCTTAAATCGATTCCTGTGCTGGTAATTCCCGAACAGCCTGCGCAATTAGCCGTGTAAGCCGTTGCGGTAACGGTGATGGTTTTACCCGCTGCTTCGGCAGGAGCCGCCGCTTCCGATGTAGTCGTACTTGCCGCCGGTGCTTGTGCCGGAGCTGGAGCAGGCGCCGTAGCCGGAGCAGGTGCCTCGATGACGTTGTTGCTCGCCGACTCTTGTGCCGGAGCTTCTGTTGTCGTGTTGGCCGCAGCCGTTTGTGCCGGCTGACCGTTTGAATTTGGATGAATAACCAGGTTTAAGCCAGGTCTGATTAGGTCGGAACTTAAGTTGTTCCATCCTTTAAGGTCTTCTACGCTTGTCTCATTTGCAAGGGCGATGTCCCATAACGTGTCGCCAGGTTGCACTATGTATTGTTTTTCTATGAAAATAGTAAGCTTGTCATTTGGATGGATCAGATCAGTAGATAACTGGTTCCATGTTTTAATATCGTCTACGGTAACATCCTGATAATTTCTAGAGATTCCCCAAAGTGTATCTCCTTTTTTAACCACTACTTCCTCCGCTTGGGCAGTTGCACCGATAGCACCCGAGATTGTAACTGCTGCTAGCATTGAATATACGTGTTTTTTCATTCCTATTACCTCCAACTTTTTTTATTCGCCTGAGTTGTTAGAGATATGATAACACGAAATACTCTCAGAAAAAGAACAGGCAGATGTTAATTAAGTAACATCATTTACAGCTTTATCACAATAATATTTCGAGGCGTCTAACTCCCTTTTTCGCAGGGAGATGGTTTTCCTGTACTGGATAGACTTCATAAGTGTCCTATTTAAGGGGAATAATGATGTAGCAAAGTATAGAAATTTCATCTATAATTTACCTTTATTGTTTGAAAAAGTTGGTGAAATGAGATTAAACGATTTAGATTAAATATACAGTTTTTAATTCTGCTATTATTGGCCTTTACAATGGTGGGCACTTTTGTAGGAAGTGTGATTTCAGGTATTTTGGTAAGTAAGAATAACATCGAGAAAAATTATTTAAGTGAAAATGAATTTTATGCGAAGAAGCTTGCTGCTTCAACCGATTCCCTTTTTAAAGATATGATCGATCAATTAACGATGGCATCAAAAAATCAAGAATTTTTATCTACTGATCCTAATGCCATTTATAAGAAGTTAGATCAACTATTGCAAGGGCCTGACTTTTTTAATTCAACTTGGTTTGTCGATGCTTCAGGTAAAGTTATCGCATCCGCACCTAAGCTAGACTTGGAAGGAAGTATACCAAATTCGCTTGGTGTTAAGGAGGCTTTATTAGAAAGAAAGCCCTTAATTTCAGTGCCTTATACCGGAATTACAGGTCAACTCATCCTGCTCATTTCTGTTCCTATATTTAAGGAGGATGGTACATACGCAGGGTTCCTTGCGGGAACGATCCATTTATATGAGAATAATAGCCTCAAGGAAGTGCTTGGAGAACATCCGAAAAGTGAAACCAATTCCTATGTATACGTCGTTGATTCAATCGGTAATATTATTTATCACCCCAATGCAAAAAGAATTAATGACAATGTGATGGAAAACATGGCGGTGAAACATGTTCTTAACGGGGAAAGTGGAAGCCGAGAAATCGTGAATTCAAAGGGAGTTTCGATGTTAGCTGGCTATGCGCCTGCAAAAGAGACAACAAAATGGGGGATTGTTTCGCAAACACCAAAGAAAGCCGAATGGGGACCGATTATGGAATATGCAAAACAGGTCTGTCTTACAATTATCCCTTTTATGGTTTTTGGTTTTATCCTAACATATGTACTGGCTCAAAAAATAGTCAATCCCATTCGAAGTTTAGCGTCTTACGCACGCAAAATAACGAAAAAAGAATCGGTACAAATACCCAAGATTCCCGACTGGTACAACGAGTTAATAGAATTAAAACGAGCCCTCCTTATGGCCTTTGAATCGTATCAGAAAAAACTGGAGGATGTTGAATATGAATCCAATCTGGACCCGCTAACTGGATTTTATAATCGGCGATCCCTTGATAAATCTCTGCATGAGTTGGAGATGTATTCGATTATCTTATTAGATATCGATCACTTTAAAAAGGTGAATGACGAGTACGGTCACCAAAAAGGCGATGAGGTATTAAAGTTTCTTGCTGGAATCATAAAAACAGAAACCAGGGAAAGTGATTTGTGCTTTCGGATAGGGGGAGAGGAATTTTTGCTTATTCTTCCTTCGACTGATATATCTACAGCCGAATCCATTGCGGAACGATTAAGAAAGATAATAGCAGAGACGATAAGTCCGATTGGAAAAGCCACTACCGTTTCTATGGGAGTTGGTAACGTTCCTGAAACAGAAATCAATTATAAGGAACTGATGAAATGGACGGATCAAGCCTTGTATAAAGCGAAACAGATGGGGAGAAATCGAGTAGTGGTGGCGAAAAAAATGGATGATTTTCCAAAAGGGAATGGTTATTGACCATTCCTTTTTGGCGGTTTGTATTTCACGTACAAAAATTGTATATCGCTACATTCCTTATGAAAGCGGTTGCGGACTGGCTGTTATGGAAGTAAAGTGATGATAGTTGATCAACAACCACATCAAGGGGGTTTAGTGATGAATACAAAGATGAAGAAGTCTTCTAAAGGGTGGGAGTTTTTCCAGGGTCTTGGGAAGACGTTTATGCTTCCTGTAGCTTTATTAGCATTCATGGGTTTGCTTTTAGGGATCGGCAGTTCTTTTACAAGCCCGACTACGATTGAGAACTTGCCATTTTTAGACCATAACATTATCCAGATAAGTTTACGGTTCCTTTCAATGGTTGGTGGGTTTGCGTTTACGTATTTGCCACTTTTATTTGCTGTAGCGATTCCACTTGGATTAGTTCGCTATGAAAAGGGTGTTGCTGCTTTTGCAGGTCTTATCGGTTATATCATGATGCATTTATCGATTCATTTTTATCTTACCGAAACCGATCAGCTTGCCGCAGCAGATGTGATGAGACAAGAAGGACAAGGAATGGTTCTTGGAATTCAAAGTCTCGAGATGGGGGTACTAGGCGGAATTATCGCTGGTATAGCGGTTTATTTGCTTCATCAGAAGTTTCATACGATTAAGCTGCCAAATGCCTTTGCCTTCTTTGGCGGACCAAGATTTGTTCCAATTATTACTTCGATTGTACTGTCTGTTGTTGGTTTAGTGATTCCAATGATTTGGCCGTTGTTTACGATGATTATTAATGGAATTGGCTCAATGATTTCGAGCGCGGGTGCATTTGGACCATTCCTATTTGGTGCCGGGGAGAGATTACTCCTTCCATTTGGATTGCATCATATATTAGTTGCAATGATTCGTTTTACAGAAGCCGGAGGAACCATGGTTGTAAACGGCGAGACGATCTCAGGTGCGCTCAATATTTTCTATGCGCAGCTGAAAAGCGGAGAGCCGATTAGTGCATCGGCTACAGCCTTTCTTTCACAAGGAAAAATGCCAACCTTTATGTTTGGTTTGCCAGCTGTCGCTCTAGCGATTTACCACACAGCAAAACCGGAGAATCGTAGTAAAATTAAAGGTCTTTTAATCTCTGGAGTGATTGCTACGTTTGTAACAGGGATAACAGAACCGATTGAGTTTTTATTCTTATTCCTTGCACCGGCTTTATATGGAATTCATGTGGTGTTAACCGGTCTAGGGTTTATGATTATGGCCCTTTTAAATGTAAAAATAGGGAATACAGATGGGGGAATTTTAGACTTCTTCATTTTCGGAATCCTACAGGGAACTGAATCCAAATGGTATTTAGTATTAGTCGTTGGCGCGATTTGGTTTGCGATTTATTATTCGGTCTTCCGCTATGCCATTACCAAATTTAATTTAAAGACTCCTGGGCGGGAAGACCAAGTGGAGACGGATGAATCGACAGCCCCAGTCAGTAAAGATGGGAAAACTAGTCACCAGGCTAGAGAATTGTTAAATGCTTTAGGCGGATCAGCGAACATTGCCTCCCTCGATAACTGTATTACTCGATTGCGATTAGTTGTCGATGATATGAAAAAGTTAGACGAACCTGCATTGAAGAAAAATGGCGCACTTGGTGTCATCAAGTTAGATGCTCATAATGTACAAGTGGTGATTGGGCCACAGGTAAACCATGTGAGAGTGGAAATGGATAAGCTGATGGCACAAATGAAAAAGAGTGGATGAGAATTTCATCCTCTTTTTTCATCCCCCACAGACAACGTGTAATGAAACACCTAGAAAAATAGTGAAAATGAGGGATAGTATGAATCGTCATTTTGATCAAACGATTAATAGAATCGGTACGTATTGTACCCAGTGGGATTATATTGAGGATCGATTTGGATCTAACGATTTACTTCCTTTTTCCATCTCGGATATGGACTTTCAAAGTCCGACGGAAATGATGGAGGCTATCAAAAAACGTACGGAACATGGGATTTTTGGTTATACGAGGTGGAACCATGCTGACTATAAATCATCGATAAGCGGTTGGTATCAAAAAAGATTTTCTGCGGATGTTTCAATGGATTGGGTGATCTATAGTCCGAGTGTCATTTATTCGATTGCAAGATTGATAGAGATTTTATCAGTTGAAGATGATCACGTAATTATGCAGGTACCAGCCTATGATGCCTTCTTCCATGTCATCAACGAGTCGAAACGTAAGCTTGTTCCGAACCCGTTGTTTTATATGAATGGACGTTATGAGTTGGATTTTGATGATTTGGAAAAAAAGCTGTCGCATTCAAAAGCTAAGGTCTTATTGCTTTGTAATCCCCATAATCCGACGGGGAGGGTATGGACGGAGCAGGAGTTAAAAAGAATCGTCCAGCTGTGTGCCCAGAATGATGTAAAGATTATTTCGGATGATATTCATATGGATATTACCTATCCTGGCCAACCATTTATTCCGATTACCAGTGTAGCGGATGATCTCCAAAATATTTATATCTGTTCATCTGCCAGTAAAACCTTCAATACACCCGGATTGGGTGGATCCTATCTATTGATTCCTAACGAAGAGACGAGAGAAAGCTTTATGAAGCTTTTAAAATACAGGGATGGAGTTTCCAGCGCCAATATTTTTGGAGAAATTTCTATTATAGAAGGATATCGACAGGGAGATCCGTGGGTTGATGGGCTTTGTTCCTATCTGTATAATAATATGAAATTAGTGAAGGAATTCATTGATCAAGAACTGCCATCTATCCAGTTTCATATCCCTGAATCTACTTATTTAGCATGGATTGACTGTACGGAGCTTGGAAAGACCAATCAGGAGCTCCAGCAAGCCCTCGTTGAAGTAGGGAAGGTCGGAATCATGTCTGGTGAAGTCTATGGTGAGGACAGAGGAGTCTTCTTACGAATGAATGTTGGTTGTCCGCAATCAAAGGTCATTGAAGGTTTGGAAAGACTCAAACGCTCCGTTCTATTTCTTACATCGTAGCTAGATTTGGTAGGGTAACTTGATCCATGGCATTTAAAGGTGATCATATGCAATCTTTTATGAAACGGCTTATCCAGCATCGGGATCAATTGAGCCAACTGGAAAAACAAGTTCTGGACTATATCATCCGTTACCCGAAGAAGCTTATCCATTTAAAACTAGAAGAGGCGGCAAAGGAAATGTACGTTTCGACGGCCACCATCAGCCGTACATGTAAAAGGCTTGGCTTTCAGGGCTTTCAGGATTTTAAACTCCAGTTACATTTAAACATTGGCGAAGAAGCTCCAGTTGAAAACCGAGGAATTTCAGAATCCTTATCTTCCCATGTCAAACGTTATGAAAGAGATATCCAAGAAGTACTAAATAGAATCGATGAAGAGAAGCTGAACAAAGCGGCTTCGATGATTGTTAAGGCAAGACATGTAGAATGGTTCGGTATGGGCCATTCTTATTCTGTTTGCTGGGATACTTCGAAAAAACTGCTCATGTTAGGCAAAAGCAGCATGGCCCGCATGGATTGGGATGACATGCGTAGTGCTGCCTTTAACCTAAGAACGGATGACCTTGCCATTTTTGTCTCTTATAGTGGTGAAACCTTACATATTTTAGAATATGCCCATATCTTAAAGGAACGCGGAATCACCATTCTATCTCTCGTTGGAACTCCATCTAACCGTTTGGCAGAGCTATCGGATTTTGTTTTTTACACCCCTATCGAACATTGCTACCTTGATGATATTGATATGTGCTCCCGAGCACCGTTTCAACTGTTTTTGGATTTACTGCTTATAGAATATCGGAAAATGAACAGCAGAAGGAACTAAGGTCTGGGTACTAGCTTCAGTTTCTGCCACACCCCTTAATCTAGTCACAGGGAGAGGACTTCTACAAATTAGTGTTGCTAAAATGGTGCCTGCTAAGGTAACTCCTGAAAAGGAAATTATAACAATGTTGCTGGATTCTTGTATAAAAAATCCTATGACACAAAGAATATGTGTAATTAACTTCCAGATTAGGAGTGGATTACATGTTAAATATATGGGAAACTGTCATGGATGCAATGAAATCATTGACCGTTCAAGATGAAAATCAACCTCTTCATGTCGGAGAAGTGATGTCATGCTGGATTTACTTAGCAGGGCTTGAATTAGCTAAAGTATCTGTTCAAGCAGGTATAAATACCACAACGGATGAAGAACTAAAAGCAATACTTGAAGAAGATATGAAACTTGGGACCAGTCAAAGGGAACGACTACATGATTTCATGGTGAAGGAAGGAATTACTTTACCTCCTGCCCCTGAAGATTTGCCTGTAGCAGACCCTAACAGTATTCCTCTTGGTGTTAAATTAACGGATGATGTGATTGCAAACGAATTGTCTTTAAAAATCGTTAGCTTAATTATGCGTGCTGCAGGTGCAGCCTCCGAATCGATTCGTACAGATGTCGGTTTATTGTTTATTCAGTTTCAAGCTGAAAAATTTGCTTTCGCAGCTAGATTAAAACATTTAATGCGCAAACGCGGATGGATTAAAGTACCCCCGTTTTACGTTCCACCTGGTTCACAGCGTCAATAAAAGCATTTTGATGGTGTATGAACAAAATACAGGACCAACCGTAATGGTACGGTTGGTCCTAACTATGTTATTTGCAGTCCTTGAAGCTTTATCTTCTTCTCCGTTTGAAAAGCGAAGGTTACGATGTTTCCGCGGTCACTATGAGCAGTTCATAATGCCCCAAGCACGAAAAGAAGAGGCTCCGCGGTCATTATGAAAGGATTATAATGCCCGAAACACGAAAAGGAAAGGCTCCGTGGTCATTATGAAAGGTTTATAATGCCCGAAACACGAAAAGGGAAGGCTCCGTGGTCATTATGAAAGGTTTATAATGCCCGAAACACGAAAAGGAAAGGCTCCGTGGTCATTATGAAAGGTTTATAATGCCCGAAACACGAAAAAGAAAGGCTCCGTGGTCATTATGAAAGGTTTATAATGCCCGAAACACGAAAAGGAAAGGCTCCACGGTCATTATGAAAGGATTATAATGCCCGAAACACGAAAAGGAAAGGCTCCGCGGTCATTATGAAAGGATTATAATGCCCGAAACACGAAAAGGAAAGGCTCCGCGGTCATTATGAAAGATTTATAATGCCTGAAATTCGAAAAGGAAAGGCTCCGCGGTCATTATGAAAGGTTTATAATGCCCGAAACACGAAAAAAAGATTTCCGCGATTTATATGGGAGATTAACCAATCCTGTCCTAATGAGCCACTGATTCAGACTCGATCATCCTTGGAATCATCATAAACCCAAAAACATTTGAAAACATTTTATATCAATAAATAAAGCAATGAGAATTCATGTGCGAATTTGATGTGACCCCCAAAAGTTAGAGTTTTATATTATGCAGCCAATTGGCTGGTATGGATACGGTATTGAACCGGACTCATGCCAGCCAATTTTTGTTTTATTCGCTTGTTATTATAATAATTGATATATTCTTCAATTCTCTTTTTTAAGTCCTCGAATGAGCACAGTGCTTCCCCATAATACATTTCCTGTTTTATTAACCCGAAAAAGTTCTCCATAGGCGAATTATCTAAACAGTTTCCTTTTCGAGATATACTCTGGAACACCTTGTTTTCCTTGAGTGTTTTTACCCATTTCTTATGTTGATAATGCCATCCTTGATCAGAATGTAAAGTAGTTCTGAACTCTGAATCTTTTACAATTTCTAGTGCTTCCTCGAGAGGTTTGAGCGCTAATTCTAAGGTCGGACGCATACTTATCCCATATGAAAGGATTTCGCCATTGAACATATCCATGATTGGATTTAGATACAGTTTTACACTGTCTGAACACTTGAATTCTGTAATATCTGTTGTTAATTTCTGATGACATACATTTGTGTGAAAACGACGATTTATACGATTCTTGGCAACAGTTCCATTAGTTCCTTTGTAAGAACTATACTTACGTGATTTTATTCTAAACTTATCACCTTTAAGACCAAGTTCATTCATGATCCGTTGAACCTTCTTATGATTCACTTTGATTTCACGATTTTTCAATTCTAGTTTGATTCTACGGTACCCATAATTCCCATTATTCTCTTCAAAAATGGATTGAATACTTTCCTCCAACTCTTGGTCAGGATTCTCCTTCCTCATCATTTTTATATGATAATGGTAGGAGGACTCAGGAATACCGACTATTTGTAAGATATCTTTTAATTTGAAGATTTCTTTGAGTTCGAATGATAACGCTGCTTGTGCTTTTCGAGATAGCTTTCCGGATCCATCTGAAAAGCTCGCAACTTTTTTAAGTATTCCACCTCTAATCTAAGAAGCTCGTTTTCCCGTTCCAATTTTTGTTCGTAAGTCATTTCTTTTTCTTCGGTGTGTTTATTTTTTCTGTTCTTAGCTTTATCAGACATGGATGGCCGTCCTTTCGGTCTATCCAGGGCCTCAGCACCACCTTCAAGAAAAGCCTTCTTCCATGAGGCTATCGTAGGGGAGTTTGTTAGCCCAAATTTAAGGGCTGTTTCAGTTTCTGAAGCACCTGTTCTTTCCATAAAGCTTAATACATCCAGCTTGAATTGAACAGAATATGTTTTCTTATGTTTCTTCCTCATTAGACCTTCCACACCGAATTTCTCGTATACTTTTACCCATCTCAAAATTGGTGTACTATCCTTCATACCATACTTTTTAGCTAAAAGGATATATCCCAATTTCCCTTCTCGATACTCTTTGACTAACATTAACTTAAATTGTTCACTATATTTAGCCATAAAAAAACACCCCAAAAATTAGATTTCACTCTAACTTTTGGGGTGCAGTACAATTCCATTGCTTTAATTTATGTTTATTTGCTGTGAAAACACCAAGTGTGAAGTCTTAGATAAATGCCATTCCTTTCTCTCAAGGTATTATCTTAGTAGACCTAGCTCTTTCCGCCGTCCGATGAATCTTCTCGCTTAAATAAGGCTTTAAAACAATCCCAATAAGCAAGCAAATTCCCATAAAAATAAGCATGTAGATGGCATCGTGTACGACGATTGACTTAATCATTCCGCCAACTGTTTCCCGTAGCATGCTGCCAGCATAGGTAAACGGCATGAATGGGTGCAACTTTTGGAAAAAGGCAGGGGTTAGGCTTACGGGAAAGGTGGCACCGGAACTGGAAATCTGCAACACCAATAAGATAATCGACAAGCCCTTTCCAATATTGCCAAACACGGAGCATAGCGTATAAATCATGATAATAAATACCATGCTGATGAAAATACTTAGCAAAACAAACCAAAGCTTGTCTACAACATAGGTATCGATTAAAAATAAATCTCCTAATGTGACAATAACCGCTTGAAGGATACCGATGGTCAAAAACGTTAACAGTCTGCCGAAATAAACTTGGTAGTTTTTATATTGATTTTCCGCGTCCTCCACATCCACTCTCAGCGAAGACACCAGAAGTGTCCCGCCCACCCAAAGGGCCAGCATCGTATAAAACGGAGACATCGCTGAACCGTAATTTGGAATGGGGAATATCCGCTTCGTTTTTAATAGAACAGGCTCTGCTAAAAAACTGCTTTCCTTTTCCGGGTCATGCTTTAAATATTGAATTAATTCATTGATATTGACACTGCTCTTAAACTTTCGCAGTCGATCTGCGGCGGTCCGTATTTTGTCCTCGAATCCTGGTAAATCGTTTCTGGCAAAGTTGGCTGCTTTATGGATAGCCTGCTCCACCGCTGGCAGCTTAGTGCGAATGAGATCGGCCGCATTCCGAATATTAGCCTCGAGTTTCGGTAAGTCGTTCCGGACAAAATCCGCTGCCCCATGGATTTTTTGTTCTATCGTTGGTAGATCATTTTTGAAAAAATCTGCAGCCGTAGCCAACCCCGTTTTGATCCTATCTACATTTTCCTGTAAGCCTGCCCGGGCATTCTGAATGTTTCCGTGTATGGTTAATAATTCATTGTACAATGCCGTCAATTGCTCCTGATTTGTTGGTGTTTCCGATTGATTGATGCTATCCATCGCTTGTTTTATTTGAGTTTCGATTTCCGTTAATGTTGTCTCCATCTCATTCATGATGGAGGTGGTGGTGGAAAGGTCTGAGAGTCTTTCTTGAATCGAGACGATCTTTTCACCCGCATCTTTTACAAGCGGCAGGTTTTCCTCGACTTTTAAAACACTTGCCCCCGCCTGTTCGAGTTCCGGTATCCGCTGTTCCAGGGCGATAATTTGTTGACCTTTTTCACGAATTTCCGGAAGTTTCCCTTCTAATTCTATTGCTTTCCGTCCCATTTCTTCGATTAGCGGTAGGGAATTTTCAAGTTCGAAGAGTTGGTTTTCCACCGACAGAATCGAAGGTAAATCCTTTTCTAATTCAACCCCGGCTTTATAAAAAGCAGAGAAAATCGCATCGCCAACCGTTTTTGTAAAAGATTCACTAATTTGTGCGGTGACACCTGTCGCACCAGTGGTGGTAATTTTCGGAGCAACCGCATTGATTTTTTCATTAACACCAAAAATGATTTCCGGCTTTTTCGGCTCTTCTTCTAAAATACTAACCATGTTTTTTGAAAAATCCTTCGGAATGAGGAGATAGGCGAAATAGTCTCCATTTCTTACGCCGCGGATTGCTTCGTCCTTGTCAACAAACACCCAGCCAAGCTTCTTATTCTTTTTCAGATTATCAACCGTTACCTTACCAACATTGATTTTCTGCTCCGTTAAATCGACGACCGCCCCTTCATCCTCATTGGCAACGGCAACGATGATTCCGGACGTATTCCCGTACGGATCCCACATCGACTTGATGTTGAACCAGGCATACGCGGAAGGAAGTAGCGTCAGTCCAGCCACCAATAACACTACGGTTGGAACCCGAAAGATATTTTTCCAATCCGTTATATAGATTCTCAGGATTTTGCCCATTGAAAAAACACACCCATTTCACAGCATAATATTTTATATTGTTGTAATTACGAGTGTTTTTATCCAGAACAAAACTTGAAATGATTTTGTATGGTTTTGTCGAAATATTTTCTTGTTTACAATCAACTTTAAATATAGTATAAAATTTAGTAATTTCTGAATTTTTTAGAAACTAAACTTTTAAAGGGGTTTTTACATGCGAAATGAAACAGTAGAGTTGCTCCAAAGTCATCGATCGATTAGAAGGTTCAAAGACAAACCCATTCCACAAAATATACTTGATGAGGTTCTAGCAACGGCACAATGGGCACCTTCATCTCACCATGTACAGGCCTATAGCATTATTGTTGTCGATGACCAGGAGAAAAAGAATATTTTTGCTGAGATCGCTGGAGCTCAAAAGTATGTATCAGAATGTCCTATCTTTTTAGTATTTTGTGCTGATTTTTATCGACTGAGTTTAGCCAGTGAAATGTGGGATATGAATTTTGAAGTGAACGAGGTTGAGAATGTATTAGTTGCGGCGGTGGATACAGCCTTGGCAGCAGAGAATGCCTTCATCGCGGCACGCTCTTTTGGACTAGGGGGAGTCATGATTGGTGGAATACGTAATAATCCTAGTAAAGTAAAAGAACTTCTCGGACTGCCGGCGTATACGATTCCCATTATGGGAATGTGTTTAGGTTACCCAGCCCAAGAACCATGGCAAAAACCTCGAACCCCAAAGAATACGGTTGTCCATTATAATCAATATCAATCAAAAGAGGAAATTGTCGAAGGATTGTCCGTTTATGAAGAAATTTCTTCAGACTACTATAACAGAAGGACCAATGGCGCTCGTACCGAAGGCTGGACAAAGCAAATGGCGCACTATTTAAGTAAGCCTAGGCGAGTTCATTTAAAAGACTTTATTAAAGAACAGGGATTTAATTTTGAGTAAAAATAATAAATAGTATTTACAAAATCAATTCTGAAAATTTATAATAATTGTAATATTCCTGTTGATACATGTAATACTCTTAGAAAACAAGTCAGATTAGAAGGTGGTGTTCCAGTAGGTTAGTAGTTTTCCTCCATCTACGCACATAACTTCTTAGAAGAGCTTTCCATCCTGTGTCTGTCATTTAGCTGCCATTATCTAAAAATAAATATCCTAGACCAGGGGTGCAGAAAAAAATTGTTTAGCCCAACTATCGCTATAAAATGGAACTATGTTCCGCTCAGAGGAACAGTTGGGAATTTCAGTAAAGAATTTAAAGGAGGTAACTATGGAGACGAATATTCAAAAGAACTCGAGTCAGGTTGAGGTTGGTTCAGGTAAGATTACCGGTTATCAGTGGAAAACACTTTGGGCTTCGACGGTAGGGTATGCGATGGATGGCTTGGATATGATGATTCTTGCTTTCACGATGCCGCTGATCATTGCTTATTTTGGAATCAATGCTGCTCAAGCGGGTAGTGTTTCAACTATCACCCTGCTAGGTTCCGTAATAGGTGGAATTGTCTTTGGTGTTTTAGCAGATAAATATGGGCGTGTACGGGTGTTTACCTGGACGATATTGATTTTCTCCGTCTTTACGGGACTTTGTGCGCTCGCGCCAAATCTTGAAACATTAGCTGTATTCCGTTTTCTAGCTGGCCTTGGACTTGGGGGAGAGTTCGGAATCGGGATGACGCTTGTCAGTGAGGCTTGGCCAAAAAAATATCGTTCACGTGCAACAGCGGTTGTAGCGACTGGTTTCCAGTTCGGGATCGTCCTAGCAACGTTGGCTGTATTATTCATCGCTCCAAAATTCGGCTGGCAAGGAGTATTCGTTGCAGGGGTGCTGCCAGCTATTTTAGCTTTCTGGTCCCGTAAGAACTTAGAAGAGCCAGAAATCTGGGTGAAATTAAAGGATCAAAATAAAAACAAAGTCGCCGTCGGCCAATTATTTTCCTCACCAAAAGTAACAAAAACTACGATCGGCTTA
Source organism: Neobacillus sp. K501 (assembly GCF_053749995.1). Lineage (NCBI taxonomy): Bacteria > Bacillati > Bacillota > Bacilli > Caryophanales > Bacillaceae > Neobacillus > Neobacillus sp. K501. The sequence continues at coordinate 325,007 of NZ_JBSLYA010000004.1, read as the reverse complement.
ATCATTGCGACCAGCGTTCAAAACTTCGGGTTTTATGGAATTATGACTTGGATGCCAACGATGCTGGCTACTGAGTTAGGTGTGAGCTTTAACAAAACAACTTTGTGGACCGTTGTCACCATTGTTGGAATGGTGATCGGCATTATGGTTTTCGGAGTCTTGGCTGACAAAATTGGCCGCCGTCCTTCTTATTTAATTTTCCTTTTCGCATCCGCGATTATTGTCTGGATTTATTTCCAACAGAGCTCGATGGCGGTTTTATTGGTACTGGGAGGAATTTTAGGATTCTTCGTAAATGGAATGATGGGCGGTTATGGTGCCCTTCTTGCTGAAAACTATCCTACAGAGGCAAGATCTTCGGCAGAGAATGTGATTTTTAATATCGGAAGAGCGGTTGCTGGCTTTGCTCCTTTCATCATTGGGTATATCTCTTTAAACCATTCCTTAAGTTATGCACTTAGTTTAATCTCAGGAATTTATCTTTTATCAGCACTTGCGTTTATCTTCTTAATCCCAGAAACAAAAGGAAAAGAACTTACGTAATAAATCCATCTTCCCTATCTCTCAATCGAGTAGGGAAGATTATTTCTCTCACAAATGGAACGTTGTCCCGCACAACAGAACACTAAATTTACTGCAAAGGAAGAACGAAGATGGAATGGTTAAATCGCTTTACAGAGGTTATGGACTGCATTAGTAAAAACCCCATTGAAGGGATTGGCATCAGTGACCTTGCAAGGAAAACCAATCTAAGTAAAAGCACGATTCATCGGATGCTCAGCAGCATGATATCGCACCAGCTGGTTACGCAAAATTATCAAACAAAGCAATATGTATTGGGACCTAAGGCCTTATTTTGGGGGAGCCAATTCTTGAGGTCACAAGACCCCTTTGGACTAATGGGGCAGTACTGTGAAGAGATTTCAAGGGAAACGGGTCTCTATTCCTATTTAAGCCGCTATCAAGGAGACCAAGTTTATTGTACCCATACTCATCAGCCCTCTCAATTGCGAAATAAATTTTTTGTTCATGTTGGTCAGCGGATGCCATTCTATTGTACGGCTGCATCTAAGGCGATTTTAGCCTATCAAGAGCCGGGAATCATTCGTTCCTGTCTTGAAAGAGAAACACTTACTGCGATTACCCCCTTTACCATCACTGAACGAGATGCGTTAGAAAAGGAGTTAGCAAAAGTAGTGGAAGAACAGGCAGCTTTCTGTCTCCAAGAATTAGAAGTAGGTGTTTCAGCTATTTCTGTTCCTATTTTTCATGAAGAAGGAAAAACAGCGATGAGCCTAAGCGTGGTCGGAGAGAGTACCTTAATTGAAGCGAATAAAGAGGCGATTGTCCATCAGTTAAAGATCGTTTCGAATCAAGCAAGTGAGCATTTAAAGTCGATGCATTCGCTTACCTCTATAAAATTATAGGAAAAGCGTAGGCTACCTGGAGCTGGACAATTCTCAAAGACAAAATTTTTACTTTCTTATCTATAGAAAGGAGTTAGATGATGACTGGTCCTTTAAAAGTAGCTGTGACGGGAGATTCTTTCATCACCCAAAGGCTGCCAAGAAATGAAAATGATTTATTAGAGATCCGCGATTTCCTTCATGATTTTGATGTGAAATTCACGAATTTTGAAGTGACGGTCCATCACTTCGACCAATCCCCGGCTGCCACGAGCGGTGGAACATGGGCTGCAGCTCGTCCTGGAGTGGTAAAGGATTTAGGATGGCTTGGATTTAATCTGCTGGCATGTGCTAACAACCACAGTCTCGACTGGCATCATGGTGGATTGCTTTCAACGATCAATGTATTGGAAAAAGAGGAATGGGTCTTTGCTGGAATTGGGAGAAATCTAGCAGAAGCCACCCAGCCCAAATACCTGGAAACAAAAAATGGCAGGGTCGCAATGATTTCGGTGACATCTTCCTTTGATGAGTGGCACCGAGCAGGGGCACAGCGGCCGGATGTTCCAGGAAGACCAGGTGTTAATCCACTTGGACATAAAAAGGTTCATAGAATCAGTAAGCAGTATCTTCAGGTTTTAAAAGAAATTGATGCGAATTCCGAAGTGAACGCCAAACGGAATTTAAATGTCAAAGAGGGGTTCTGGAAGGATTCAAACGGAGGATACATTTTTGGCAATCTTTATTTTGAAGAAGGAGATTCAGGAACTTCTACTTATATGAATCTAGCGGATGCTGAACGAATTTCCAATGCGATTCAAGAGGCATCGAGGCAGGCCGATATTGTCTTTGTGAGTCTCCATGCTCATGAAATGAAGGGGGAAGAGAAGGATAAACCGGCTGATTTCTTAAAAGAGTTTAGCAGGTTTTGTATTGATAAGGGAGTTCATGGGGTAATCGGTCATGGTCCGCATATTCTTAGAGGAATTGAAATCTACAAAAAAAGACCGATTTTTTATAGCTTAGGAGATTTTATTTTTCAAAATGATACGGTTGAAAAGCAGCCTGCGGAATTTTATAACCTTTACAATCTTGACCATCGTCATACTACAGCGGATGGAATGGATGCAAGAAGTCAACATGGAACAAGAGGGCTCGCGGCTAATCCAAAGGTATTTGAATCGGTGATTGCCTCTTTTACGATCGAAGCTGGAAATATAGCGGAGATTGAACTTACACCCATCACTTTAGGTTTTGAACAAAACCGGGCAAGAAGAGGGAAGCCTAGGTTGGCAAATGAGGAGAACGGAAACAGGATTCTTGAGGAACTGAACGATTTGTCTAAGGAGTTTGGTACCATTGTCACGATAAAAAATGGCAAGGGGTATATTGCTTTGTAGTTACTTTCACTAAAATGGAGGACACTCCTATGGAAAAAAGGGAAAGATACGAAACGTTATTAAATAAAATTAATCAATATAATTCTGGTGAGAAGGGAATCACTCGGATTGCTTATTCGAACGAAGAACAAGCTTGCACCCATGCCCTAATGAGAATGTGTAAGGATGCCAAAATGACCGTCAAACTGGACCCTGCAGGAAATTTGATTGCGAGAAGAGAAGGAAAGCGAAATGAACTTCCACCAGTCGTGATCGGGTCCCATATCGATTCGGTTTATCAGGGAGGAAAATACGATGGAGTTGTGGGCGTTACGGCCGCACTTGAGATTATCAATCGCCTCAATGAAAAAGGAATTGTGACGGAACATCCGATTGAAATCATCTCGTTTGCCTGTGAAGAATCTTCACGCTTTGGTGTTTCCACTATTGGCAGTAAAGCGATGGCAGGTCGAATCGTTAAGGAGAAATATCGCCAGCTTACCGATCGTGATGGGATATCAATGGAAAAAGCCTTTTCTCTATGCGCTCTTGACTTTAATGGGATTGATCAAGCGAGTCGCGAAAATGAAAGATTTGAGGCATTCTTCGAGCTACATATTGAACAAGGACCCGTGCTGGAAACGGAAAAGAAAAAGATTGGGATTGTGACTGGCATTGCTGCTCCTGCTCGGTTTATTGTCAAGATCTTCGGAAAAGCTTCGCATTCTGGAACCACTCCGATGTACATGAGAAAAGATGCTCTTCTTGGAGCCGCAGAAATTTCATTAGCGCTTGAAAAAGCCGCCCATCTTGAAAAGGCTTTTGGGACTGTTGCAACTGTCGGAGTGCTAGGTGTTAAGGACGGTGCCATGAACGTTGTACCAGGGGAAGTAGAAATGAAAATCGATATTCGATCTTCCTCGATTGAGTCAAGACAACGTGTCTTAAACCACTTTTATCAAGCAATTACTTCGGTTGAACAGGAAAGAGAGCTTCTGATTGATTATAGGGAGATTAGTATGGAGGAACCTGTGCTTCTTTCTTCTGACCTATGCCATTTGCTAAGCCATATTTGTGAAGAGAAACAATTACCTTACAAGCTTATGCAAAGCGGGGCAGGACATGATGCAATGAATATGACAGGTTTTGGTCCAACTGGGCTGATCTTTATCCCATCAGTAGATGGTTTAAGCCACCACCCCCATGAACATACCGAAATGGAGGATATCCTAACGGGGATCGATGTTTTAGAGGCAGCTGTCCTTCATACGGCAAAGGTAATTTTAAGGGGGGAGGATTACATTGAAATTAACAAAAGCACAAATTCTCTCAAATGAACAAATTAGCCGAAGGTATTGTCATATGAAAATCAGTATTGCTGAATGGAGTGTAACCGAGGTCAAACCGGGTCAGTTTTTTCATATACGAACAACTGATAACTACTCTCCGTTGTTGAGGCGTCCGTTTAGTATCTATCGAATAAACGAAACGGATAACACATTGGAATTTCTTTACCTTGTCAAAGGTGCAGGGACAAAGAAACTGGCTGAAAGAAAACCAGGAGAGCTTCTAAACATTCTCGGTCCTCTTGGAACTTCGTTTACAGTCCCGGAAGGAAGCAAAGGCATCCTATTGGTGGCTAGAGGAGTAGGAATTGCGACTCTATCCGCACTCGCATTTGCGGCTGGTCAATCGGGGGTACCTTGCTATGCGATCTTAAGTGCCAGATCCAAAGAGGATATTTTAGTAGAAAAAGAACTTACAGAAGCTGGTATCAAAACGTTTCTCGTCAACGACCAAGATGGCTCAAGCGACCCCGTGGCGGTTAAGCAGTTGGCGGAAGACTTGATACGCAGCGGGAAAATGGATTCCGTTTATACTTGTGGTTCTAAAAGGTTATCTATATTAATGAAGGAAATCGCTGAGAGACATGTTTTATTTGCTGAAATCGCCCTAGAGGAAAATATGGGCTGTGCGATGGGAGCATGTTTCGCATGTGTTTGTGATATTCAAGAAGGCGACGAAATCCGAACGATTCGGATTTGTCAGGATGGTCCTGTGCTGCCGCTAAAGAAGGTGGTTTTGTCATGAGGAATTTAGAAGTTTCCATTGGAAAGCTTATATTGAAGAATCCGATTATGCCGGCATCCGGAACATTTGGTGAAGAAATGGCAGGAATCCTGGATTTTAATGCCTTAGGAGCCTTGCTACCAAAAAGCATTACGAAAACGGTGCGAAAAGGAAATCCCACACCAAGGATTTGCGAAACAACAGGCGGGATGATTAATTCCATTGGGATTCAAAGTAAGGGGCTTGAGTATTACCAAAAAGTGACGGTTCCTTTCTATGGGCAATTTACGAGTCCTCTTATCGCGAGCATTTCGGCAGACAGCATTGATGAATTTGCGGAGATGAGTGAAGAAATTGCCGCCATGAAGGAAGTTGCGGCGCTCGAGCTGAATATCTCGTGCCCCAATTTGAAAAATAACGGGCTGGCATTTGGGATGGATGAAAACGTCACACGCCGCTTAGTGAATCGTGTTCGCCAAGTAACAGACAAACCGATCATTGCGAAATTATCGCCGAACGTGACAAATATCGGAACGATTGCCCTGGCTGCGGAAGAAGGAGGGGCTGATGCCCTCACAGTAGCAAATACATTCATTGCCATGTCCATTGATATCCACACGAGGAAACCGAAAATTGGCAATGTCATTGGGGGAATTTCAGGTCCTGCGATCAAACCACTCGTAGTGCGTTTGATTCATCAGGTTTATCAGGTTTCCTCACTGCCGATAATCGGCTGCGGCGGTGTGATGAATGGGGAAGATGCGATTGAGATGATGCTTGCCGGTGCCACAGCGGTTCAAGTAGGGACTGCTAATTTTATCAATCCAACAGTGATGCTGACAATTATCAAAGAAATCGAAAAGTATATGGAGCAGTACGAGATTCATAGTTTAAAAGAAATCATCGGTGCGGTGGAAATAGTGGGAAGGAGTGATCAAAATGATATGGGATCATGTCATTAAGAATGGTTATATCTATAATGGAACGGATTTTTTGAAAGGAAATTTATATATTAAGGATGGAAAAATTGCGGCCATATCCGAAAATGAACTTGGCGGCGTAGCGAAAAAAACGACGGATGCAGTTGAGAAGTACGTACTTCCGGGTTTTATTGATACACATGTCCATTCGAGGGATCCGGGTGCAACGTATAAAGAGGATTTCTACTATAGTACGCAAGCAGCTGCGGCTGGCGGAATCACGATGGTTTTTGAAATGCCTAATACCAATCCGCCAATTAATAATGTTGAAAACCTTCATAAACAAAAGGATAACCTAACTCCAAAAGCGCATGTTGATTTTGGAATCTGGGCGATTTGCCTTGGTGATTTGAACATGAAAGATATTGTCCCCCTTCATGTAGCGGGCGTCATTGGCTTTAAGTTCTTCTGGGGCTATGCGATTAATAGCAACACCTTTCAGTTGATGTACAACTACAAAGATGGTGATGAAGGAGTGATCCCGCCGCTGCCAGATGGTGAGGTTTATGATATTTTCAAGGAAGTGGAAAAAACCGGTCAGCTATTAGCTATTCATGCGGAGAACAATGAGATTATTCAGCGATTGACAAAGAAAGTTGAGGATTCTGGTCGCAGGGACTATGAAGCCTTGCTGGAAGGAAGACCGAATTTAGCTGAGGAAATGACGATTCAATCAGGGATTGCGATGGCCAAAAAACTCGGGACACGTCTGCATATTCTTCATGTCAGCACAGGTGAAGGAGTCGAATTGGTCCGTCAGGCACAGCGTGAAGGCTATCCGATTACATCCGAAACATGCCCGCATTTCCTATTCTTAAGCAATGAAGATTATGAAACGATTGGGCCGCAAATGAAAGTGTATCCTCCTGTTAAATATAAAAAGGATCAAAATGAATTGTGGCAAGGAATTCAGGATGGAACGGTGAGTATCGTTTGTTCGGACCATGCCCCACATACGGAGGAAGAAAAGGATGGAGATTTATGGTCGATTCCTGCCGGGATGTGCGGTGTGGAAACCCTTGCGCCACTTATGCTTAATGCCGTAAGTGAAGGCAAAATCACACTTCAACAAGCATGTGGACTATTAGCGGAAGGTCCAGCAAAGCAGTTTGGTATTTATCCGCAAAAAGGATCTCTTGCTCTTGGTACGGATGCGGACATTACCATCGTGGATATGAACAAAGAAATGATCATCAAAAGAGAGAATCTCCACAGTAAAAGCAAGGTAACCGCCTTTGATCAGTTTTCGATTAAAGGAGTACCGGTAAATACCATCGTTCGCGGAGTTACGGTCATGGAGGATGGGCAAATTGTTTCGGAACCAATCGGGCAAATGGTGATGCCAGAAAAGAGGAGTGAATAGGATGGATAAAGTGGAGAAAGTAAAAAAAGTATCAGAATTGTTTGATCTTATTCAATATTATTATGAGTATCGTGATCAGCCGGTGAAAGAGAACCGCAATTTCTTTGAAGAAATGGAAGGGTGCTGTCGTATACTGGATTTAGATTTTGCTGAATTGAAAAAGGAATTTAAACTGTAGAAAGTAAATTCGACGCCAGCTCATCATAATAAACAAAAGATGGAGGAACCATATATGGAAAAGAAATAAAGCGAGGAGTTTTATGAAAAAGGTTATAAAGTTTTTCGTTTGTCTTCTTATCTTAATGGTTCCTTCACAAGCTTTTGCACAACGAAAAGTACCGATTTTAGTGTATCATTTCATCGACGAGTATAAAGGACTGGGCTCTAAGGAGTTATATGTAACTCCGGAGAATTTCGAGAAACAAATGAGGTATTTGCGAGAACATGGTTTCACCCTACTAACTTTTGAACGGTGGCAAGATATTGATAAGGTAAACAAGCCAATTTTTATTACTTTTGATGATGGCTACAAAAACAATCTCAACGCCTTTGCCATCTTTAAAAAATTGAAAACGGAACGATTTCAACCAACGGGAACGATTTTTGTGATTTCAGACTTTATCGGCCGTAAAATCCGATTATCGGAATCAGATATTAAAAAATTGGTGGATTCCGGTCTCATCTCGATCCAGTCGCACACGGCGACCCATCCCGATTTAACCAAAATCAATCATTATGACTATGAACTAAAAGAGTCCAAAGCTAAAATTCAGAAGATCACGGGCAAACCCGTGATTGCCCTTTCCTATCCGTATGGCACTTGGAATGACAAGGTTGTTGAAGAAACGAAGAAATCCTATTTATATGGGCTGACGACCACACCAGAGGCATTTTCGAAGAAAGGGATAAAAGATGAGCTTTATCTTCTACCGCGGATTTATGTGAAGTATTCGACGACACTGGATGAATTTGCGAAGATCGTGGAGGGAAAACGTTGAGGAGCCTGTCACCACAGCATGGTAATACTGGCGGATAGCGAGAAATACTGGCGGATGGAGGAAAATACTGGCGGATGGCGGAAAATAATTGCGGATAGCGGAAAATACTCTCGGATGGTGGAAAATACTCTCGGATAGCCCAAAATACACAATAAAAGACCGCATGAGTGAGGCAGCTTTCCTCACAAATGCGGTCTCTACTTAACACTTCTTACATCTCAATCGGCCGTTCGACGGTTTCCGCGGCCATTCTTTGTTTCTTAGACTTTCTAAAATACAGTAACTCATACACACAAGGAATAACAATCAACGTCAATAGTGTCGCGAGCGCGAGTCCGCCAATGACGACGACCGCCAAGCTTTGGGAAACTAAGCTTCCTGTTTGCGATGCTTTAAATAACAATGGAAGCATGGCGAATATGGTGGCTACGGCCGTCATGAAGATCGGACGCATTCTCGTTGCGGCAGCTTCCACCAACGCTTCGCGAATGGTCATTTTTTCCTCGTTCTGTCTGACACGGTCGATCAACACGATCGCGTTGGTGACGACAATTCCAATCAACATCAACGCTCCAAGCAGTGCCGTAATATCCACCGAAATTCGGCTGATTAAGATGCCTAAAATTGCTCCGATCGCGGCAAGCGGAAGAGAGGTTAAAATCGCGATTGGTGCTTTGATGGATTTGAACGTGATGACCATAATTAGGAACACGATTCCGATCGAAACGAGCATCGTTAAGAATAGATCAGTAAAGTCTTCTGACTGCTGTGCACTTGCACCTCCGATGAGAACTTCTACATCCTCCGGCAACTCAATCCCTTTATTGTCTTTTTTATCACCGAAGATCTCCAGATTAATCTTGCTCGAAATTTCTGAGAGTTTTGCAGGATCGACGGCTGCTGTGACGCGAAGATACGTTTCGCCATCCTTATGGAATTGGCTCGTCGATGTCTCCTTCACATCTAAGGATGCGACCTCAGAAACTGGTACCATGCCGGCTTCCGTCATTATCGGAATGTTTTTCAAATCCTCTGGTGTCTTCGTGTCCAGCAACGGCTCGAGCACGACACTCGTTTGTTTTCCATCCAGCGTCATCGTTCCAAGCGGAGTTTGATTTAACATCACTCCAAGCTGCTGAGCGATTTGTCCGGTATTGCCTTTCGCAGGGTCTACTACTAACGAGTAAACGTTTTTCTTCTCATCCTGGTTGGTTGTTACTTTTTCCACACCGTCAATGTCGGTTACTTTATCTTTGATATTGTTTGCCACTGTTTCCAACTGCTCAATATCATCACCTACAACATCAATGGTAATATTCGTTGCCGATCCACCCATCATAAACGAAGCAGTAGCCACTTCCAATACGGCATCCGGATATTCATCCTTTTTCTCTTCCAGTACTTTTAACATCCGATCTGTGTCGTCTTTATCTTTTAATAAAATACTGAAGGAAGCTTCAGTCGGAGAGCCGATATAGCCAAACTGGGCTGAATCGGCCGAAGATCCAACGGTGTTAAAAATATATTTAACTTCCTCCCTTTCTCGAATGGACTTTTCCAGTTCGATGGCCTTTTCTTTGACGGTTTCAAAAGGTGTTTCATTTGGATACTTCAACGTGGCCATTACGTAGTCTGCCGAAGAATTGTCCACTGCGCCCTTTGGTACAACAAAATATGCACCGATTGATCCGGCAAACAACAGGATCGAAATCGTGAATACAACCCATTTATGATTGAGTGACCAAGCAACTGCTTTTGGGAATCGAACCGCCGGTTTATGCTCTGGTAGTTTCGTATTTTTCAATAAGCCTGCACTCATTAATGGAACCACAGTTAAGGCGACAAGTAGTGATGCCAACAGAGAATAGGTAACGGTTAAGGCAAATGGTAACAGGAATTCCTGAAGTCCACCGTTTAACAAGCTCATCGGCAAGAATACCGCAACGGTTGTTAACGTTGAGGCCGTGATTGCCACCCCAACTTGTTTCGTGGCATCAATGACCATCTGCATCGAAAACTTCTCTGTTTGCATTTTTCGGTAAATATTTTCAATGACGACGATACTATCGTCCACTAGCCGTCCAACAGCAACGGCAACTCCGCCAAGGGTTAAAATATTTAATGTGACGCCAGAACGTGACAGCAAGAACAGGGTGAAACACAGTGAAAGCGGGATGGAAACGATCGTAATAAATGTTGTACGGATATTCCGTAAAAAGAGCATAATGACAATCGTTGCAAATAAAGCACCAAGGAGAACTTCTTTCACCATTGTGTGAACGGATGTTTCAACCATATCTGCAGATGACACATAGGTTGTAGCTTCCTGGTCCTCGTATTTTTTGTTGATTTCCTTTGTTACTTTTTCGATTTCTTTACTAATCGCCACAGCATTGGAATTACTGTCCTTGGTAATGCTGATGTCCAACGCTTCATTGCCGTTAAAACGGTTAACATAATTGGATGGTTTGGTTTCCTGGATAGTTGAAATATCCGCTAACGTGACATTTGGCGCAACCGGAAGGCTTTTTAATTTTTCCAAATTGGATAGGTCGCCAATGACCTTAATATTACTTGTTTTGCCGTCGATCGCCTTTTCACCGACGGCAACGGCCGTGTTTTGGCCTTGAAGAATGCCCATTACCGTCTCAAGGGAAACTTGTTTTTCAGCCAGCTTTTGGTGATCGATTTTTACAGAGATAATAGGGTCAACCAATCCATAGACTTGAACTTGGGCGACTCCATCTATATCCTTGTATAACGGTTCGATTTTTTCTTTTACAAATTCTAGATTTTCTGTGGTGAGGCCATCTTTAAAGGTTACAGCGATGTTTGCGATGGGAATCATGGAGGTATTGAGCTGCGAAATGATTGGCTTGGCTATGTAAGCCGGGAGTGATACATTCGTTAATGCCTCTTGAACATCTAACTTTCCCTGTTTCATGTCTGAACCAGCTTCAAAAAATAAATCTACTTTTGAAAATCCGTCTCCTGTCGTCGAGTAGACAGATTTTTTTCCTTTTATTCCGGTAACCGCTCGCTCAATGGGCGAGGTAACTTCATCTTCCATTGTTTTTGAATCGGTTCCTTGCCCCATTGTAATGATCGTTACTTGCGGGTTATCGGCGGATGGCAGGAACTCCATCGGTAAGCGGTTATAGCTGACCACTCCGATGATTAAAATTAAAATCGTCATTAATGAGACAGCAGCTTTGTTACGAAAAGCCCATTTAGTGAAAACTGACATTGGAATCTCTCCTCCTCTTTTTCCGGACACAAAGTCCGAGTAACATCGTACCACGAATTGGTAAGTACATGGTATTATTTTCTATAAATTTACAATTTTTTAAACTTCGTCATTTTACCTTTGATCAACACCGCCTTTGGATAAAGTCCAATTTGAATTTCCTACCTAAATATGCCATATTCCCCTGATCTTGAGGAGACCGAATTTTTTCTACGACTTAAGGCTTAGTTGGTGGAGGGGAATCTACAAAGTCAGCTTGTTCAGGTCCTTCAAAGGTAATCTATCTTTCATAAAGGCTTAACAATTCTAAAACATATATTCAATATTTTGTTAACAATCATGAGGTAAAGTAGTGATTAGTGGGGATAGCATGCGTGGCTATCATCGTATTGGGCGAAGGTGGAGCCGATACTTTTTAGATGAAAATCAAACCGGTATTTCCGAGTTTGGAGGGACACGATCTCATCTCTGTCTCTGGCCAAATCATTTCGTGCCGGTAGTGGAGTACAAGAACTCAAACCATTTCTCGACAAAAAATTGCTTGAGGGAGAATAGAATTCGCTTTCTTTAAAGGAGGAACTTTTTTTAATCAAACGTTAGATCAAGGTTGGAGAATAGAAATAATTGGGGAATGATGGAGACGTTTAAGAATTTGATCATTTTCTAGGGAATAATGTACTTTTTTCTGGGAAAATCGAATGCCTTTCGACAATTATTTTTTTATGAATTTAGGAGACGACGATTAGTTGTGAGCCTGTACATATTAAGTACTTCCCCCATACCTTATAGTATGTCAAGGATAAAGGGGGATTTTTTTAATGGAATTAGATTATCAACGTGCACGTCGTTTAGAGGGGAAAATGATCAAATTTAAAAACAATCAAGGGGAATGGTCAATTGGGAGAGTCACAAAGGTAAGAAAAGATGGTCTTGAGATTGAAGAATTAACCACTTCAAGTTTTGATGAGGGATATGGTTTTGGTTTCTTTGGTCCTCGACCGTTTTTTAGAAGACGCCGTTTCTTTAGACCTCCTGTTTTCTTCCCGTTTTTTGGATTTGGATTTAATCCATTCTTTTTTTGGTAAAAAGATTTATAGGAAAGATGTGCGAGATAAATAGGTGTAAGGATTTCATTACTTATATGAAGGATTTTACTTTATAGATGGCGAATTTTGTTTGAGGTAAATATTAACATTTAAGGGGTAATAATATATGAATATCTCTATAAAGGAATTGCCTGAGTATGAGGTAGCTTTTATTCGAAGGGTCGGAAGTTACTTTGACCCCGCACCAGATCACTGGGGGAAATTGATGAGTTGGGCTGTTAGGAATGGCCTTTATCCACCCAATCAAAGCATCATTGGTATATCGTTAGATAATCCAGATCTTGTTGAATCCCATCTATGTCGTCACGATGCCTGTGTGACGATTCCGGAAGGTTTTGAGAAGGAGAAACATCATGATGATGGAATTCAATTTAGAAAGTTAGCTGGCGGGCTATATGCTGTGTACCCATTTTACGATACACCTGAAAAATTGAATCTTGCCTATCGATTTATCTATGAAGAGTGGTTAGCTAAACGTGAATATGATGCTGATTACGATAGGGAAAACCTTGAATTCAATTTGAATCATCCTTCTGAAGATCCGGAAGGAAAATCCAGGGTCGATTTATTTGTGCCCATTAAAAAATGATTATAAAATGAGGCGGTTAATCTAGATCTGTTTTGATCCTTTAACCGCCTTCTTTTTATTGAGAAAGAGAAGGTAATTCAATCGTAAAAATGGTTCCAACTCCCTGTTCACTATGTACGGATATTTTTCCTTTCATATCTCGGATTATTTTGTATGTAATGGTTAATCCAACTCCAGTGCCTTTGTCCTTTGTAGAATAATAGGGTGCCCCTAATTGCTCTAGTTGTTTTTGCGACATTCCCACACCGTTATCCTTTATTTCTATCAGAACCTCACTATTTTTTTGATAGGCAGTGACCGTTAATGTCCCATTTACATGGACGGCTTCTACACTGTTTTTCATGATGTTTAAAAGCGCTTGTTTAAATTCATTTTTTTTCCCTTTCGTCAAAATACCTTCTTGAATGGAAGAATCAATTGTAATATTACGAGTGTTTGTATAGGAAGTAATAATATCAAGCATTGAGTGTAGTTCAGCGGTAACGTTTAATTCGGTTATAATTTCCGTTGTTGTGGGTTTGGCCAAGGACAAATAATCATTAATAACCGCTTCGGCCCGTTCTAATTCTGATAATGAGATTTCTATATATTTATACTGGCTGGCATTTAAATTTTTGTCTTGTCTGATTAATTGTAAAAATCCCTTAATCGACGTCATTGGATTCCGTACTTCATGAGCAACAGATGCTGCTAACTGACTGACGACATTTAATCGTTCTGCATTTTGAATATGCTTATCGTAAATGATTTGCTTATCTAGATTGTCAATGATGAAGATTAGGATAATAAGAGTTAACCAAGTTAAAAATGAAAAAATTAACATGAATGATAGCTGGTTAACCTGGTCGGTTAGGATGAGAGTTATAGCTCTCGTAATCGCTATAAGCCAGTACAAAATACTGCTAATTAGAATCCTTCTCTTTAATGTAAATGTCTCAAACTTTTTCTTTATGAGTAAAAATAGGAAGGCTGCCATTGTGTAATTGACAATCGTAATAAGAAACCCAGCTCCACCATGGAAAAACCGATAGCCTATCATAGCGATTATTAATACAATTGTCGGTCTTATGCCGCCGTATAGAAGCATAAACAGAATGGGGATCACTCTAAAATCATATAAATATTCTTCTGAAAAATGAATGGGATTAGACATTGTCAGAATCAGAGTAGTTAACGAAAGTCCCATTAATTTTGATATTACTTTTTCTCTATATTGCTTTTCCTCTCTAATAAACAAATGATAAATAATAAAAGGAAGAAGAACGATTAAAATATGATAAGATGCCTGTTCAATTGAATGCCACACAATAGTACCAACCCCTCCAAGAACATAAATTGCTGTATATATATTTCCATCTCATGAACCATAAATCCTTCAAAAATAGTAGAACTTATTCTACAAATTTCTCTGTTGCCAGTGGGAGGAAACCTTGCATCTAGAGAAAAGAGCGAGGATTTAATTAATCGTTTGATTATGACGAATCTTGTTGAAAAATATACTTCGGACCAGAAAATGAGAGTTAACTACAGGTGAAGAATTCAAAAATGATTGAAGTATAAGGATGGTTTTGATATATTTTACAAGTAATGGAAAAATAACGAGAAGTACCGTCACTAAAACTCTATATTTTAGTAGACTATTCTATATACTTAATACCCCAAAGTTCCTATCATAAACGAGGTTGAATAAGGAATGATCAAGCCCTCTACCATCCAGTCACAGAGCAAGAACTGGTACATCTATTACTGAGGAGTGAAATAAAATGTTTTTAGTGCAAGTATTGAAACGGATCGGATCGGTTAATCATTCGTCTCTATCAGGAGGAGGATGCGGAAGCTCTTTTTCAAATGACCCAGGAGCCAGGGCATTGGGAGGGTATTGAGTGAAGGAAACTTTAGTTAGGGTTGGAACCATATATATCCCCGTTTCCAATGTCGAGATTGCTTCTGAATGGTATGTAGAAAAGCTGGGAGCGAGGCTAAACTATAAAGATGCAGACAAAGCGATTCTTGATTTAGCGAACCAAAGTGTTTTTTTGGTAAAAGCAAAAGAAGACCAATGTTCAAACTTTCTTGATATACACGGACAAGAGCGTTTTTCCGTCACCTTTGAGGTGAATGGGGTAGAGGCATTGAAAGCGATCCATCGAGAGTTTACTAGCAAACAGATAAAAGTTGGGCCTATTGAGGATCGAGGACATCCAGGGATGAACTTTGTTTATTATGATCTGGATGGGAATATGTTTGATGTCTGGAGTGAGTTGAATCCAAGCTTTAAAGACAATGCTTAATTTTTAAAATGGAAATGGTTCAAACAGAACTAGGGGAACCTCTTCTTAATGATTTAATCGAAATCGCTCATCGAGGCATGGTAGAGGTGCGTGATGCCATTCACCAACTGGATGGACTCGATGTGGAAATTCCAGTGAAGGAAACCATGATGAATATAATAGAGCATGTCCGCCAAACGAGTCCCGTTACGATTGAATTCGTCATGAAAGGGGAAGAACAGGCGGTCTCGAAACAAACACTACTTACCATTAGCCGATGCCTTCAAGAATTGTTAACCAACGTGATCCAAATCGGAAAAGCGGAGATGATTCTAGTGACCTTACAATTTGGAGCGGATTATCATAAGGGAGGATGGAAGATGAACAAGAATATTTTGGTTTGTGTTTCGAATCAATGTGATGCAGAGGCAATGATTCGGAAGGGAGTTGTACTCTCCAATGCCTTTGGGGGTAAGTGTTTCGTCACAGTTTTAACGGAAAGTGGATACAACGAACTTGATTATCATGCCTATCAATTTCACTATGAATTACAACGAATTGCGGATGATATTGGGATTGGATTTTCCTATCTTCCAAAACAAAATAAAAAATTAGTCAAACTAATTGTGGAGATGGCGAAGAACAAAGAGGCACAGTGTGTGGTCTTGGCACAAAAGGTTGTCTCTAAATGGAACATGATGGTGGAAGGTACTCTAATTAACGATTTGTTTATCGAGTTAGATGGTGTAGATCTGTACATTGTTGAAACTAAGGATGAAGAAATCTCAGAAACAAAACTGTATGACAAAGGAGTCGTTGTTTCTCTTAGTGATTTTGAGGGTGTTCAAGATTTCATTCTTGACCAAGAAAATGTAAAAAAGGATAATGTTATTTTTTATCATAAAATTGATAGCGAATTTGAATCAGGGGTTCTAAAAGTAACTAAAATAAGCGGAAATAAACATGTAGACCAGTTATTTAAAGTCGTGAACGGAAAAGTTGTTTCTGTCCTGTAGGTGCCTCAGGGACCGGGGATATATTACATTTTTCTTCGAGTGCTTAGAAGCCTTATTATGAATCTACATGGGTCACTTTTCTTAGACTTTTACAGCGGCATGTTCTCCATCGACCGAATGGAAGTTACTTTTCATAAAGTAATCCTCACACGCTCTCTGCCAAATAAGGCAGAGAGTTTTTTGGTTCTGGTAAACAATTTCAATAAATAATTCCATGAATGGGAATGACTAATTATTATTACATGTGAATTTGAGGGAAAAGAATGGCTGAAATTATAGGGGGAAGTACATGGTATTGGCGGCTTTACGTTGGGGTGACCGGGAAAATGTGGTTACATATTATCCGACGATTCTTTACTTTATTCTTGGTGACCTTTTGAAGAACCCCTTACTCCATAACCACCGGATGTGGGAATATCAAGAAACGCTTGTTGGAGAGAAGATATTGTTTGGACATTTATTATCAATTTCCTTGTCATGGCATATGTCTGGTTGTATGGCTCCTCATCTACCCGTTATCTTGGATGATATATGTGAATTTAACCTGGGTGTTTTTATAATGCGATTACCTAAAAGAATGCCAACCGAAATAACGTACTTAATCATCCTTTTAGGTCTATGCATTCCAAACATCATCGATCATAGCATAGCAGACATATCTCCTTTTGATTTATATCGACTCAATGATACATGTTTAACTCCTATTTCGATATAAGTCTTTCATTGCCTTTATAAATATATTTCTCTTTTAATAGAGTATGAGCGGTCCGTTAAGAAAATTATTGCTAGTTTCATAGAAAGTCCCTGCCAAGAAAGCTGACAGGGAGTCAATAAACTTTTGTTGTTAATCGTTCAATGCTTTTTTGATGGTTGCTAAATTTTCTCTCATGATGCTGAAATAATCTTCTTTTTGCTGTTTTATCAGTTGCAACCAGGTGTTGCGGTCGGTTGCAACTATAGTTATCTTTACTTTTTGAATGAAATTTAACCATAATGGATTATAGATTACAGAAGGGTGATACTAAATGATCTTTGCTGAAAAGTTAAAAAGTGAGCGAAAGAATAAAGGCTGGTCTCAGGAAGATTTGGCTGAAAAACTCTTTGTCAGTCGACAGTCCGTTTCTAAATGGGAGAATGGCCAGAACTATCCGAGCATCGAAATCATTATTAAGCTGAGTGACCTTTTTGGTGTAACGATTGATGAATTGTTAAGGAGTGATGAGGAATTGAAGGAGAAAGTGATAAAAGACAGTAAGCAATTGGCGTATCCGAAATTGAAATTTACATTTGATGTTATATTTTTATTTGGTATTGCTCTTTTAATCATAAAATTAGGTATTCTTATTTTAAACAAATTAACCCCATTAGATATTACTTTATTGGGCGGCTCATTTTTCTGGAATTTCGGGCCTTTAATGTTCATGCTCTTGGGGGGAATTGGCTCAGGTGTAGTGAAAGAAAAATATAAAGAAGATTGACCTAGTCTACTGCTGCTTCATTTGGGGGCAGCGGTTGTTCTATGTCGAGTTCAATCGACAACTTTCTTAGTACGGAATATTTCCTCGACAATCATTTTAACGAAAAATGATTAGGAAGCTTATCACTTCAAGTATGAAAGGGAAATTAATCAAACGTTTGGATATTGGGAGGAAAAGTAGAGATTTGAAAATACTAGTAGAATCTTATGATAAAAGGGTAGTGGCTGCTTGCTTGACAAAAGGATTGTATTACTTTAAAGTTCAAATCGTAGTCATTACGATTTGTGAATTTAATACAGTGTAGCGATATACAAAGAATAAAGCATAAAGGGGATAGAGTGATCATGGAATTCTGGGAATCGAGTTTTATCGAAAAACAAACGATGTGGGGTTTTGAACCTGCAGACTCTGCAATCTTGACAAAGGACTTTTTTCTAGAGAATAACTTGAAGGACATACTGATACCAGGAATCGGATATGGCAGAAATGCAAAGGTTTTTATCGACAATGGAATAAATGTAACCGGAATTGAGATTTCAAAAACAGCGATTGAATTGGCGAGAGAAAACAGAATTGATGTTCCTATATTTCACGGTTCAGTGAGTGATATGCCTTTTGACGATACACTCTATGAAGGCATCTTTAGTCATGCACTCCTTCATTTATTGAGTCATCATGAGCGAGAAAAGTTTATACAAGATTGCTACAATCAGTTAAAACCAGGTGGATATATGATTTTTACAACGGTTTCCAAAAAAGCCCCCATGTTTGGTAAGGGAAAACAATTGGATCAGGACTATTTCGAAACACCGGATGGCGTTAAAATGTTTTTTTATGATGCTGACTCGATACAACAGGAATTTGGGAACTATGGACTGATTGAGTTTTCCGAAATCGAGGAGCCCAATAAGAATATGAAAAATAAACCTTCCATAAATTTTATCATGGTGAAATGTCAGAAAAAATAGCCATACTTTTCCTACCATAAACACGTTACGGGATCCTCCTCTTCCTCTATAATGATAGAGGAAGGGGGAATGATAGTGAGAAAAAGCCTGTTCTTATCCTTTGTATTATTGTTTATGCTTAGTGGTTGTTTGAAGCAGCCGGAAATCCTCATCAGTGGCGTAGAGCAAGGAAAAGTGTATCCAGATGAACGGACGATCACGATAAATGAGGAAAAAGCTGAATACACGATGACGTTAAATGGAAAGCCAATTGAATCAGGTCATAGTGTCAAGCAGAATGGTGAGTATCGTCTTTCTGTAACCGGCAAAAAATTATGGATGGAAAGCAAAAAAGAGATTGTTTTCACGATCGATGATCAGCCCCCTAAAGCACCTGCCTTTAAAAATGAAATTCAACCCGGATATTTTCAAGAAGCAAAATTAGAGTTACTGGAGGAAGAAGGGGTTACTTACACCATCGAACTTAATGGGGAACCCTATGATTTGAGTAAACCGATACAAACAGAAGGAGTTTATCAGCTTGATATTTTTGCAAAGAAAGAGAACGGGATGGGATCACGCCGTGTCGAATCCTTTATCGTGGATAATCAAACCTTCACCCAAGAAACGGTGGATGCCTTTCTTTCGTTTCATTTTGGCGGAGTGGGTGTAGAAAACCCATTTATGATTAAGTGGATTGGAGAAAGGGTTCCGGTGTATGTCCATGGTACGCCGACAAATCAAGACCTCAACCAATTACGTACCTCTCTCGATGAATTCAATCAATGGCTTCCCGTTCAATTTGAGATCTACGAAGAAAATCAAAAAAATTATACCGAGTACCAAATTGACGTTTACTTTGTACCAAATGAACAATTTAAGGATTATGGATATACGGATGGACTCATTCGTGGCAATGGCGAAACGATTGGCTTTACGTTGCCAACAGAAGGTAATTCAAGAGATGGATTACTAGCAGCCACCATCGCAATCGATTCTACGATTCCTCAAGCCCTACGGAACGCGACCATTTTGCATGAGTTCGTCCATGCTCTAGGGATGTTGAATCATTTTGAGGAAGATACAAGTAGCATTCTCTACCCTGAGACGGATCAAAATGTAACCAAACTCAATGAAACCGACAGGGCGTTTGTTGAAATGCTGTATCGAGCGGATATTTTGCCTGGGATGACAGAGGCGGAAATTCGGCAAATGTGGGAACCGCGGATTGTGGAATGATGGCAATAAGCAGTGCAAATCCAAACGAAAAGAAAGGGAGAACCTAGATTTGTCTAGATCTCCCTTTCTTTGTCTATAATTCCGTAGCCATTTGTACGTCCTTATGGTCTTTTTTAAATGAAAATTTCATTCGGAAAAGACTTACCGCAAAAGCAACGAATCCTAGAATTAAGACAATCGTCCAGATTTGGATCGTTGTTGGTGAATTCCAGATACCTAAAAAGTAGAGCATCGCTGGAATGGTTAGTGTCACCCATGATTGTATGAAGGCGACAATCCCAATGTAAGAATCAATGTTCTTTTTCAAAGCATTGGATAAATAGAATAAAAACCACAAAAATGCCCACATCGCCCAAGTCAGGGCATTGACCACATCATCAAAATGAATAATCGACGTCAGCGCATAAACGACCGCAACGATTGCCACCCATAAACTAAAATAACCTAGCCCGTTTCCTTCCAGACCTTTCAGGGAAATGACCCCAACATATAAATAAGTTAAACCAAACAAAAAGGTTGCGGCATTTTGATAAAAATCCCAGTTTGTTTGATTGGAAACAATGATTAAATAAGTAGGAATGAAAATTTGTAGAGCACCTACAAAAATATTAAGAACACCAACACTTTTGGCATCAGCCTTCCCTAAAAGCATCATACTGTTAAGAAACAATACGGCACCGGATAAAAATAAACCAACAAAACCCATATTAGTTGTTGTGAAACTCGCGATTCACAACCTCGCCTCCTTAAAAATAAATAGCATAATCTCCTTTAAATGAGAGGAGGTTCTCCTTCATTTAAAAAATAAATATACCACATAAAATGAACAAATGTTAACTAACGTTTGAACGAAATGTAAATTCAATTTTTACCAGTTTCTGAATCATGTAATTCAAGGATATTTTTTATCCAGGGTTTATATGATATCCTGAAGTACATTAGATTTGATAGATTAAGGAAGAAATTAACATGACAAAACCAACAACTTACCTATACACTTACGCTTGTTATGAGGAAGAACGTGATTTATGTGCCTTGGAAATGCGTTCTTTGTTTGGGCATGATACTCAAACGGGCATTTTGGAAAGCCCAATAGGCATGGACCCGAGCCGCAGTCCGTTTATCAAGGGAAGGCTTTCGGTTATCTTTGAGGCAGAGAGCCTTGAGGATCTCCTTCTAAAAATTTCGATGTTGGAAGTGGGCAATGAAACATTTAAAGTGACCTACGTGAAAAACGGTCATAAAGAGGAAGGGTTCGAGAATCGCCGTGCGATTGAGAGAAAAATCGGACTACAGATTAAAGGGGTGGCGGAGCTTCGTCATCCACAGCGATTGTTTGGGGTTATGAAGGTAAATCGAAGATGGGTGTTCGGTGATTATCGGGAAGGCGAGTCGATTTGGTTTCGTCACCAACAAAAGCCGAATCAATATTCAACTGCTCTAGGCACTCGGGTAGCACGGGCGGTTGTGAATGTAGCGATTCCGGATCCGAACGGGATCAAGGCCATTGATCCATGCTGTGGGATCGGGACGGTTGTCATCGAGGCGCTATCGATGGGGGTAGATATAGTTGGCAGTGACCGAAACCCGCTGGTTCTTCGGGGAGCAAGGGAGAACATCGCACATTTTGGGTTTTCCAGTGAAATTTCTTTAACTGATATTCGGGATATTACGGGTCATTATGATGTTGCAATCATCGACCTACCTTATAATTTGTGCTCGGTTATTACGGCTGACGATCAGCTGGAAATGCTTCAAAGTGCTCGCCGATTTGCAGAGAAAGTGGTCGTAGTCACGGTTGAACCAATCGATAAGATTCTTCAAATGGCTGGTTTTGTTATTGTAGACAGAGCTGAAGTAAGAAAGGGATCCTTTCTTCGTGAAGTGATTGTGTGTAAGTAGCAAAAACTCGTCGGCGTTTTGATGTGGCCGACGAGTTTTCTTTGTGAATCAACTTATGATGTAATAAATTGAGATAGTTCGCGGTTGAATTTCTCGCGCTCGTCATAGAATGATCCGTGGCCGCCGTGTTCGAACGGAACCAGTTTCGAGTTCCGAATTCCTTGGTGCTGTACGACCCCTAATGGGTAAGGAACCACTTGGTCATGAACACCATGGAGTATTATTGTAGGAACACGAATTTTTCCAAGATCATGAAATAATTCTTCGGCCAGCCATGTTTGCGCAACGGAAATGGTGGACCAACTGGCTGCCTGTAGTCCTAACTGGAAGAACCAGTCTGAGAAAGGCTCAGATACTTTTTGATAAAAAAACTTTTCCCCAAAGTCATGGAGCATCTGAGGTCGATCCTGGAAAGTTCCTTGAATGATTTGATCGACATCTTCTTTTTTCAACCCATAAGGGAAATGTGGCCGCTGAATCAGGCTTGGTGCTGCTGCAGCAAAAAGGGCAAGCTTAGAAACGCCATAGCCGTTATGCCTGGCCATATAGCGAATTGCGATGGCACCTCCGGTGGAGTGGCCGGCCAAGGTGAAATTCTGTAACCCCAATGCATCGACTACCGTGCGAACATCATCCGCTAACCGATCATAATGGTATCCATGTAACGGTTTATCCGACTGACCAAAACCTCTCGTATCTAGGCCAATACAACGGTGTCCTTTCTGTAGAAGGTCATTATACTGGTACTCGAACATCTTGTGATTGGCCGGCCAGCCATGAATAAACAAAATCGGATTCTTGCCCATCGGGTTCATATCATTTACAAAAATCTTAACATCCGGTTCGACTCTAATTCTATATTCCATGTCATACCCTCATTTATTTTTGATGACAGTTTATTCTTTTAACGGGAATGGGTGCCTGTCACCGCCCGGGTACTTGATTGGGTGCCTGTATAATTCCCCTTCATCCCAAATAAGAATCTGAGGATACGATGCTTTTGAATGAAGAAATGGTAGAAAAGCATAATCAGCATGAAGGCCGTTACTATGAGAAAAATAAGTTTAGCTGGAGTCTGCCAAGATAAATCACGGATAAAAAAGCCAAGAATCACAATAACCGGTTGATGTAAAACATAAAAAGCCATCGAGGCTTCACTTCCGTATTGTAAAAATCGATTTGGTGTAGATAGGTATTTATCAGCTAGATAGAAGATACATAGTAATAAGCTCCAACAATTAATCGTTCGGACAGCATAAAAAAGAATGTCTTGGATTGAACCTGGTTGCGGATAGGCCATCATGAACCAGACGATATAGGTAATAGAAGTAATTAGGGCTATAACCATGTGAATTTTTATTGTTGATTTAAGAGCTGGTTTAAAATTCGGATGGGAGTAAAAATAGTATCCATAAATAAAGATTAATAGATAAAATAGGAGATCCCATCCTCCTAACCCTTGTGTTTTGATCGCGCCAACTAGAAAAAGCAGTAGAGGTAGTAGTAAAAAATGTACTTTACGTAAGGTCTTACCTCTCGGGAGTTTTTTAAATAACGGAATGGTTAGGCACGAGAAGACCAATAACACGAGTAAATACCATAAATGCAATCCGAAAAAGGCAAAGTTTCCTGTTCCGCCAAAATCTAAATACACACCGTCGAAAAAATGCGGGAAGAATTGGATAAAGGAACCATCGAACTGGTTGTTGGCAATTCTCTCTATATAAATTTGCGGTGGCGTTAGGACGAAAACGCCAAATACTAACGGTACCCCTAAACGTATTCCTCTTTCTTTGAGATACTCCGAAGTACTCCGTTTGTTAAGAGCATGGGTCACATTCATCCCAGAAACGGCGAAAAATATCGGCATCAGCCAGGAACCAACAAAGAGTGAAAATACTAAAATACCACTTGAATCTATTACGTTATTTTTCACATGCCAAGGGAAGGGATTGAAAAACATCGAACAATGATAAAGGAAGACCGCAAGGGTCGCTAAAACCCGTATCCAATCGAGATCGTAGTGCCTGTTAATAGAAGGATTATTTTTATTCATATATTCAACTCACTTCATAGATTTTAATAGTAATATTTTACTATTATTAGAGGAATATGGATACTAGTATTGTTTGAAGGAGGTTCATAATGCCCGAAACTGGGGAAGTGGGAGCGCCACGGTCGTTATGAGAGGTTTATAATGCCCGAAAGTGGAATAGGGGAAGTGGCACGGTCGTTATGAAAGGTTTATAATGCCCGAAACTTGAGAAGTGGGAGCGCTACGGTCGTTATGAAAGGCTTATAATGCCCAAAACCGGAAAAGAGTAAGTGGCACGGTCATTATGAAAGGTTTATAATCCCCGAAACCGGAAAAGAGTAAGTGGCACGGTCATTATGAAAGGTTTATAATGCCCAAAACCGGAAAAGAGTAAGCGCCCCGGTCGTTATGAGAGGTTTATAATCCCCGAAACCGGAAAAGAGTAAGTGGCACGGTCGTTATGAGAGGCTCATAATGCCCGAAACTTGAATAGGGGAAGTGGCACACGGTCGTTATCAAAGGTTTATAATGCCCGAAACTAGAGAAGTGGGAGCGCTACGGTCGTTATGAAAGGTTTATAATGCCCGAAACTAGAGAAGTGGGAGCGCTACGGTCATTATGAAAGGTTTATAATGCCCAAAACCGGAAAAGAGTAAGCGCCACGGTCGTTATGAGAGGTTCATAATGCCCGAAACTGGAATAGGGGAAGCACCACGGTCGTTATGAGAGGTTTATAATGCCCGAAACCGGAAAAGAGTAAGCGCCATGGTCGTTATGAAAGGTTTATAATGCCCAACACTAGAGAAGGAGAATTGCAACAGTCATTATCAAATAACCGAATACATCCGTTCTGCCAATTTGTCAAAAATGATAGAAATCCCAGCAACTTATTCAGTCACTGGGCCATGATATTACTCTGCTATTTAGATTCCGCAGCTTTTCTTTCTTCGAACTCTTCTTTGATTTGCGTTAATGTTTCGCTGTCCGTAATCAATTTAAGCGCGGTTAGGGCGAGTGCTTTTGCACCCGTAATCAGGGCTTGGTCGCCTCTTGCGGAAGCGGCTGCTTCGCGAAAGGGAACTGTGTGGGCAACGAGATCACTTGGGCCGATTTTAATATACGGATGGATTGTCGGAACGACTTGGCTAATATTTCCTGCATCAGTAGAGCCAATACCTTCGCGATCTGCACCCACAGTTTCACCCAGCTCTTCCACGACTTCCTTAAAAACCGCATCATAGCTACTATTTAATAGAAGATTATCGACTTCATTTTGGAAAGCAATAATGTTTAGCTTAGCACCTGTAGCAAGAGCTGCACCCTCTGCCACCGCTTTGACTCGGCGCGTAACTTCATTCAAGCCTGCGCGCGTAGCTGCGCGAATGAAGAAACGAGCTTTCGCATATTCAGGGATAATGTTCGGTGCATCACCGCCATGGGTGATGATCCCATGGATTCGCACGTCATCAGTTAGTTGCTGCCGTAACGCATTGATTCCGTTGAACAGTTGAATGACGGCATCTAAGGCATTGATTCCTTCATGTGGAGAAGCAGCAGCATGTGCTGGCTTTCCAATAAACTCAAAGTCTAGTGGATCCACCGCTAGGGATGGGCTGGTTAGGCGGGTCTCACCATTAGGGTGAATCATCAGGGCGGCGTCGATGCCGTCGACTAGTCCGTGTTTGACAAAGCTTCCTTTTGCACTGCCATTGGGTCCACCTTCTTCTGCTGGTGTCCCGAATACCACTGCCTCACCGCCGGTTTCATCCAACACTTTACTTAGCGCGATGGCTGCCGCAACGCTGGTTGTTCCAATGATATTATGGCCGCATGCATGACCTATTCCTGGAAGTGCGTCATATTCAGCAAGGAAGGCAATCGATGGGCCTGGTTTTGCTGATTTCTTGCGGGCCACAAAGGATGTTTCATGACCAGCTACTGCTTTGATTACTTCAAAGTCTTCATTGGCCAAAATATCTGTTAACAGCGCTGAGGCGAAAAATTCCTCATTGCCAATTTCGGGCTTTTCATGGATTTGATGGCTGGTTGATAGGTACAATTCTTTGTTGCTATCTACATTAGCGACAATCGCCGCTTTTAATTCTGCTTGGGATTTAACCGATATTGTCATCTTTTTCTCCTCCTAATTTGGTTCGTTTTAAAAAATCGTCTAGTTCCGGCCTCTTCCGCTTATCTCAAGTGGAGCGCCCCAGGCCATAAGCCCCTGACCAAGGCGCTTCCGCTTTTCTAATTGTCCAGCTCCAGCGCCTAGGGGCTCGGGGTCATAAGCCAATCCGTCAAGAAGGTTAAAGAACAAACCTTCTCGCCGGCTTGTCTTATGCCTGTCGCCCCTGACCAAGGCGCTTCCGCTTTTCTGTTTACCATCCAATCTTGCTTAATGGTACGGATGTCGGGATCAAGTTGCCTTCGTACTCTTTTTCGATGAATGCTGCTGTGTCTTCCTCTTGATATAGCTCTGCGATTCTTTTAAGTGTTTTGTTGTCTTTATCTTCTGCTTTTACAGCAATGATGTTAATGTAAGGTGTTGCTGTTTCGCTTTCTACAAAAATGGCATCTTTCAATGGCTTAAGACCTGCATCATTGGCAATGCCGTTATTGATTAAGGAAGCTGCTACATCTGGCAATGCTCTAGGTGTTTGAGCTGGAACCATTGGGACAAATTCAAGGTTTTTCGGGTTATCTTTTACTTGTGTAAGGTCCCCATTAGCATCAAAATCTTTCGGTAACTTAATTAAGCCAGCTTCTTGAAGCAGTAGTAAGGCACGTCCTTGGTTAGATGCATCGTTAGGAAGAGCAATTTTAGCGCCATCCGGAATATCTTTAATATCCTTGTATTTTTCAGAGTAAATGCCCATTGGCGCAAGAACAGTCGTTGCAATTGGCACAAGGTCAAGATTGTGTTCTTTAATGAAAACATCAAAATAAGCAACCGTTTGGAAAGCATTGACGTCTAATTCTCCTTCAGCAAGGGCCGTATTCGGAGCCACATAATCGGAGAATTTAACGATTTCAATGTTAATTCCCTCCTTCTCTGCCTTTTTCGCGATAAAGTCCCAAATGCGTGTATCTGTGCCGCTAACTCCAAGCTTAATTTCCTTTGTTTCTTTGCCGGAGCTTGTTTTTTCCTCTGAGCAGCCGGCACCAAGTACCGCTAATGTAAAAATAATGATCGATAATAATAGTTTTTTCATGTTACTTCCTCCTCGTTATCTTCTTCTAATTTTCTTTGCTGCAATATTTCCTAATGACTGTAGACCTTGAACGATCACAATCAGAATTCCTACTGTAATCATCATTGTGACAGTGTCAAAACGCTGGTAGCCGTATGTAATGGCCAAATCTCCAATTCCACCGCCACCAACGGCGCCTGCCATTGCCGATGCTCCGACGAGACCGATCGTAGCAATTGTGAGTGCTAATACCAGTGAGCTAAGTGCCTCGGGAATCAAAAATTTAAAAACAATCTGTACCGGGGTTGCTCCCATTGCCTCCGCGGCTTCGATGACTCCGGGATCTACTTCAAGTAGAGAGTTTTCTACTAATCTTGCAATGTAAGGCCCGGCATAGAAGACAAGTGGAACAACGGCTGCTGCCGTTCCAATTGATGTCCCGACAATCAACCGGGTAACGGGGATCATCGCAACTAGTAAAATGATGAACGGTACAGAACGGAAAATGTTAATGATGCCATTCATGATATTGAAAAACGGTAAGTTTTCCAGCAAGTGGCCTTTTCGAGTGACGACCAACAAGATCCCAAGCGGCAGTCCCAGCGCCGTTGAAAACAAGAGAGAGAAGGCCACCATTTGGATGGTTTCAATTAGGGCAGTAATGATTTGCTCGGAATTAACTAGCATGTGCTTTCACTTCCTTTATGCTGATATTCTTCTGGTTGATATAGGTTAAGGCACGGATCACTTCTTTATCAGACCCCTGGAACTCGACAATCAGGTTTCCAAAGGGGATGCCTTGAAGCTCCGTGATGTTTCCAAACAAGACGTTGATATGGATATCAAACTGTTTCGCCAGCTCCGAAAGCAGCGGCTGTCCTGCGGAACCTCCGACAAAATTAATGCGGAACACCTTCTGTACCCCGGCGTGATTGTTGATGATGTCTTTGATTGAATCAGGAAGCTGATCGTTCATCACCGAGCTGACAAAGTTCTTTGCAGTCTGTGTTTTCGGTGCGGAAAAGACGTCAAACACCGTACCTTCTTCAATGATTTTCCCAGCCTCAATCACGGCGACTCGGTCGCAAATTTCGCGAATGACCGCCATTTCGTGAGTGATGATGAGAATCGTGATATTGTACTCTTTATTGATTTTTTTCAACAGCTGCAAGATCGAACTAGTTGTTTGCGGATCGAGAGCTGATGTTGCTTCATCACAAAGGAGGATCGATGGCTGCGTAGCCAAGGCCCTTGCGATTCCGATTCGTTGCTTTTGTCCCCCGGAAAGCTGATCCGGATAGTAGTCAGCTTTATCGGCTAATCCGACAAATTCAAGCAACTCATAGACCCGTTCTCTGATGGCATTCTTCGGAACTTTGGCTAGCGTCAACGGCATTGCCACATTGGCAAACACCGTTTTTGAGTTTAGGAGATTAAAATGCTGAAACACCATCCCAATATTTTTCTTAATCTCACGAACTTCTTTTACCGAAAGGGAAGTAAGTTCGTGACCATCGACGATGACTTTACCAGACGTCGGCCGTTCTAAAAGATTCACACAGCGGATGAGTGAACTTTTACCTGCGCCACTGAAACCAATGACTCCGAAGATTTCCCCCTTATTAATTTTTAAATTAATTCCATTTAATGCGGCTACCTGCTGTCCGCCGCTCTCATAGACCTTTTTTAAATTCTGAAATTCGATCATCCTAATCGTCTCCTTTTCGCGAAAATAAAAAACCCTCTTCTTGGAAATAAGAAGAGGGCGTGCCAATGCAAAGCAAAGGGTGAGCTCTTCTTATCTCTCAAGCATTTTGCGCTTGCTGGATTTGGCACAGTCTCCAATTGGATCCGCTGCCGAGGCTTCATAGGGCCAGTCCCTCTGCCTCTCTCGATAAGAAAGTTAGTATTTGATTGTAAATAAAAAAACCTCTTCTTGAAAAAGAAGAGGGCAAATTTTAATAAACGTATCAGCCTCTTCTTATCTATCAAGTCATACTTGCTGGATTTGGCACAGAACATTCCGTTCCGCTGCCGAGGTGTCATAGGGCCAGTCCCTCAACCTCTCTTGATAAGAAGTAATTTAATTATTTCGTTTTTCGAACTTGTGTATTAATTTAATGCAATAAAACTTAAAAGTCAAACACTTATTTTAAAAATAATCTTATTTTTTCCCCAAGATCGCTTGTAAAATATGGAGATGTTCTTGTCGCCAATGAAATCAATAACCCTCGAAAACCTTATAAATTCAAGTTTTTCATCAATAGGAATGATGTTGTAAATTTGCAAAATGATAAAGACAAACAGGAGAAAAAATTTTTTTATTATTTTTTTCTGCTGTTTATCCAAGAAAAAATAGAGAGTATTCAACAAAAGTGTGAACTTCAGATTTTAACTATCATTTATGGAGAAGAAGGATAGGGATGTTGTTGTTTTTTTGCATCATTCATAAAAACACTTCAAGATATGTAGGTTCGTCGATGAGATGGACCAAAGGGATTGGAGATAAAAGGGGTCTGTCCTCCCTCTTTTCATTCCATTACATCGCACCATTGAATTTTTATCTAATTGTGAGAGTCGCAAAATAGCTACAGAAAACAGGATAAATCTCTGTGATTTTGCGGTCATTGACGGGATTTTGGATGTGACTTACGATGTAAGTGAAATAATTCACAAACAACATATATCGAGGTAAATGAAATTTTTTTAAATAAACATGTGAAATAATTCACAAATTGGAGTGGATAAAATGTCAAAAGTAATTTCAGCCGAAAAGGCAGCAGAATTAATTAAAGATGGTGATACGGTTGCAGCAAGTGGGTTTGGATTATCCTGCTGGGCAGAAGAAATGGGAATCTCGATTGAAGAGCGGTTCCTTAAAACCGGTCATCCGAAAAATTTAACCGTCATGCATGCTAGTGCGGTAGGTAATCGTCGTGACAAGGGTATGAGTCACTTGGGATACGAGGGATTAACGAAGCGGTGGATCGGAGGAATCGCCATTGCTTCTCCAGAAATGGCAAAACTAATTGAAGAAGATAAGTGTGAAGCCTATAACCTTCCACAGGGTGTCATCACTCAGTTGTATCGTGAAATCGCCGCAAAACGCCCAGGCGTTATTACAAAGGTTGGGATGGGAACATTTGTTGATCCTCGCCTAGAAGGTGGAAAAATGTCGCCATCTACCAAAGAAGAGATTGTTAAAGTGATTGAAATTGAAGGAGAAGAATGGTTGTTCTATAAATCATTCCCGATCCAAATTGGCTTAATTCGCGGAACCGTTGCCGATGAAAATGGCAACTTAACGCTTGAGAAGGAAGGCCTTCATATGGAAGTGCTTCCGATTGCCCAAGCGGTTCATAACTCAGGCGGAATCGTTATCGCCCAAGTAGAAACCGTTGCGAAAAGCGGTACGTTAAATCCAAAGGATATTAAAGTACCTGGTATTTTAGTTGATTATATTGTGGTTGCTAAACCGGAAAATCACTATCAAACAGAAAATACCTATTACAATCCGGCATTCTCTGGTCATGTAAAAGTACCAATTGAAAATATCGAAACCATCCCACTAAATGAACGGAAAATCATTGCACGTCGTTCTGCAGCGGAGCTTGTTCCGAGCACCGTTTTAAACCTTGGTGTTGGTATTCCAGTGGATGTTGCAACGATTGCCGCAGAAGAGGGAGTGAGCGACCAGCTAATTCTTACTACAGAAGCAGGTTCAATTGGCGGTGTACCAGCCGGTTTGAAGGACTTTGGACATGCGTATAACTCGGAAGCGATTGTTGATCACGATTCCCAATTTGATTTTTATGACGGCGGTGGGATTGATTTATCTGTTCTAGGCTTGGCACAGACAGACGAATTTGGAAACGTAAATGTTAGTAAATTTGGAAATCGTGTAGCTGGCTGTGGTGGGTTTATCAATATTTCTCAATCTGCCAAAAAACTAGTATTTGCTGGTACGTTTACTGCAGGTGGTTTAAAAGTACAAGTAGAAAATGGCAAACTGCAAATTTTACAAGAAGGAAAGGCCAAGAAATTCTTAAAGAATGTTCAACAAGTTACCTTTAGCGGACCGTACGCTACGAAAGTGAATCAACCAGTTGTGTATGTAACAGAACGCGCGGTATTTGAACTCCAAAATGGTCGAGTTACGCTAACGGAAATAGCACCAGGTGTTGATTTACAAACTCAGATTTTGGATCAAATGGAATTTGTACCTGTCATATCACCAGAACTAAGAGAGATGGATCCGTCCATGTTCCAAGAAACCTGGGGGAAATTAAAAGCTGTTATAGCTGAGCGAAGTGAGAAGAATAGTGGAAGTCATTTAGTGACTAGTCTACAAAACTGATAATCAATTAGGGAAAGAAAGGGATGTAAGATATGAACGTTGAGCTTAATCGCTGGAGAATTTTAATTGCTTCAACACTAATAAACATCTGTGTGGGAGCCATCTATGCCTTTAGTA
The DNA here is from genome assembly GCF_053749995.1 of Neobacillus sp. K501. Lineage (NCBI taxonomy): Bacteria > Bacillati > Bacillota > Bacilli > Caryophanales > Bacillaceae > Neobacillus > Neobacillus sp. K501. The sequence goes on along the minus strand of NZ_JBSLYA010000004.1, from coordinate 293,317 downwards.
TTTTTGCCTTACCATTAACGAAAGTATTTGATGCCACCATGCCAGAAATTATGATGGCCTTTACGATTAACGCAGCCATTTCTCCTATTCCAATGATACTAGGAGGGAAATTAGTCGATAAAGGTGGTGCAAAAATCGCTATTCTTCTTGGCGGTTCGATGTTTGGACTTGGATTTATCTTAACCGGTTTGGCAACAGCCCCATGGATGTTATATATCACGTACGGTGTCATCACCGGTTTAGGTCAAGGAATAGTGTATTCTGCCACAATTGGAAATTCAGTTAAGCTATTCCCTGATAAAAGAGGATTGGCTGCTGGAATTGTAACGGCAGGATATGGCGGTGGGACAATCGTGATTGCTCCAATTGCCAATGCATTAATCGTCAGTAATGGTGTCCAAGCTGCCCTTATTACGCTAGGTATCTCATTTTTAGTGATTATTTTAGGCTGTAGCTTGTTGGTTAAACCATGTCCAGTTGGTTATCTTCCGCAGGGATGGACTCCACCAGCAGCAAGTACGAATAAGGGAGGCATTAATATCCCTTGGAATGAAATGGTTAAAAAGCCTTTGTTTTATGTAATTGCAAGTTTGTTCTTAATCGGTGCCTTATCTGGAATGATGGTTACTTCTAATGCATCGATTATCGGTCAAACCATGTTTGGCTTATCAGCAGCCACGGCCGCTTTATTTGTCAGTTTATACTCTCTTAGTAACTGTCTTGGACGTGTTTTCTGGGGGGCTGTTTCTGATAAGATCGGCCGGACAAAATGTTTAATGATTATTTATATCGTCATTGCCGCGATGATGTTGACAATTGCTTTGGCGCATTCAGTAGCTGGGTTTGCGGTAGCGATTATCGGTATCGGCTTGTGCTTTGGCGGTACAATGGGAATCTTTCCATCTATCGTTGGCGAGAAATTTGGCATGAAATATTATGGTGTCAACTATGGGGTAACCTTTATCGGTTATTCAGGAGCAGCGTTCTTTGGCCCAAGGATTGCCAATGGAGTTGCAGCAGCCAATAATGGAATGTTCACGAACGCATTCTATATCGCTCTAGTGATTTCCTTAGTTGGGTTTGCCTTAACCTTTATTTTTAAAGCAATGGAAAATAAACCAATGACAACAAACCATACAAAAGCTGCTTAAAATCTAAGATTAAAAACTCTAGGAGGAAGATTAAAATGAGTATTACAAAATTATTAGGAATCAAATATCCCATTTTTCAAGGTGGAATGGCACAAATTGCCACAGCTCCATTAGTAGGTGCGGTAGCAAATGCCGGAGGTTTAGGAATTATCGGATCGGGTGGGTTTACGGCGGAACGTTTACGTGAAGAAATTCAAAAAACGAAGGCGATTACCGAAAAACCTTTCGCTGTTAATTTAATGTTAATGATGAAAAATATTCCCGAATTAATAGAAGTTATTCTGGAAGAAGGAGTAAAAATTGTTACAACGGGTGCAGGTACTCCCGCTCCTTACATGGAAACCTTCAAAGCAAATGGCATCATCGTTATTCCAGTCGTGCCGTCTGTGAAAATTGCGAAAAAGATGGAAGCTTTAGGTGTCGATGCAATTGTTGCAGAGGGGACGGAAGCTGGTGGACATGTTGGTGAAACAACGACCATGGCATTATTGCCTCAAGTTGTGAGCGCCGTTTCCATTCCAGTCATTGGAGCTGGCGGTATCGCCGATGGCCGTGGGATCGCAGCCGCATTCGCTTTAGGCGCACAGGGTGTACAAGTGGGAACTCGCTTCTTGGCAACTGTCGAATGCCCTACACACCCTCAGTTCAAACAAGCCGTCATCGATGCGGATGATACTAGTACAATCGTTACTGGCCGCAGTCTTGGTGGTCCTGTACGAAGTATTAAAAATAGCATGGTGGCTGAATTTCTTAAGCTTGAAAATCAAAATGCTTCTCGTGATGAACTAGAGAAATTAAGTATGGGCTCTTTACGTAAAGCTGTGTTTGAAGGAGATACAGATCGAGGTTCTGTCATGGCAGGGCAAATTTGTGGACTGTGTAATGAAATCACAACGGTTGAAGAAATGATTACCAGTATGTTTGATGAAGCGCAGGAAGTACTAAATCGACTTGGAAAAATAACCATTGTTGATAAAGCAAGAGAGTTAGAATTGGTGTAAGCTATACAGTCTAACAGTGCCTTTTTCATAAAGGAGCTGTTGGGCTGTTTTTTTCTATATTAAACGTGGAAAGATTTCATAAATTCGACACTGTCTTACCCTACTCCCCCATCTATAATTGGATAGTAGGGATATGAAAAATTGAGGGGGATTTTACGCTATGAAGAAAAAACCCATTAAACTTTCTGCAGATAAAAATATGAAGGATCTTCCCTCTACTTTGTTTGTAACAGATGCAGAGGGCAATATATTAATTTCGAATGAGTTTACCGCTTTGACTATAGGAATACCATTAGAAGAGTTACTAAAGTACAATGTGAACGATTTGGTGAAAGCAGGCTATTATAATCGTTCCATTACAATGGAGGCGATTCAAAGTAAGCAAAAGGTTAGCCGTATCGTGAATACCAACCGAGGATTTAGTGTTCGGTCCACATCGATTCCCATTCTTAACAAAGCTGGTGAGGTTCAGCTTGTAGTCACGACATCCATCGAAAATAAAGAAAAATTGCCGATTTTTGAAGTAAACAACCAGACCAGTGAAAAACATGAAAAGAATGAAGAAGAAACTGGATTAGAGAAAGATACAAGGATCGTTGCCGAAAGTTTAGCGATGAAGCAAATTGTTAAGGTATGTAATCAAATCGCGTCTTATGATACGAAGGTGTTAATCTATGGTGAATCTGGGACAGGTAAAGAAGTGATCGCTAAATATATCCATCAAAAAGGCGATCATCGGAATGGTCCATTTGTTACCATTAATTGTGCAGCGATACCTCCGTCTTTATTTGAATATGAATTGTTTGGATATGAAAAAGGGGCCTTTTCAGGTGCAGAAGAAGAAAAAATAGGCATGATTGAGGCGGCGAATGATGGGATATTATTTTTAGATGAAATTGCCGAAATGCCTTTAACTTTTCAAGCAAAGCTATTGCGGGTGATCGAGAACAATGAAGTAAGAAGAGTAGGGGGTATTCGTAATATCCCTATCAATGGTCGGATCATAACGGCTACGAATCGGGATTTGTGGAAAATGGTGAAAAAAGGGTTGTTCCGAGAGGATTTATATTATCGAATTAATGTCATTCCGATTCATATTCCGCCACTCCGTCAGCGAAAATCAGACCTTGTCGGACTTATTTCGTATTTCATCTCGGAATTTAATCAAAAGTATGATAAGAGTTTTGTCCTAAGTGCAGAAGTGTTTCAAAAAATGCTCTGGCAGGACTGGCCAGGTAATGCAAGAGAATTAAGAAATTATTTGGAGAGGCTGGTCATTACGGAACAGGTTTATGCGGAACAACAGTCAGAAGGAAATGTGACCGATTGGTTTACGATGGATTACTTTATTCAAAGCAACTTGACAAAGCTATCTAAATTGAAGGATTTCACTTCGATTGCAGAGGGTAGGTACATAAAACAAATGCTTGAATCCTGTCATGGTAATGGGACAGAAGCAGCAAAAAAATTAGGTGTTGATCGATCCGTTATTTATAGGAAATTAAAGAAAATGGAAAAAGTACTAGAGAAATAGGAAAACACACGCATAATGGGAGGGTCAAAAATATTTCTTCGACAAATTTTTAATAGAAACCAGGGAAGTTTCGTTATTACGAAGGGGTTTCCGCCAGTATTAAACAAACGATTGATTAGTAGAGATCAAGGTTAATCAATCGTTTGTTTAATACTGTTGTTTTTATTGCCATATAGGGCTTTTAACCGTTTAGTATGGGAGAAATTTGTTGAAATAAGAAAAACCACCATCCCAGGTGGTCAGTAACGAGGTAATTTATTTGGATTCAAAACAATATAAATCTCGTTAATTTTTTCCTGTCGAATATAAAAGCTAAGGATGCTATGAATCTTGTTATTCAGGTAAAATACGATTCCCGGCTGAGCATTGACATTTTTCACCTCAAAATAAAAGCCTTCGGGAGCCTTTTTGACGATACCCGATAAAAAGGCGCTGACGTTGGTGAGGGAGACAATGGGACGAATCGCCGCTTTGACGATTCCACCGCCATCCGAGTATAGCGTGACATTCGTAGAAATAAGCTCCAATAAGGCATCAGTATTTTGCGTTTGAAAAGCTTGAATAAACTGATGAATAAGGGACTTGTTTTTTTCATAATGCAAGCTTTCATTCTCGACATGTGCGATTCTTTGCTTTGCGCGACTATAAATTTTTCGGCAGTTTTGTTCTGTTTTTTCAATCATGTTGGCAATCTCTGAATAGGGGAAATTCAATACCTCTCTTAGTAATAATACCGCGCGTTCATCAGGTGTTAGATGCTCCATCATCCGTAGGTAGGCGATACTCAAGCTTTCTTTTAGCAAGAATACTTGGGATGGATCGAGTTCCAGTGATTTTTCTAATAAAAGCGGCTCGGGATTCCATGTTCCCACATATTGTTCGCGCTTGTTTCGGGCAGACTTTAAGACATCGAGGCAGCGGTTCGTCATCATTTTGCAAAGATAGGCTTTTTTATGCTCAATTTCTTCCTCGTTGATTTGGTACACTTTTAAAAAGGTTTCTTGCACCATATCCTCGGCTTCCGTTACGGAGCCTAACATTCGGTACCCTAATGAAAACAACAATGGTTTAAATTGCTGGTATTCTTCGTTCGAAATCTGCACTCTTCTTCCTCTTTTCGTTTAAAATGATTTCCTCCGCAGCTTGTTTCCCAGTGCTGACGGCTGCATCGGCTAAAATGCAGTCGGGAGAAGCCCAGTCTCCTGCTAGATAGAGTCCGGGAATAGCTACTTTCGCGCGCTGCAGCATATGCTCATCGCCTGCTTGTGGCAGGCGTTGGTTGACGATGATGTTAGGGAGAAAACGGCTAGTAATCTTGTATTCTTTCCAGCCTGGTTGAAGCTTTTCTAAAAATTGTTCCAGTTCAATTTTAATCATGGTTGCATCTAGGGATTGGTCTGGATGGTGATATTTAAAGACATGAAGAACGGCACTAGTTGAATCGTCTGAGAGTCGGGCATAAGGTGAATGGACGGAAAAATAGAGCGGGTCCGTGATGCCCATCGCGAATAATTGCTTTGGATTCGGGAGCTGCGTTAATGCTACATCCAACGTTGCGCCTCTAACGGGTGTGAAATTTGGCAATTGGTTTTCACCCAATATTTCGTTTAATTCGTCAGGGCTCGTGGTACAAATGACATGGTTGGAGAGAATTTCTTCGCCATTGGCAAGCTGTATTTTAAAGGGCCACTTTTCGTTTTGTTCGATTTGTTTCACCGTGGCGTGCTGTTGAACCTCGACTCCTGCGATAATGGCTTGATTATGGAGCTGGTCGATGATGGTTTGCCAGCCGTCATCGAGATATAGAACACCGCCCATGGCATTTCTCATATTGGTTAACATGATTTTTGCACTTACCATTTCGGGCGCATGGCAATAGGTTGCTAGCCTGCCAAGGACATAGAGCAAGGATTGTACCTTTGTAGAGCGGGCTGTTTGCCTCACCCATTGTTGGAAGGTCTGCTCAGTTAGCTTTCCTGTATCGATTCGCATGATTTTCGCCAACGCTGCAATCCACTCCAACCGTTCTTTGCCATTGAAAAGATTGGTTGTGAAAAGTCCTAACGGAGAAAGTGGTGCCGGGTATTGCTGGCTGTCTTCTATCAGTGTGCCAGCGAGTTTGGGTGATTTCCCCTGAAGTTCAATACGTAATTCTTCGAGAATGTCCTTGGCTTTTCCTCTTTTATAAAGGGCGTGTGGGCCTAAATTTAAATATTGGTGATTTACCTTGTTGGTTCGAGCCCTCCCGCCAACATGCTTTCCTTTTTCGAGTAGTAAAATTGATAAATCGGCTTTAGCTAAATAATTCGCCGCTACATATCCAGCCAATCCACCGCCAACAATCACAACATCCCATTTCTGTTTCATAAAATGACCTCCTTTTTTTCCTTCATACTCAAGACGAGGGAGGGGGGATCGATGTGACAGATTTTCCTTTGAATTTTTATACTTTTTTTAAATTTGATTTAGAGAGGGTTTAGACTTGGACCTTATGATGAATATCAGAAAGCTTTACAAAAAATATTCATTGGAGGGGGCATGATGAGAAAAAAGTGGATAACAGCGGGAGTAGGTTTAGGAGTCGGGGCGGTGATGTTGATGGCAAGTGGTTTTTCCGCGATGGCGAACACATCAGGCTATGATGCTTACAAAACAGCGTTGAAAAATACGAAGGCGGAAACAAGTTTCACGACCAATGTTGACTTGACGATTTCGGATAACGGAAAAGAGCTGGTCGCAGGAACCGTGGATATGAAAGTAAATAAGGAACAGAAATTGGGAAGTGTGGCTGCGACAATAGGTGATAACCTCTCTTTGAATGTGTATCGCCAAGATGGGAAGGTAGTGATTAGAAGCAGCAAAGATGATGTTTACAGGGTAAAGGAAATCACTAACCAAAATTAGAAAGGGACAGGTGATCACCATAAAGCGGTCGAGCAGGTATTCGATATTTGGGTTGCGCTTTTTGTAAATATCCTTGTCATCGAGTGGGGAATTCTCAAGCGAGTTAGTAAAGACAAATAGATAATAGATCACCAAAAAATCCCCTGAAAATTATTCTAGGGATTTTTTTGGTGATGCTCAAACTGCTTATTCCACTAATACTGTAGATTTTTTAGCTTTATTAATAAACTCATAAAAAATTAATGTGGCGGGTTGGACAATTAGATAAACAGGTAATGAATAATAGAGCTTCCACCACTTGTATTCTATAACATGAAAATAATGTGAGAGCCATTCAAAAGCTACCCCGCCAAAGGAGCTTATGACAATATAAAGAAAAAGATAAAATCCCTTTATTTTCCATTTGTCATAAAAGTACACAAAAAAGTAAGCGAAAGGTATATAAAGAAAATACGAAATGAAATCAAATAATTCATATTTATTTGTGTCCATAACATCATATAAATCTAATGTTTGTCCGGCTAAAATATGATCACATATTCTTGCTACAGTAGAAGCAAACATGCATAAAAGAATGGATATACTTAATGGAAATCGTCTAGGGAGAATTGACATGAAAGTAATAGTAATTGAAAGTGTAATGATAAGAAACAATTCATTTTGGTCAAATGATTTTGGAAGGGGCATTATCCTCTAAAATCTCCTCTCTTTTCGTGATTCTATTAAAACCCTTATGAAGCAGGGTAGAAACAAAAAGAAGAATCGTTATTACCAAAATAGACTTCCAAATGCTCCAATCATTATAAATTATCACCTTCCATTGGACGAGCAGATATTCAATTGAATATAAAATAACAACATAAAAAATGGAGAAAAGTAATCTTTTTTTAAAATCAGACATGAGGGTTACTATATTGAGATACCCAAGAATCATTAGTGGCATTACAAATACTTCTAAAAGTCGAAATATAATTAATAATTCTATCGTATTTGATAAACCCCACACATTGGTATTAGTACTTAATATTGCATAATAATTTGTAAAAAAGTACTCTAAAAAAAGGATGATAAAGATGTTATCTAATATATGAAGAGATTTTTTTAAGAAAAAAATGAAGAGGATTAGTAAAATTGTAATGACAACAAAGGTAACTAATTTCATCATAATCAGCCCAAATACCAATAATTTTTTACATATTCAATAACATATCCTTAATGACAATCATTATTCAGTTCAACATCACACACTACTTTTTAAACTAGCTAACGTGACTGTGAAACTGGGCCTAAGGTCCTGGGTTATATAAAAAAACCTTCAAGCTGCCTTTCTTGTCCAAGGTGGCAAGCAGAACGTTTTGAATCTCCGCTTGATAGTTGTTTTTTAAACTAGATATCAGCCAATCTTCATCTTTGTTCATTTGATTTAACTCTTGACGAATGAGTTTCCCTTCCTTAATGATCGTCTTTGGCATATCAAATGGCTCGGTTTTGATTTTAAGAGCAGCGGGTGTTACCGGTTCGTATTGTGGATCCAGAAAAACAGACATTTTTCCGTCCGCTTCCCACATCGCAAGGGCAACATTTTTCACATCTTCTACCTTTTCTTTTCGTAATTCTTCTAATAACACATCAATCGAGATTCTTGCTTTATTTAGACCCTTAGATAGGATTTCTCCATTCTGTATTAGGATAATCGGGGCATGATTGATCCATTTTCGAAGCCCTGGCCATTTAAGGATGCTGAAAATACTCACCAGATAAAGCGTGGTTAACACAAGGGTAGTAATCATCGACCCTTTAAGCCCAAGTTCTTCGTCAGATAACGGATGGGCGATAATGTTTCCAATCACTAAGGCCATCACGAAATCAAGCAGCCTTAATTGAGAGATAGCGCGCTGGCCCATGATTTTTGCTACTACTATTAAAAAGAAATAAGCAATAATTGCCCTAAGAATCCACTCCATAGCAGTAAGTGTTTCCTGGCCGTGGAAAAAATTCATCCGAAACACACCCTTTATTCCAATCACTTCCCAGATTAGTTTGACCTAATGACATTTTAATAACCCAAATATTAGTGAAAAAAAGAGACCTGTCACAGTTAGACGGTCTCACCCTAAATTTATAGAACCTCCACTTCACTCATTAATGCATGCGTATTCCCCTCTGTGTCTTTAAAAAATGTCATCCACGTTTCGGTTTGTCCCATTTTTGCCACCACATGTGGTTCATCGATAAAGGTAACTTCCTTCGCTATTAAATCCTCATATGTATCTTTGATATTTTCTACTTGAAAATAAATAACTGAACTGGAATGAGCAAACTCCTCTTTTTCAGGGAGGCTTAACAATAGTCTTAATCCTTCACATTCCAAGAATGCCATATTGTCCGTATTAAATAATAGAGTTAGACCAAGTTTGTTTTTATAAAAATCAATGGCCTGTTCTAAATTTTTCACCGGTATCCCAATTTGACCTACTTTTTGAATCTTCTTCGCTTCCATCTTCAAAACTCCTCTTTTAACGACTTCTTTATTAATAATATCAGAATTTTTAGAATGTAACTAACTTGTAGAAAAAAATATCAAGTGTTAGTATACTTAATATATATTAGTATATAAAAGGGTGAGTTATCATAAAAAATGAACCTCTATACCAACAAATAAAAAATAAAATAAAAGGTCTAATACAAACTGGCAAGCTGCGTGTGGGTGACCGTGTTCCCTCCGAAAAAGAGTTAATGGAGGAATATCATGTCAGCCAGATCACGACGAAAAATGCACTAGCGGGTCTTGCGGAAGAAGGGATTGTTGAGAGAATCAAGGGAAAAGGCACGTTTGTTTGTGAAAGTTACCTAACTACTTCAAATCATCAATTGAATAAACAAAAGGGATTAATCGGGCTTATTCTTCCTAGTATGAAAACGAAAATTGAACAAGAGTTTGTTAATTGTATAGAAAAGTATGTATCAAATACTGGACATAATCTGATTATCAAAATTACAAGAGAGTCTCAATTTGAAGAAGCCGATGCGATCGAGATGTTTAGAAAAATGGAAGTCAGCGGCATGATTATTTTTCCTACAGAAAAAGAGACCTATAATGAAGCTGTCCTTAGACTTTCACTGGATAAATTTCCTTTTGTGCTAATTGATCGATATATGGAAAATATTTTAACGTATAGTGTGACCTCTGAAAATGAAGCTGGAACTTTCGAAGCCATCTCCTACTTATTAAATAAAGGGCATAAAAATATTGGGCTGATATCTCCAATTATCACCAATACAGTAACAAATGAGAGATCGAAGGGATTTGAAAATGCTTTTTTAAAAAGAAGAACGACCATCAATAAGAACCTATGGCTTCTCTTAGGTTTCAATGATATTCAAACGAATAAAAGCCCGAAGCTCATTAAGGATTTTCTAGTAAATAAGCCTGAAGTGACAGCTGTATTTACTATGAATGCAGAATTAGCTCATTATACGCATTTAGCCATAAATTCTTTAAAGAATGAAAGCTGTAGAGAAATTGAATTACTGACCTTCGACCCTCCAGGTATCACTGGTGTTTCCTTTATAAAGCAAGATATTGATGAATGTAGTAAACAAACCGTGGGCCTCCTATTAGAACAAATTGACGGGATTTACAATCCGAAAAGAATTTTTGTACCTGTCCAATTAAAATCAAGTGAAAATATAGAATGGTTAGATACACTATTAACTTAATTAAAATATCCTGTGTAACCCAAACATTAGCAAAATCTTCTGCCGATGTTTGGGTTTTTATTTTATAGAAATGTCTAACTATTTGTCATTAAAGTATATTTTATACTAACCTTAGTATGTTAATGTTATTTCACTTAATATAAAATTATAGATGTAAGCACTTCCATTAACTGTATTTCCTGAATTTTTTAAATAAATACACCAAAAGGAGTTAATATAAAATGACAGAAAAAAACATTCCAAGAAAAGAATATCCACGTCCTCACTTTGAAAGGGAAGACTGGTTGAATTTAAATGGGGAGTGGAATTTCCAATTTGATCGAGAGAACAAAGGAGAAAAGGAAAAATGGTATATGGAATCCCATTTTGATAAAAAAATAATGGTTCCTTATACATACGAAACAAAAGCAAGTGGGATTGGCGAGGAAGAATTTTGTCCTTATGTCTGGTATCAAAAAACCATCACTATTCCTAGTGAATATGAAAATAAAAAGATCATCCTTCATTTCCAAGCAGCTGATTATATAACAAAGCTATGGGTGAACGGAACGTTTGTTGGTGAAAGAAAGGGAGGGCAAATCGCCTTTTCATTTAATATCACTGACTATTTAAATGGGACAAATGAATTAAATATTGTCGTAAAAAACGAAGATAGTCAAAGCTGCTTTCAGCCAAGAGGAAAACAACGATGGTTAGATAATAGCTATGAATGCTGGTATGTTCAAACCACAGGGATTTGGCAAACAGTTTGGCTTGAGTTTTTAAATGAAGCACATGTTCAAGCAGTCAAAATAACTCCAGATATCGATTCAGAATCCGTTGAGTTTGCCTATGAAGTTTCAGGTAATATCGATCAGTCCTTAGTATTAAGAACATCGATCTCTTTTAAAGGACAGGAAATAAAATCATTCGATCAAGCTGTAAGTCGTCGAAATCAATCCATTACTACTAATATTGCAAGTGAGTTTCATCATTGGAGAGTGGTACATTGGAGTCCGCAAGCTCCGAATTTATATGATGTCGAATTTACATTATTGAAGAATAGTAAAGTAATAGATCATGTAAAGTCCTATTTTGGGATGAGAAAGGTCTCGATCGAAAATGGGAATGTGCTGCTAAATAATATTCCGCTGTATCAGAAGCTTATTTTGGATCAGGGTTATTGGGAGGAGTCCCATTTAACACCACCTTCAGAAGAAGCGATTATTGAGGATATTGATCGGACATTAGAAATGGGCTTTAACGGAGTAAGAAAGCATATGAAGGTGGAAGATCAGCGATATCTCTATTGGGCTGATAAAAAGGGTTTGCTTGTTTGGTCTGAAATGGCTGCAACCTATGAGTTTTCAGATGAGGCTGTTCAAAATTTTACCGAGGAATGGATCGAGATTGTTAAACAGCATTATAATCACCCATCTATTATTACTTGGACTCCATTTAATGAATCTTGGGGTGTGAAAAATATTTATACAGACGTAAAACAGCAAAAGTTTACTGAAGGAATCTATCATCTTACAAAAGCGCTTGATAGTATGCGGCCTGTTATAGTAAATGATGGCTGGGAGCATACCATTTCAGACATTATCACCCTGCATGATTATGTAGAATACGGCGATGAATTTTTAAAGCGATATCGTGATAAAGAAAAAGTCGTTCAAAACGATCTTGCGTTTAATAATTTTAAGCATGCGATGGCCCAAGGGTATCCATATAATGGACAGCCAATCATTATAAGTGAATATGGCGGCATTGCCTTCAATTCCGAAAAAGGCTGGGGCTATGGTAATCAAGTGAAGAGTGAAGAGGAATTCTTACAACGCTATGAATCTATTACTCAAGCCATTAAAGATACTCCTTATATTAGTGGATTTTGCTATACACAAATTACGGATGTGCAGCAGGAGGTAAACGGATTACTAACAGAAACTCGAGAACCTAAAGTAGACTTAAGCAAAATTAGGTCTATTAACAATCAGTAGTTGCCAGATTGATAATAAGTTTGTATAACCCCCTCTGGCTGCAAGATATTAAAATACAGCCAAGGGGATTTATATAAAGTAACATATTTCATTAAAACAAGTGCTTACTATGAATTTTGCGGCAGTTCATTGAGAGGGGGACAAGTTTCAAGCTTTAAAGTTATCAATTAATATTAAAAAAATCAGGGGGAAAACCAATGAAGAAAATATCATTATTCATGTTCTCAATTCTTTTTGTGGTTATGACTGCTTTGTCAGGATGTAGTTCATCCAGTTCATCAAGTTCAGGCTCTTCAGGTTCATCTAAAAACGAAATTGTCTATTGGAACCCTTTTACAGGTCCTGATGGCGAGAATATGAAACAAATCGTTGAGGAATACAACAAGACAAATCCAAAATTCAAGATCAAAAATGTATCCATTGAAGCTGACGATATGTATAAAAAGATTCCAACAGTCGTTAACTCTGGAAAAGGAATTCCTGATCTAACCATTGTCCATGCTGAGAGGATTAAACAATTTGTTGATAATGACTTATTATCTACTTATGATGACCAATTAGCTGATTATCCTGAAATTAAAGCAGAAAACTATGTACCAGCAGGTTGGGAAATTGGTAACATTAATAATAGTAGATATAGCGTGCCGTTAGATGTACACAGCTTTGTTATGTATTACAATAAAGATTTACTAGAAAAATATGCGCCGAATGCACTTGATGATAATGTCATCACATTTGATGAAATTAGAGAAGCTGGAGAAAAATCTCAAAAAGACAAGATTACTGGTATTGGTATCACTTGGACGCGCCCAATTTTCCTATCGATCTACAATCAGCTTGGCGGCGATATTACTAGTGATGGTGAAAAGCCGACCCTTGATACTCCAGAAGCAAAGGAAGCACTACAATTATTAAAAGGTCTTGTTACCGATAAAATTGCTAACAAGGATGGAGAAGATCCAGGTCAATTATTCAAATCCGGTAAGGCAATCTTTTACCCTGAAGGTATTTGGATGCAAAATAGCGTGAATGAAGCGAAAAAATTAAATTGGGGTTTAACAACCTTCCCTCAAGTTTCACCAGATAAAATTGTAAACTGGACGTCCTCTCATCAATTCGTTATGTTTAACGACAAAAATCGATCTGAAGAGAAGACAAAGGGAATCATGGATTTCCTTGATTTTGTCAGAGAAAATTCACTCCCATGGGCGAAAGCCGGGCAAAACCCTGCAGCATTAGCGACATTAGAAAATCCAGAATTTAAAGAACTGCCGCAGGCATTCTTAATTGAGAATCCAGAAATGCAGCAAACTCTTAAAATCTTTGATTATAAGTACAATGGTTTTGTAGCCGAAGAAGTTGATAAATTGGTCGGCGATGCGATTTATGGAAAATTAGATATTGATAAAGGACTAAAAGCGGCTCAAAAGGCCGTTGAGGATAAAATTGCAACCAATAAATAAAATGCCTAGAAATTAGTTTATGAATATTAGGTGTTAGCAGAATTATAGAGAAATCCTTATAAGAGTGTAAGGATTTCTCTCTCTATTCGATCACATAAGTATAGGAGTTAAAAATTATGATCAATACTGGAGTGAACAAGGAAATAAATATGTCTTCAGGACTAGAAAAACATTCGGGTAAAAACCGTATTAATCTTTCTCCGTATCTTTACATCGGTCCACATCTAATATTATTTGCTATCTTTTTTCTTATTCCCACGGTATACGGTATTTATATTTCATTTACCAGCTGGGATCTAATCGGAGATCCCGAATTTGTTGGCTTCGCTAATTATCAAGAAATATTGTTTAATCAGAATTCTACCTTTTACGATCAACTGCGTACCGGCTTGGGCAATACCTTTAAGTTTGTGCTTTATACGGTGCCGGCTTGTATTATTGTTCCATTGCTTTTAGCGGCAGGGCTTAATACGAAACCAAAGGGATTAAAGTTCTTTCAAGCATTATTTTACATGCCGACTTTATTTTCGGTTTCTGCCGTTATGATTATTTTTTCTATGCTTTATAGTGTTTCTTTTGGACCGTTTAATCATTATTTAGGGGTTGAAACGAACTGGCTAGCAACGCAGCCATATTCCTGGATTACCTTAGTTACCGTTACGGTTTGGTGGACAATCGGTGCCAATATGATTATTTATCAGGCCGCTCTTAACGGTATTTCTAAAGATTTATACGAGGCTGCCTCGATCGATGGAGCCAGCAGTGTTCAAAAATTTTTCAGCATCACTCTACCTAGTATAAGATCGCAAATATTATATACAGTTGTTATTACAACCATCTCACAATTTAATGTATATGGACAACCACTCATGTTAACAAAGGGAGGACCAACCAGCTCGACCACCGTATTATTAATGTACATTCAAGAGAACGCCTTTGGTTCTGGAATATCGATTGCCGGAATTGGGGCGGCGATGGCTGTCATCCTCGGTTTATGTATTATGGTTGTTTCAGCGATTCAATTTTTCTTTTTAAGACAACGTGATTAGGAGGTGCTTCCCTTGGAGAGAAAAGGAATTTCAAAAATGATTGGCTTTATCTTTTTACTAGTAATGGCATTAATCTGGATTGTCCCTGTCCTGTATACCATGATTACCTCCTTCAAAAGTGAGGCCGATATTCAAACAAATGCTTTTACAATATTACCGATAAATTGGGTGATTGGTAATTACCAAGATGTCCTTTTTGATAACACAAGTGCTCCCGTTGCAAAATGGTTTATGAACTCGATGATTATCTCAGTGTCACAAACCATACTAGTATTGGTGCTGGTTTCCTTGGCCGCCTATGGATATTCCAGAATGAAATTTAAGGGAAGGGATGCGATCTTTGTTTTTTTAATGGCGACCATGATGTTCCCGGCCGTCGTAAATCTTATTCCACTTTATAGAATTGTGGATACCTTGGGCTGGGTAAACAATTATTTAGCAGCGATTGTTCCAGGGGCAGCGGGTGTCTTTAATATTTTTCTTGTAAGACAGTTTATGCAAGGAATTCCAATGGATTTTGATGAATCAGCGAGAGTGGATGGTGCTTCCGATTTCCAAATATTCTATAAGCTGATTTTGCCGCTGATAAAACCTGTATTGACGGTTGTAGCACTATTTACATTCACAGGTGCTTGGAATGACTTCTTATGGCCATCAATTGTGTTTAATGATGTTGAAAAAATGCCGATTACACCAGGGTTACAATTACTTCAGGGGATGTATGCACTCGATGTAGCTCATGCTTTAACGGGTGCACTGGTAGCCATTGTTCCAACCTTTATCCTCTATTTATTCACACAAAAATACTTTATGGAATCACTTTCCTTGTCATCCGGAGTGAAGGGATAATAAAACAATATCTACCTGTTAAGGAGGTTTCATGATGAATAGGAAGCTAGAGAGAAGATTAATTATGGTCGGTTCTGCATGGCAAATCGTCTCAGGGCTCCTAACCATTTTTGTATATGCGTCTTATATAAAAAATGAAGGATTGAATTCTTCGTATAACACGCTAGCAAAACTGGAGGCTGCACAATCCATTTTTGGCAGTTTGTATATGTTCACGGTTAGCTTTGGAATGCTATTTGTTATATTAGGAATCGTTAACTTTGTTTTGGCGAAGTCATTGAAGGACGATCAGGCCGAAGTTAAAAAACCGATCTGGTTTATTCTCTTGGGGGGTGCCTCCTATCTAGTAATGGATCTGTTAGGGTCATTGATGTTTTTATCGGCAGGAATTTTAGCGTTAGCTAAAAATAAATCAATCTCTAAAATGGTAAACTATCAATTTCAAAAGTAATAATACACGTATCTGTCCTATTCATTCAGTCATTATGGATCTATATAAAATCAATAGTATATAACCAAAGGAAGGGTTAACTTCTATTCGCCTTTGGTTATAGGTTGATTTTTTTTTGTCTAATTTTAACGGTTGAGTGTTGGTGGGAGAATAATCAAGGAGGAGATTTTTCTGAAAAGGTTAGTAATGACGGTCATTTTGGCTTGCTTTCTATTATCCATCCCTTTAAATGGCTTTGCCTACAGTAATCACTTTACACTATCAAATTCTTGGAAATGGGATACGGGAGTGTTTTATGGGGAAGGAGATCCCTATATTTTAAAACATAACGGTACTTATTATCTTTATGTCAGTACGGTGGATGATAAGAGTGGTGTAAAAGCTTGGAAGTCAGAAGATTTGGTGAATTGGGAGTACGCTGGTTTAGTTACGGAGGAACCAACAACAAAAGCTGCCTATGCTCCTGAGGTTGTTTATTGGAATGGTGCGTTTTATATGTATACATCACCTGGCGGGAATGGACATTATGTGTACAAAAGCTCAGACCCATTAGGTCCATTTGTGAAGCAGACAGATAACCTGGGCATGGGGATTGATGGACATGTATTTATTGATGATGATGGAAAATGGTATTTCTATAGTACCGGAGATCAAAGGATTGCGGCACGTCCGATGTCAGATCCTTATACCTTTGGACAAGCTTCAGACACGGGAGCAAAAATGAATGGCTGGACGGAAGGACCTACCATTTTGAAAAGGAATAGTAAATATTTTATGACCTATACAGGAAATCATGTATGGAACAAAGCGTATCGTGTTGACTATGCCGGCAGTGATAGTCCGCTTACTGGTTTTTCACATAACCTTGCACAGAATCCGATTTTGCTAAATACAGAAGGGGCAAATGTAGGACTTGGGCATAATTCAGTCGTTCGAGGGCCGGATCTTGATTCCGAGTATATGGTGTATCACAGCCATGCGAATCCAGGAAGGTATATGAATCTAGATCGAATCGCTTGGAACGGAGATAAAATGGTGGTTCTTGGTCCAACTACCTCAGAACAGCCTAACCCGGACTTAGCTGATTTTAGTGAGCGGTTTACCGAATCATCACTTGATAAGAATTGGCAAAATTTAAATGGGGGAAATTGGATTATTGCTTCGGATATGCCTGCGTGGCTTCAACAAACGACAATCGATCATACCGGTTCGTTTAAACAATTGACGAAGGCTTCCACTTCATCAGATTACACGGCAGAATTCAATATGAAAGTGATTGAACAAGGAACGAAAAGTAATCCGCAAATAGGTGCAGTTTTTTCTTATCAGGATGAAAACAACTACGGCTTAGCGCTATTAAATCCTAAGAAAAATCAATTAGAAACAGTCTTCTTCGTAAACGGAGTCGAACAAAGCAGGGAAGCGACAGATTTACCCGAGGGCTATGATTATACGAAACTCCATCAAATTCGCGTAGAAAAGTCTTCATCCACCTTTAAGATCTTTGTAGATGGAATGCAAAAGCAAACACGTGAAATTGCTGAGCTAAATGGAGGGAAAATTGGATATATCACTACTAATCTTCATGCCGGATTTGGCTATACCGCATTTAGTAATAAAGTGAACGGAAGCAATATATTTGATGCATTTAAACCTGTACCGGGTAAGATAGAGGCTGTTCACTATAACTCAGGTGGTAAAGGTGTAGGTTATCATGACACAACGATAGAGAAGAATACTAGTGGCAAATACAGAAGTGATGCTGTTGATTTTAAAGTGAATTCTGAAGGTGGATATAGCGTAAGCTTGAATCAATCCGGTGAATGGCTTAACTACAATGTTAATATTGCAGAGGATGCTACTTACAATGTCGACCTTAGAGTATCAGCAGCGAGCGATGATGCACAAGTTAAATTAGTGTTAGATGACTCGATTGATTTGACTGGTGTATTAAATATTCCAAAGACGGATGATTGGAAAACATTTTCGAATGAAGGAGTAGAATTACCGAAAGGTCAGCATACTCTAAAAGTTGTCGTTGAAAATGGATCATTTGATTTATCGACGATGAATTTTCAAGAAAATAAACAAGTGAATGAAATCTCTTCTAATTTTAATGATGGAACGAGTGATGATTGGGAAGAAATAGAAGGATATTGGACGGTTAAAACCAATAAACCAAGCTCCTTTGATGCCTTTAAACCAATACCAGGTTCCATAGGGGCCGCCTACTATATAACGGGTGGAGAAGGTGTTGCTTACCATGAAACGACAGCTGAAAATATTGGCGGTGTATTAAGAGGAGATGCTGTTGATATCCGTAATAATCCAAAAGGCGGTACTGCAGTTGGATGGAATCAAACAGGAGAGTGGTTTAAATACAATGTATCCATTAAAGAAGCAGGCCTCTATAATGTTCAATTAAATACGGCAACCACATTTAATGCGGCTAAGGTTCGATTATGGCTAGATGATGAAACGGATTTAACGGGTGTGTTAAATGTTCCCAACACAGGTGATTGGAATAATTGGAAGCCAGTTATTAAAGAAGGAATTACCTTAACGAAGGGTGAGCATACGATTAAGGTAGAGATCGTGGAAGGAGAATTTGACTTTACTGGTCTAGATTTTACATCGTTTGATATTCATAAACCTGTTCCTGGAATTATTGAAGCTGTCGAATACAATCTTGGTGGAGAAGGTGCAGGCTACCATGACAACACTCCTGGGAATAGCGGAGGAAAATACCGCGATGATTCTGTAGATATTCGTGTTAATCCTGAAGGTGGGTATGCGGTTACCTCCAATCAAACAGGAGAATGGCTGGCATATGATGTAAACATTGAAGAAGCAGGCACATATGGATTAGATTTACTTGCATCTGCTGCCGAAAATGGAGGGAAAGTAAAGCTCCTATTAGATGATAAAATTGATTTAACAGGAGAAATGATCATACCAAGTACCGGTGGTTGGAATAATTGGAAAAACACTTCATTAAAGGAGATTTCATTGCCAGCTGGGAAACACACCTTAAAGCTAGTAACCTTACAAGGAGAATTTGATATTTCTAGATTAACACTTCACAGGTTTGACAATTATAAAAAACTGCCAGGACAAATAATGTCGGCTGACTATATTACAGGCGGAGAAGGTATAGGATTTCATGATAATTCTCCTGAAAACATTGGCGGTAAATATCGGAGAGATTCTGTAGATATTCGCGTAAATCCTGAGGGTGGTTACAATGTTGGCTGGAACCAAGCCGGTGAATGGTTAAAATACAATGTCGATATTGAAAAAGAGGATAAGTATCAAATAGAGATAAAAGCTGCAACGGATTTAGAGGGAGGCCAAATTAGACTTTGGCTTGATGATACTGTGGATTTAACGGGTATCATAGATGTGCCAAAAACAGGTGGTTGGGATAACTGGGAAAATGTCATTAAAGAAAATGTGTCTTTGCCAGCTGGAAAACATACGATTAAAGTTGAAATGGTAAAAGGAGAATTTGACTTTAGAAGTATCAATTTTACTTTAGATAATGGGGAACAACCTCCAGCAACTGAAGGGAAATATAGTACAGCACCAGGTACTTTTGCGAAATCTGTACTCGGAGATCGTAAGTGGAAGGATTATACGGTTGAAGCAGATATTAATATTGGATCAGGTAAAGGTGATGGTGGGGTTATTTTTAGAGTGAATAATCCAGCAAATGGTATTGAACTAAATCAAAATAATCCAGATTTTATGCAAGGATATATTGCCTATATCAATAAGGATGGTGTCCATTTAGGAAAATTTAATTATAATTGGACTTACTTAAAAGGTGCTGAAATAAGTGAGCCGTTAAACACTTGGCAGCATATGAAAGTTGTAGCCAAAGGAACAAATATAAAAATATTTGTTGGCGATATGGATACTCCTAAAATAGATTATACAGACAACAGCAGCACAGCGTTTACTCAAGGGAAAGTGGGTCTTAGATCACACTATAATTACACGGAATTTGATAATTTTACGGTAAAACCAATTGAGATCACACATTCATCCATATTAAATGATCTTGATTCATTGATAGAGGCCGGTAATGTTGATCAAAGCTTGTATAAAAGATTAACAAATAAGTTGGAACAGTCCAAAAAACATTTAGAAAAAGACAAATCTACCCAATCGATTAAACATCTTAATGATTTCCGAGAGATTCTTGAAAATGACAAACACTTATCTGAAAATGTGAAGCAAGAACTAGAGGCAGATGCTTTAAGGTTATTAAAGGAAATAAATAATAAAGGAAAATAATCAATCAGTTTGCAAAAAGGCAGAAAGCTTCTTTTCTGCCTAATTTCCTGATCGTCTTGTATTATCCAACGAAGAGTTGGAATATAGTTGGCATGAAGAATAGTGTTGATTATTTCTCCTCTATTTTCGTTAAGTTTGAATTGAAAGGTGTGGAAATTACCTTTGGGGACGGTTTATTATAAAGGTCTAGAATGCAAAATTATTTTTGACTATCAAAATGGCAATTATGAGATTCTGTGTTTGGAAGAAATTCTTCTGGTAAATGAGAGCCAAATAGATTTTCTTGTTGGTAATGTGTAAGGAGTATAAATTCGACCGTATGGCTTTAAAATGACCATTTTTAGTGAAGCGTTTTACTAAAGCTAACAAATGCTGTATTCCAGTGTAACGTGAGAACGCACATTTTTCGAGCTATCGAAAATGTGCGTTTTTTTACACCGTAATAACCACTTTCCCCTGTGCATGCCCCTCTTCAAAATACCTAAATGCTTCGGGCACTTCATTCAACGGATAACATCGATCAAGAACGGGCTTTACTTTTCCGGCTTCAACCAGCTCCTTCAAATACACAAGATCCTTTTGGTTTGGCCTTTGTAAAAAGCTGCCGACTTTCTTCTTTTCCGTCATAGAAATCCAAGGGCCAAGAGTCATCGCCTGAAACATTTGCGCGCCAGCGCCTCCCACATGAATAAAGGTTCCATTAGGATTAAGAGCATGTTTGTAGACAGACATCGGTTGGTAGCCGTTCACCCCTAGAATCAGGTCGTACCGCGGATGATTCCTTGAAAAATCCTCCTTTTTATAATCGATGCAAATGTCTGCTCCAAGTGATTGCGCGATTTCAACATTTCTTGTACTACAGACAGCTGTCACCTCAGCTCCGAGTGCTTTGGCAATCTGGACGGCAAACGTCCCTACCCCTCCAGAGGCACCGTGGATTAAAACCTTTTGCCCTGATTGAAGCTTGCCTTTATCGCGAATACTCTGTAAAGCAGTGACCGCCGCCATCGGAATCGCCGCCGCTTCCTCGAATGATAGATTGGCAGGTTTTAATGCCAATGCTTTTTCGGGAACAGCGGCATATTCAGCGAAACCGCCCCAGCCACTGCCAGATAGGTCTCCAAACACCTCATCTCCCGGTTGAAATTGCGTTACATCCTTACCAACGGCTTCAACCCGGCCGGCGATGTCACCACCGGGTATGGAGTATTTTGGTTTTAGCAGACCAAATGCGAAACGGGCTAAGAACGGCTCGCCTCGCAAAAGGACCAGGTTTCCGTAGTTTACGGATGAGGCATGAATTTTGACCAGAACTTGATGATCAGCAGGGATCGGTTTCTCCACCTCTGTTAAGGCCAGAACATCAGGCGGGCCGTATTTCTCATAACGAATCGCTTTCAAATTGCTTCTCCTCAATTCCTTTGAAATTTTAGGAAAAAAGACACTCTAGTTAAAAGATATTTCAGTTGAGAGAAATTTAAGACAGGTATTTTCAAAGGTTTGTGAGAGTACTTTTCCCTTAATAAAATGCATAGGATAGTTTATAAAATCTGTAGGGGGTTAAAAAATGTACTATATACCTCATGGTTATCCTTACCCATATCCCTATTCTGTTCCTGTACCTATGTATTACGATGTCAGACAGACTTATTACGGGGTGAATCCCTATGATTATTGGGGTTATTCACCAATAGTAAATGGGAGGGTAATGGAGTTAAAGGATTATGGTCCAGAACCGTTTGTCGTGAATATTAATGAGGCATCCAAGCAAAACTCGACCTATCGTACGGCTTTGTGGACGGGAAAACATTTGCAGGTTACCTTGATGAGTCTGAATCCAGGGGAAGATATCGGTTTAGAAATTCACCCTCACCTTGACCAATTTTTACGAGTTGAACAAGGGCAAGGGAGGGTTCAAATGGGTAAGAGCAAGGACCAATTAAACTTTGTTAAAAATGTCCATGATGACTCTGCCATTATGATCCCGGCTGGAACATGGCATAATGTCACCAATACAGGGAATATCCCGTTAAAGCTTTACTCGATCTATGCACCACCACAACATCCATTTGGGACAGTTCATGTAACGAAAGCAGAGGCATTAGCTTCAGAAGAGCACTAGGCGATATTAATAAAGGGAAACCTATATGATGAGGTTTCCCATATCTTATTAAAGTGGTGGATTTTCCACTCCAAAATGAATCCAATCTTCCTTTGGCGGTCCATAAACCCCGAAAGGTTTTATTCCTGCTTGACGCATAAGAACGGTCACTTGGCCACGATGATGAACGATGTGCTTAATGAGTCCCATTAATATTTGTGCGTTGGATTCTTCTCTGCCAAAGGCAGTCTGAACTTTTGCCAACGTTTCGTCTGTCCACTGTTCCTCGACGACCTTGGCTGCATAGGAACTTATATTTTTGAAGGAATCCGCAATTTCTTTGGCAGAGGTTGGGAGATTTTCTTCATTTTCTACTTCTTCGATGTTTAACCCGAAATGAGCTAAATAACCTGGAATACTTGTGGTTAAGTGCCAGGCGATTCTTCCTATAGTACGCCCTTCCGGATGAACCTGCTGTTTTAATGAAGCATCTGTCAAACCGTCCAATACGTTCTGCGTTAATTTCGCTTCGTTGTTCCATTCTCTAATGAAATCTGAAATGGTTACATACATATTTCATTCCTCCACATTCATTCTTTTTCCTCTTTTAGTTTATACTGAATAGGTGACAACATCTGGCACCTATTAGGAGGATTTATGAAAAAATCTGAGCGCTTAAATCAGATGCTGCGGTTTATTAATCAAAAACAAAAATTCAGTTTGAAGGATCTGATGGCTGAATTTCAGATATCTAAGAGAACGGCTTTACGTGATATTGCTTCGTTAGAAGAAATGGGCACCCCTCTTTTTGCTGATTATGGACGTTATGGCGGCTATCAGTTAGTGAAGCCGATGTCATTGCCACCCATATCCTTTACCAGCCAAGAGATATTTGCGCTCTATTTTGCGATGCAAGCTTTGCAGAGTTTGGCAAGCAGTCCTTTTCGATTTTCCTATCAAACGATTCAAGAGAAATTTTTAGAGACGGTTTCCCTTGAACAACGGGAACAAATCGGACAATTTCAAAAAAGAGTTGCTTTCTATCATAACGCCAAAACGCATTACGCTGCCTATTTAGAAGTACTCTTACTCGCTGCGGTACGGAATCAGGTGGTATCGATCCAATACACTTCCACAAAACAATCACAGCGCAGGATTCAGCCAATTTCGATTTATCTCATGAAAGGATATTGGTATTGTCAGGCGTATGATTTGGATAAAACGGCCTATCGCGTTTTTCGCTGTGATCGAATCGAAAAATTAGAGATATTGGATCAACCGCCAGTGATCGATTTAAAAAATATTCATCTTGAAAATGCACATGGCCTTTGGGAACCGAGCACGCAAGCTGTTCCGTTTAAATGCCTGATTACTTCAGAAGGTGTGGAGGTTTTTCAGCAGCAGCCGTTTCCTTCTATGAGGGTAGTAGACGAAAAGTATTTGGTTGGAACGTTTGAACCTAGTGAAATGAGCTTTATCATTTCCTATTTGGCAAGCTACGGTAAGAAGCTCAAAATCATCGAACCCGTTTTTTTAAAAGAGAAACTTAAAGAATACTACTTAGATTTGATAGAAAATTTGTAAGAGGAGAGGACAATGGAAATAACCTTAATTCGACATGGGAAGTCACTGCACATTGAAAATGATAAAATCACCTGTTTGGATTTTCAGCAGTGGGTTGAGAAATATGATAACAATGGCGTGTTTGAGGAATCAACCTATCCTGCTGACACCATCGAAAAAATAACAGCTGCCAAGATCGTGGTGACCAGCGACTTAAAACGCGCAGTAGAGTCTACCCAGTTATTGAAACCAGGGGGAAAGGTCATTTCTAATCCGATTTTTCGAGAAACGGAGTTACCGAGATTAGAGATGAAGTTACTAAAATTAAGACCAAATCTGTGGGCGGTTCTTTTAAGAATCCTATGGTTAGGTGGCTATTCGAACGAGTGCGAGTCATTATCAGCTGCCAAATTAAGAGCGAAAAAGGCTGCACAGCAATTAACCGATGTGGCTGCAGAAAATGGGGCCGTTGCCTTGGTTGGGCATGGTGTCTTTAATAGATTAATTGCAAAAGAATTACAGAAACAAGGCTGGAAAGGTAAAAGAAATACAACTGCTAAGCATTGGAATGGTACGAGTTATTATTATTTCACTGAATGAAAAAGGTAGAGGGTCAGTGGGGGACAACGAAAACGAAGCGAGAATCGGTACCATGGGAATGCGCCAATGTCCTGAAAATGAAAGCGAAGCGAAATTCAGTACAATGAAAGGCCGCCAATGTCCCCAAAATGAAAACGAAGCGGAATTCGGACCATGGGAAGGCGCCAATATAAGAAAGTTATCGTACCTAAAAAAACAAAGCACCCTGGTGAGTGCTTTGTTTAATAATCTAATTGACGCAAGTACAACAGGATTTCATTTTCATTGAGTTTTGCAAATTTGTATTTTCGGATCTGGTTTTCAATCTTCTTTTGGTCATCATCTTTACTTATGATCGCATTGTATACTTGCAGGATCACTTCTGCAAAAACAGATACCAGTCCCGCAGAACCTAATTCTAGCCCTAATGTTTCTGTGTCAGAAAGCTGGGCTTCCGCGTATTTTTCTAATTCCTTTTTATACTCGCCTTTGATGACAATTCGAGATTCCTTATTTTTAAAGGCTACTAGGAGATCTTCTGCATTAAAGGCTTCGAAGTAGACATTTTCGTTTTCTAGTTGGACCAATTCATCCAGAACGGTCCCTTCACTTTTTCCTACGGTTTGAGCAATGGCCTGAAGCGTCTTAACGGAATAGCTACTGACATTTTTTTTATTGACACTTGAGAGCATCTGCTGACTGATTCCCGTTTCTTTGTACACATCGTACCGTTTCTTTCCGTTCTTTTGTAAATAAATATCTAAAAGGCTCATTGATATCAATCTCCTTTCGTTGATAAATTATTTTTTAGTAAAATATTTTTTACTTAATTATATTTTACTATATGAGTAAAAAAATGGCAATGGTCAAAGAAGAAGGAATCATCCTTACGGATGTAGAATTCTATTTCATCGATTTGAAAGGTGGTTGAAAGATGCGACAAATCATTGCTCTGGGAGGCGGAGGGTTCTCGATGGAGCCCGAGAATCCGTTGCTAGATTCCTATATTCTTCAGCAGTCAGGTAAAACAAACCCAAAAATCTGCTATGTTCCTACTGCCAGTGGGGACGCGGATATTTGTATCAACTGGTTTTATGACTATTTTAATAAGCAAGAATGCCAGCCTTCACACTTGTCTCTATTTAAACCACCGACAAGAGATTTAGAGGGATTTATTTTAGACAAAGACATTATTTATGTTGGCGGTGGAAATACCAAGAATCTATTAGCCTTGTGGAGGGAATGGGGCTTGGATGCAATCATGAGAAAGGCGTGGGAGCAAGGAATCGTCTTAGCGGGCATTAGTGCGGGTTCGATTTGTTGGTTTGAAGAAGGAGTAACCGATTCCTATGGTGATAAGCTGGAACCATTAACCTGTTTAGGATTCTTGAAGGGCAGCAATTGTCCCCATTATGATGGCGAAGCAGATCGACGGCCTACCTATCAAGAACTAGTGGCTTCTCATAAAATAAAACCTGGAATCGCAGCAGATGATGGTGTCGCGATTCATTACATCGGGGATAAAATTCATAAGATCGTAAGCTCCAGACCGAGTGCTAAGGCCTATAAAGTCGATTTTGATAAACAATTGAATGAAAGGGAACTGGAAACAGAATTTTTAGGTGTCTAATTGAAGTAATGGGGAATAGGGTGAAAAATGGATAATATCGATAAAAGGAATCGTTTAGGGGAAGAACCCTTTTGTTTTCGAGTGACTAAGGATAACACGGTCTTTTTAGATTACAATGGGAAACAAGTGAAAATCCTGAAAGGGAAAGAAGCTGAGAAGTTTCTTAAGAAAATAGAATCGGCTGAAAATGAAATGGCAAAACAGCTAATCATGGCAAAGATTACAGGGAATTTCAAGCGGGGAAATGAACGCAAATCTTGATGTTCGAGACAAAAAACGCCGTTTGAAGGAAACGGCGTTTTTCGGTTTAGTTTTTATTTATTAGTATCCGCATAGACAGCCATGGCATCGCGCATGAATTTAGCTAAGCCCTCACCAAATTGATCGATGTTTTTTGTGAAACGCTCGTCATCCACGTACATTTGTCCTAAGCCCTTGAACGCTTCTAGTGAGTAGTTGCCCATTTTGTTCAAGTACACGAACCACTCTTTAATTCCTGCTTGCGCTTCTTGGGAATCGGGTGCAAGGTGACGAATGGCGGCAAGATTACGGTAGATTTCGTTGAATTTGTCTTGATCGAACTTCCTCATTTTAGCTGCCTTTTCGTTCGCTTCATCGACGGCTTTGTCCCCCCATCTTTCTCTTGCTTCTTGTTCGTATGGGTTATGGCTAAAATCAAAGCCTTCGAATTTTTCTTTATTTGACATTTGAATTTCTCCTTTCGAATGTTGAATTGTTTTTTCGAGTGTCCCAATCATTTTATCGAGCCGGCTTCTTTTCTCCAGCAGCATTTTCCGCTGCATTTCAAGTGCTTCTTGCCGATCAAATGATGGACTCAAAAGAATTTCCTTGATTTTCTTTAAAGGGAAGCCTAATTCTTTAAAAAATAAGATTTGTTGAAGAGTCTCGAGATTCTCGTCAGAATAGACTCGATAACCTGATTCGGTGGTTTCCTCGGGGATTAATAATCCGATTTCATCATAATGATGCAGTGTGCGCACACTCACCCCAACTAAATCAGCAACTTCTTTGACTTTCATCGTGTTTCGCTCCCTTCAATATGTACTATAAAGTATCCCGTAACGTGAGAGTCAATATGAATGTAGAAATTTTTTATTCCTAAGCAACTGATCAAAAAAAAGGCTGCACTCCAATTTAACTGGGTGCAGCTAATTTTTACGTTTTGAGCATAATTGAGATCAGTGTCATGGTGAAAACGTTATCAAAATAGTTTTTGATTTTGATCAACCTCGGCCCCCTATTGTAAACCGAAAAGCATATCAATCCAAGGTTATTTCTCCATTGATCAAATAAAATGAACCTTTTGATACTATTTCAATGGGCTTCGTTATATTCTTAATCGTAATAATTGTACCTGGGTATACTTCAGACGAAGCCACTTCACCCATACCTTTAACCAATAATAAACTTGCTATTGTCTGTAATCGGTGCTCGATTTTACTACTTTCTTCTAATAAATTATCTAATTCTGATTTATTCTTCATATATTCTACTATGTACTCACGAGACTGACTTTTTAATAATTGTAACGCTTTCACTTTTTCTGATACGAATGCTATTCTTTTTGCGATATCTTCCTTTTGCTTCTCTAATGTTTCTTTTTCATTTTCTAGTATTTGTCTATCAAATCCGTCGATATGTATTTCCGTTTTTAGCTCCGTTTGGTTTCCAATAATGGCAGAAGACACCTTCCCTTGTGCTTTTATTATTCCACCAATAATTTTACCCTGTCTCTTATCTGTTGTAAAAATATTCGCTGCTTTCATGTAACTGTTAAAAATATAGGTTCCAATGGTTACATTACCACCAGCCTCAATCAATGCTTCATTTGTATGCCTAGCAAATACATTATTCTTCGCTTTTATGACCGCTTTTCCAAAAATTCCTCCTTTTATCATTACGTCACCAGTTAATGATTCTACCCTAGCAGAAGTCACACCTTGATCGCCTAATACCGAAATATCATTATTTGCCGTGACGGAATAACCAATGGCGATCGTTCCTTTAATCACAACTGAACCATCGTAATGAATATTCCCTGTTCGAATTCCTACATCTCCATCAATGGTTAATATATTTACTACCGATATTAATCCCTTGTAATCGAAAGACACTGCACCATTATTCGATGCTCTCAATACTTCCATGTTATCCTCTGTTACAGAATAGACAGTTTTTGGATCATATAACAACTTGATGTCTTTCCCTTTCTTTGCACGAATGACATGACCTAAGACATTTTTACCGTCGGTTCCATTCGTTAAAAATATCTTCTCACCTAACCAGTCACCCTTTTTTACTTCATCAATAAAGTTTATTTCAAAATGATCTACACTGCCATCCTCACGCGTACGGGGTTTTCTTTCGGATAACTGAAAATATTTAACTTTTGCATCATCCCCATAAACAGCTTCAGTGCCTTCTGCAATTAATAGGCCACATTGAACCTTTAAACCATTCTCTATGACATCTGTTAAAATTCCGTACGTAACGTTGTTAGTCTCTAACCACTGATAAATTTGATTTTTTACATTTTCGATTTCACTCTCTAACTCACTTTCTAATAAATTTATATAAACATAAACTTGCATCTTATCATCCGTAATATGGCACTGGACAAGAGGCTTCCAGATACCAATGACGATCGGCGAACTAGGAATTTCCTTTTGCTTTTTTAATGTACTTTCTATATTACTCCAGTCACTTAATAGTACTCTAGGATGGATTTTTAGTTGTTTTTTTATTGTGGATAAATTCTGATTTTTTTGTTTTATTTTCGATATAATACTAGTATCTTCAACATAAATCTCAATACTCTCATCTACGAATAAATTCATCATGTCATCCCCTAGCCGATATTATCTTATATTTATATTGTTGCATTTTTATAAAATTTCGAAAAGTGTTTAGAGTAAAATTATATGAAACTGAGTTTGATGGAACAGAAGAATCCATTGGCAACTGGCAGAAAAGGAGGAGTTATTGAAATTACTCTAGAATTATGTGGGTCATAATGCATGAAATTTAGAGGAAGTGGCGGTGCGCTATCGTAGAAAGGTTTTATAATTCCTGAAATCTTAAAGGAAGAGGCGGAAAGGTAACTATGAAAAGTTCATAATGCCCCCAACCACAAAGGAAGCAGCAAGATGGTAACTATGAAAGGTTCATAAAGCCCCCAACCGCAAAGGAAGCAGCAAAATGGTAATTATGAAAGGTTCATAAAGCACCCAACCGCAAAGGAAACAGCATGATGGTAACTATGAAAGGTTCATAATGCCCCCAACCGCAAAGGAAACAGCACGATGGTAATTATGAGAGGTTCATAATGCCCCCAACCTCTAAGGAAACAGCACGATGGTAATTATGAAAGGTTCATAATGCCCCCAACCGCAAAGGAAGCAACAAGATGGTAATTATGAAAGGTTCATAATGCCCCCAACCGCAAAGGAAACAGCAAGATGGTAATTATGAAAGGTTCATAATGCCCCCAACCACAAAGGAAACAGTACGATGGTAATTATGAAAGGTTCATAATGCCCCAAACCACAAAGGAAGCAGCAAGATGGTAACTATGAAAGGTTCATAAAGCCCCAAACCACAAAGGAAACAGTAAAACTGTCATTATGAAAAGTTCAATAATCCTCTGAAATCATCATCAAAACAATAAAGGCAGGTGGAACGAATCCATGAACAAAAAAATCGCAGTGGCGGGAACGGGTTATGTCGGCTTAGTGGCGGGAGTATGTTTCGCTGAGGTTGGCCATCAGGTAATCTGTGTCGACATCGATGAGGAAAAAGTCGCTACCATGAAGGCAGGGCTTTCTCCGATCTATGAACCTGAGTTGGAGGTTTTATTAAGGGAAAATATAGCAATGAATAGACTCCATTTTACAACTGATTATCAATCTGCTTACCGGGATGCTGATGCGATTTTTATTGGTGTCGGTACTCCAGAGCAGCCGGACGGATCGGCCAATCTTTCCTATATTGCTACCGTGGCAAGGCAAATAGCGGAATCAATCGAGAAGGGTTGTCTTGTTGTGGTTAAATCGACGGTTCCCGTTGGTACCAATGATAAAGTCGAGCAGTTTATTCACGACTTTCTAGTCCACGATGTCAAAGTAGAGGTTGCCTCCAACCCTGAATTTTTATCACAAGGTTCAGCTGTTCAGGATACGCTTCATGCCGAACGAATTATTATTGGCACCGAAAGCAAATGGGCGGAAGCGCTGCTTATGGAGATTTATGAACCGTTTCGTCTCCCGATTGTCTCTGTGAACCGGAGGTCGGCAGAAATGATTAAGTACGCCTCAAATGATTTTCTCGCCCTGAAAATCTCCTATATGAATGAGATTGCTAATCTTTGTGAACGGGTTGGAGCGGATATTCAAGATGTTGCCAAAGGGATGAGCTTTGATAAGCGGATTGGAAGTCAATTTTTACAGGCGGGGATTGGGTTTGGTGGTTCCTGCCTGCCTAAGGATACGAAGGCATTGGCGTATTTGGCGAAACAGTATGGCTATGAGCTGAAAACAGTCGAAGCGGCGATTGATGTGAACAAGGAGCAAAAGACGACCCTATATCAAAAAGCGAGCAAACGGCTGATTACCTTTCATGGACTTAAGGTGGCGGTGCTAGGATTGACCTTTAAGCCTGGTACGGATGATTTGAGAGAAGCCGCATCGCTTGAGAATGTGCCGTTGTTATTAGCGCAGGGGGCGAATATTTTTGCCTATGATCCTGTTGGCACGGAGAACTTTGCTCGGGTATATCCTGATGGAAGAATCACCTATGTTGCCACGATCGAGGAAGCGTTAGACGGTGCCAATGTTTGCTTTATATTTACGGAATGGGAGGAAATAAAAGCAGTAAGGCCGGGAACCTTTAAGGATTTAATGAGAACCCCGTTAGTCTTTGACGGAAGAAATATTTATCACGTTGAAGAAATGGAAGCAGCAGGGGTGGAGTACCATTCGATTGGCAGGAAATCTACGGTAAGGGAGCGGAAGAATCTTGAAATCTATCAATAAAGTCTATCTCATTACCGGTGCAGCTGGGTTTATTGGATTCTACTTATCTAAAAAATTACTAGAAAAAGGCTCCCAGGTAATTGGTGTGGATAATCTCAATGACTATTATGATGTTAATCTAAAATTGGCGCGGCTACAGCAGCTGGAGAGTTATGAAAATTTTACCTTTATCAAAGGGGATATCTCAGAAAAAGCGATGGTAATTGAGATCTTTGAACAGCATAAGCCCGTTGTCGTCGTAAATCTTGCCGCCCAGGCCGGTGTCCGATATTCTATCGAGAATCCAGATGCCTACATACAAAGCAATATCATCGGTTTCTATAACATCCTTGAAGCCTGCCGCCATTATCCGGTGGAGCATCTTGTGTATGCATCATCTAGTTCCGTTTACGGAGCCAATCAAAAGGTTCCCTTTGAAGAATCTGATTATGTCGATCAACCGGTATCCCTGTATGCCTCGACGAAAAAATCAAATGAGTTGATGGCGTATACATATAGCCACCTTTATAAAATCCCTGCGACCGGACTTCGCTTTTTTACGGTTTACGGTCCGATGGGGCGGCCGGATATGGCATACTTCGGATTTACCGATAAATACTTTGCAGGTGAGCCGATTCAAATATTTAATAACGGTGATTTTGAAAACGATCTGTACCGAGACTTCACCTATATCGACGACATTGTCGAGGGAATGGAACGGATTATTAATCATCTTCCTACTGAAACAGTTCTTCATAAGGTGTATAACATTGGAAACAACCGCCCTGAAAAGCTAATGTTTTTTATTGAAACGCTCGAAAAAGCGTTAAGCAAGGCTTTAGAAAAAGAGGTTATTTTTGAAAAAAGCTTTGAACCACTCAAGCCAGAGGATGTCCCGGCAACCTATGCTTCGACTGATTTATTGGAAAAAGCCTTGGGATTCAAGCCGAAAACATCCATTGAAGAAGGACTGCAGAAGTTTGCCGATTGGTATGTTGACTATTATCAAGTGAAATAGGAAACCCGCTGCTCGTTTGGGCAGCGGGTTACGAATGTTTCAAGGGTACAGTATTAAACTCTCCCCTTAGCGAAAAACCATACACAAAATAAACGTGCTAAAAATAACGCAAGACAAATGGTTATCCAAGAAACATACCAATCCCAGTGTATGTATTTGATGAGATTCGTGTATTTTTCAATAATGACTTCAATGATTGTCAACACAGAACTAAATCCAATATAATAACCCCATTGAATGAGAGTACTTCGATTATTGGGATACCATACATTAAAAGCGGCGGATATGACAGGAAATGCGTAAAACTCAAAGGTAAAGCTTGTCCGATTAATCGAAGCAAATAATCTTACGGGATACAAAAGCAGCCCCAGTTCTACAACCACTAAACCAATAAGAAAAGTAATCACCTGTTGGAACAAAAAGGCCACTGCCGCAAGACGGATTTTATTTTTGGGGATGAAAAAAAGAATTCCTGTTGCAACTAGATACACAGATAATAAAAGCCACCATTCCATTTTCATTGAATCCCCTGCTCCACTTGAAACAAAGATTGGTCTTTATAAAACCAATTACAGCAGAATTGACTCACGTAAAAGAGAAATCCAATGTAAATCCACATTCCGTACCACTTCAAGATTTCATATTCTAATAAATCTGTGTACCTTCCGATAATAACATCAAATATCGTAATGATAGAGATCCAAACAAAAAAGTAAGAAATTCTGGACCACAGACTTCCTTTTACTCTCCTATGGATGTAAAAGATGGAAAACAAAACGGGATAAAAAAAATAATCGATGGTAAGGGGGAGGTCTGTCGCTTTTGGGAACTCCCGAACAGGTGCACTTAACAAACCATATTGAAAAGCAGGCATATCGCATAGCCAGATGATGGCTTGAAACATTAAGAATGCCAAGAATCCTTTGCGCCACTCTTTGCGTGGAATAAACAGAGTAAAGCCAATAAAGCCGAACAGCCACATTGCTGCCAGAATCCAATGCTCCATCAGCATGCTTCAGGAACTCCCCCTTTCACTGTACTCCTCCTTACTTTGGCTTTCTGAAGGATTTACTATTCGATATTAAAGAAGCAATTGAATTAAAGATAAGTGGTAAAGGAAGGTTATCAAAACTGATTCATTAAAAAAAACGCCAAATGGCGTTTTATTCTTTCATCAATTTTGGTTGTTGTTTGTGTTGCCAGTTACATTGTTAACAGCGTTTTTGGTTGCATCCACTGCTTTCATGGCAATATTCTCTGTTGCCTCTAATGCATTATGCACCGTTTCAAAAGCAGAACCTGCTGTGTTTTTAATGCTTTCTGCGATACCATTATCGTCTGTATGAGAATTTCTATTATTAGCCATCAAAAGTCACCTCCTAAACAAAAATAGGATATGTATTATATGGCTAAATATTCAGATGTGAATAGTAAAAAGTAGGGAGTGGATTATTTCAAGTCGTTAGATGGCAATAATAATGGTACTTACTTTTCGCAGGAGGTATCATCATGGAGCCACTTGTATTTGACCAAATCTTCTACAACGAACCCATCTATTGGCTAGAGCAGAAATGGCAACGTAAATTAACGGATCATGAAAAACACCTTGCGATTCAAATTTACCGATTCACCAGAACGATGTATGAAGCGGAGGAGTTGAAAATTTTAGAGGCGAAATAGAAGCAGTATTTCAAGCCCTATAGGGAGGGGGGACTGCTTTTTTAGTACCTCTTAGTCTTGTGCAAAAATAACGATTACGCTTTGCTTTTCAATGTGGTATTTTAGTTAAGGTGATAAATCATGATAATAAAAGAATTTTTTTCCAATCTAGCTATTCTTGCCTCGCTTCTTTTTTTGTATAGTCAATTAACGAACAACCGTCCATTACATCGAAAGTCCTCTATCAAAAGAAAGATCATCGTTGGATTAGTAGGCGGAGTCATTGGGAATATCCTGATGCAGTATAGTATCCATATTGGAGATTCCATTGTGGATCTCCGTCATATCCCGATTATTTTGCTAGCCTTTTATGGCGGCTTGATCCCCGCCTATCTGGCAATGGTAATCATTATAATCGGCCGCTTTCTCATTGGTGTAAACTTAGCTTCCTTTTTAGCATTGGTAATCATGCTATTGGTGACAACAGGTGCTGTGGTCTTAGCAAAGAGCCGCCTTACGAGGAAAACCAAAGTCATTCTATCCCTAACCTGGAATAATCTTGTTTTCTCTATTCTTTATACCCTTGTTATTAAAGACACGGATATCCTGATGATTTTGCTTCCGATTTATTGGGTCGTTTCTTATTTAGGAGGATTAGCAGCATTTTATATCATCAACTATTTAAGATCCATTCAACTGCTTTTTGAAAAATATAAGAACGAATCCATGGTGGATGGCTTAACGGGTTTAAACAATTATCGTAAATTTGATGCTATTTTTAATGATTTATTAGAAAAGGTAGAGGGCAAAAACGAAAAACTCTCTTTGCTATATATCGACATAGATTTTTTTAAGAAAATAAACGATAAATTTGGTCACTCTCAAGGGGATGAAGTTTTAAAACAGCTTGGTGAGCTATTAAAAAATTCTACGAGGTCATTTGATATTGTCAGCAGAAACGGTGGAGAAGAGTTTACCGTATTATTATTGGATTGCCCTTTAGAAAAGGCCATAAATATCGCTGAAAACATCCGAAAAGTTGTAGAGGAAAATCAATTTAATCTATCCGCCGATACGATCCATATCAGTGTTTCGATTGGTGTGGCTTGTTACAATGAAACGACATCCGACGCGAAAAACATTATTGAAGATGCCGATAAGGCTTTGTATAAGGCGAAAAATACAGGCCGTAATAAAGTATGTGCAGCAAAGGACATAGCTGTACCCTTTTAAAAAGTGCTATTTCCAAAGTGGAAGAATAAAAGCTACCAAAAGCGAGCGTAAATCAATTAGGATTTACGCTCGCTTTGTTTTAATAATAGAAGAAGTGGATTTCAGTTTGATAATCTCCAGTAATTGTTCGGCAAGATAACTGGAACTATATTTAAACCCTCCATTAACCCATTCAATAATTAGGCCTAAAATGGCATATGCCTGATAACTAGCATGTAATTCCCGGTCGATTTTAACGTTTGGAAGAGAATCTGTAATATCATTTAATGTTAAGTCTTTTAATACATTGCAAAACTTTTGTTGGAATCCTGCTAAGGCATTTGTTTGCACGATCAGGGCGTAAAAGTTTGAATATTTACTGACATGATCAAATACTTTAATTGCTGAGGTTGTCAGTTTATTTACCTCAAAAACTTCTTTATTTTTATAAGGATCACGATAAGAATCGACTAAGCTGGTGATGACCTCATCGATGATTTCACTTAATAGATCCTCTTTAAATTGATAATGTTTATAAAACGTTCCTCTGTTAAGATCTGCAAGTCGCACGATATCCGAAATGGAAATTTCTTTGAAATCTTTCTCCTGCATTAACGAGAGCAAGGCATCTTTCATGGCTTTTTTCGATTTCATGATTCTTTTATCGATATAATCAACTTTAGTAGACATAAAAACCCCCCTGTGTTCTTTTACTTTCTTTATTGCACATTTCTAAGAGGATGTGTTTATTAAGCAACAGTTCAACCGCCTTTTGCTGATTGAAACGCCTTTTTACGGTAATTATACTATAATTAGGGTTAAGTTAATCAACAGATGTTGATTAAAGTGATCACCCTATTAAATCATTCGGGGGAATGGATATGAGACTTGAAAATAAAGTAGCCGTTGTAACAGGTGCAGCTTCAGGTATGGGGAAAGCGATTGCTGCTCTTTATGCAAAAGAAGGGGCAAAAGTGGTAGTTTCTGATATCAACATCGAGGCAGCCAATCTCACTGTCGATCAAATTAAGTCAAATGGTGGAGAAGCGATTGCGGTGATGGCCAATGTGGCCAAAGAAGATGATATTCAAAATCTGATTGATACGGTGGTAAATACGTATGGAACTTTAGATATTTTAGTGAATAATGCAGGGATTATGGACAACTTTGAACCTGCAGGTGAAATAGAAGATGAGAAATGGGAAAGAATTTTTGCCATCAATACAACCAGTGTGATGCGTTCCACTCGTAAAGCATTACCAATCTTTTTGGAGAAGCAAAAAGGTGTCATCATTAACATTGCATCTGCTGGCGGACTTCAAGGAGCTAGAGCAGGGGCAGCATATACCGCTTCTAAGCATGCAGTGGTTGGCTTTACGAAAAACACTGGTTTCATGTACGCAACAAGCGGTGTTCGTTGTAACGCGATTGCACCAGGCGGAGTGGAAACCAATATCGGTGCTTCGATGACAGGAATTAGCCAATTTGGCATGGGGCGCAGTCAAGCAGGATTAGCGGTTAATCCACGTATTGGTAAATCGGAAGAGATTGCGAATATTGCTTTATTCCTAGCATCTGACGAATCAAGTTTTGTGAATGGAACAGTTATTACTGGCGACGCTGGTTGGACAGCCTATTAAGACCGTTTAAAGGTATATATAGATAAGAAAGTAGCGCATTTGGAGAAATAACCAAGTGCGCTACTCGTTTTTTTCTACTGATTCTCCTGCTTCTCAATCAGAAAGGTAATCGGCACAAATAGTAAAAAGGCCAGTAATAGTAAGGTTCCACCCACGATGAAGAATACCATGACGAAGGTTTCGTTTAAATTGAATGGGTTAATCGTGTACATCCACATGCCTAAGGTTAAACCTGCAGCACCCACCATGCCTAAGATACTGTGAATCGATACGAGTTTTTTGTATTTAATCTTGTAAGACTTATAAAAAATTCCCCAGGCGAATACAGAAAGCCAACCTACGAGTAAGATGTGGGCATGAATCGGTCGTAAGGCATAATCCATATTTCCAGCCATATGTGAGCCTAAGAAGGTTCCAATGATACCAAAGATCGCCGCAAACCGAATTAAGCGAATGCTCCAAGTTTGTTCCATTTTTTATTCCTCCCATTTTTTATTTATATAGGGTAGTAAAATCGTGAAGGTGGTTCCTTCACCAACTAAACTATCGACTTTGATTTTTCCCCCATGCAGGTCAATAATTTGTTTGACAATTGATAGACCAAGGCCTGTTCCATCCTTTTTTCTAGACGAATCGACACGGTAAAAACGATCGAAAATCTGCGTAACGGCTTCCTTGGTCATCCCGATTCCTGTATCTTTAAAAATAATCGATAATGTGTCCTCTGTTGTCGTTAGTCCAATCCAGATCGTACCTCCGTGAGCGTTGTACTTGATGGCGTTGGTCAGTAAATTGTCCCAAACATTGCTCATAAGCTCGGCATCCACCTTCATCTTGATGGATGGCAGCTTATAAGAAACTTCTATTTCCTTTTCCTCCAGTCGCCATTGATACCTGCGAATCGTCTGTTTTATTTGTTCATTCAGTTGAACATCTGAAAGCTTCATCGGATAGGCGTTCTGATCAAGGGATGTCAAGAGCAGTAGCTGCTTCGTTAAATTGGAAAGTCGCTTTGCTTCCCCATCAATGATTTGTAGGTATTCGCTTTGCTCATGCTCGGTTACTTCCTGCGACTTTAAAAGCTCCGCATATCCTTGAATATTCATGAGTGGTGACTGAAAATCATGCGATACATTATTGATGAAGGACTTACGAGCTTCGTCATTATGCTGTAATTGCTTTTGCATCGTGTTGAAGCTTTCCACTAATTGGCCAATTTCATCGTTTCGCTCAATCTTTAAGGTGTAGTTGAAATTCTCGCGGGTAATTTCCTTCGTCGCTTCGGTTAGCTTAGTGATCGGCCGGATAAGATGCTTAGCAAACCAGATAACCCCACTAATGCTCACAACAGCAATCGCAACAAAAAACCAGGCAAGAATCATATGAATATCGGAAAACAGAAGTTTATTATTCGGACGCAGGAACAATCCGTATTGCTCCCCGTTCATGGTAAACGGCACACCTACCGTATTCTTTATATCATTTGAGAAATGCCCCATCATTAGGAATTGGTCAGAAAATTGATCCATACCATGATAGATTTCCTTTTCTTTTAGCACCTTCCTTGCTTCTTGAGGAAGTTCTTTCTTTTTAAAAGGCTGGCCGAAATAAGCTTCCTCTCCCGATTCATTTACGATATAAATCTGATACCCAAGCTTTCCAATCGATTCTAAGAAAGGCTTGTAGGAAGAAGGATGGGAATGCATCCCTTCAAGTTTTGAAGTAATTTCCTCTGTAATCTCTACATTTTGTTGATCGATTTTCTGCTTGGTCGAGGTCATGTACACAATATTGGCTAAGATAAAGCCAATCGTGATACTGATTGATAAAATCACTAGCGTTGCCACGATGAATTTTCGGTAGAGCGTCTTCATCTTGTAACCTCTAGCTTATAGCCCATTCCCCGAACTGTTTGAATTTCCACCGATGCCTCGTACTTTTTTAAACGTTCCCGAATCCGGTTAATATGGGTATTTAAGGTTTGTTCGCTTCCTTCATAATCGATCCCCCATGCTTGTTCAATGAGTGCAGCTCTAGGGGTAATTTTATTCATACGTGAGGCTAACAGACTTAGCAGTTCAAATTCCTTTAATGGAAGAAGAATGGTTTCTTGATTGATGATGACTTCAAAGCTTTTCCGATCGATCAAGAGATTCCCGACCTTGATGACGGTTTCCATTGCCCGTTCAACACGGCGCAGGACAACTGCCACACGGTATAGGAGTTCCTTCACCTCGAACGGCTTGACGATATAGTCCTCTGAACCCGCTAAGAAGCCACGTTCCTTGTCGCTGAGCTGTCCCTTAGCGGTTAGCAAAATGACGGGGATAGTTAAGTCCTCTGACAAAACTTTCGTTAATTCAAACCCATCCATCCCTGGCATCATGACATCGACAATGGCTAAATCAACGGTTTTTTCCTCCAAAAGGGCTAATGCTTCTTCGGCATGGTTTGCTTTATATACCTGAAAGCCTTCACGGCTTAAATGAATGGATACGAGCTGTTGAATATAGACATCATCGTCTACAACGAGAATTTTCATCGAATGAACCTCCTAAAAGGGAGAATACAAAGGGAGCCCCTTTGTATTCTCATTATTGACTATTATGAGAGGTTTGCTTATCTTTTTCAAATAACAGTATCAAGGCTGGCAGAAGCATTCCGCGCACAAGGAAGGTATCTAAAAGGATGCCGATTGCGACGATAAATCCAAACACGAATAGGTCGGCTATTGGCATTGTTGTCAACGCGGCAAAGGTTGCGGCGAGAATGATTCCAGCAGATGAGATGACACCGCCGGTATTGCGGATGGCGATTTCAAGCGCATCTTTCACGCGATGATTTTTCCGTTCCTCCATGAATCGAGAAGCCAGGATAATGTTATAATCGATCCCTAATGCCACAAGGAAGATGAAGGCATACACAGGGACACGACTGCTGACGGCTTCATGACCAAAGAGGACATCCACAAGGAAAATTCCAAGGCCCAAAGCTGATACAAACGAAAGTAAGATGGTTGCCATCATATAAATCGGCATCTTAATCGAACGAGTTAGGGCGAATAAGAGTACTAGTATGAGAAGGGTTTCTAGTAACACAATGATCAAGATATCTCGATTATTTATTTCACGCTCATCGGCAAGCTTTGCCGTTACTCCGCTAAGATGTGCTTCACCAGTGATTGAAAGCTTCTCTAATCGTTCGGGTGCATTATTTCGTAAATCCTCGATAAACTGAATAGATTCTTTAGAATATGGATTCATTGCTAAAGCAATGCTCAGTTTCAAGGCCTTGGAATCCTCCGATTGGGCCGTCATCCGCACGGACGCGATTTCATCCATGTCTTGGAGGTTGTCGATCAATGCCGTTTTGTCGTCCTGTGTTAGAGCTTCATCCCCAACAATTAGCAGGGTAGTAGGGGCAAGCTCACCCTTATCATATCTAGCTTCAACAATTTCGTAACCGACACGAGACGGTAAATCTTTCGGGAATTTTTTGACCGTATCAAATTCATAATCAAGATTAAACACATTCAAAGCTGTAATAACTAGAAAAACCGCAACAAATCCTCTAGAGAAACCAGGCTTATTAACCACAAACTTGGCTATTGGCCCCCAGATTCCGTGTTTCACTTCTTTATCCTGACCATACTTTGGAACCTTTGGCCAGAACGCTTTGCGTCCAAATAACGTAAATAAAGCAGGGACCAACGTAATGGAGGCTAACATGATAAAGAACATGGCCAACCCGAAGACCGGTGCAAAATTTTGATAATCTCGGAAATTAGCAAAGAAGAGGATGAGCATTGCTGCTAATACCGTTCCGCCAGCAAAAAACACAGGCTCGCCTGTTGCCCGCATGGCAACTTTCATGGCGTCATATTTACTATCCACTTTGTTGAGCTCCTCACGGTATCGGGAAAACACAAACAAGGAATAATCAATTACTGCTGCAAAAAGCAAGATACTCATGATCGAGGTGGTTGAGTTATTGATTTCTAAACCAGCCGCCCCGAGCAAGGCAACGCTTTGATTGACAACCTGATAGACAATAACGGTCGCAAGGAGAGGAATAAATGCCAGTAACGGTGAACGGTAAATGACGATTAGTAATACTAAAATAATTCCAATTGTGGAAAGCAGCAGGACAAAATCTGCTTGTTCAAATAATTTAATCGTATCGCCGGCAATCCCAGCAGGACCCGTGATATAAAAGTCAGTACTTTCAAGGGTACCGGCAATCTTATTGCCAATCTTGGAAACCTTGTCATTGATTTCGGAATACTCATCATTCCCTAGGCCTTTTTTTAACTCCATTGGGACAATCATTGTAGAATCATCTTCGGAAATAAAGCCCGCAAGAGCCTGAGGTGAAAGGGTGTTGATATCGACAATGTTTTCAATTCCGTCGATATCTTCGATGATGATTCCAGTCAAAATTTGCTTGACTTCATCGGTATCGATAGCACCATTTTCATTATGAAACACCATGATTCCTGGTGTGCCTTGCTCATTTGGAAAAAGTTCTTCTGTCTTTTTCTCCGCTATAATAGATTGGGCTTCATCAGG
This sequence comes from Neobacillus sp. K501, assembly GCF_053749995.1. NCBI lineage: Bacteria > Bacillati > Bacillota > Bacilli > Caryophanales > Bacillaceae > Neobacillus > Neobacillus sp. K501. The sequence continues at coordinate 251,917 of NZ_JBSLYA010000004.1, read as the reverse complement.
GAGGGATTGGAAATTGGTTACTTTATAATCGCCAAGTCTTGGTCCAGCACTTAGGCCAATCATTAGGACTAACCAGGCAATGATCGTAATCCACATCCCCCGCTTTGTAGAAACCCAATCGGTAATAGGATATAATCGCTTTCTCACTATGTATTACCTCCTTCTTTTCTTTCGTTGATTATCTTACTAGGTGAAGATAAATTTAATATCAACTTTTGTTTACATTTGTCGGGAAATTGTATTGTGGAATAGGAAAAGGACAAGATTCGGGAGGAGAGGAAAACCTCGTTTTTTATCTTAGTATGAAATTACCATTTGTAATATTTTTAGGGGTATTTTACTATATTGATTGTGTGTTATTTTAAATAAATGAGTGATTTGATGAAACGCTTGCGAATAATTCCTTTACGCTTTTGGTTACTTACGTTTGTGATGCTGTTATTTCCTATTCTTTCTGATACCCTATTGGAGGATAATTTGGAAGTAATTTTTGATGAAGATACGGTAGAAATGTTTTGGTTGATCGCTCTAGTACCATCAGTGATCTTTAGCTACTATTTAGGGCTGCGTGGTGGTTTATTCATTTCAGCCATCGCTATCTTTCTTCATTTATTTTTCGAAACTATCGAAGCTTTTCAACAAGCTGGTTTTGACAGACAAGATATACTGGTAACGATCATGGGATTATTTTTACACATTTCCATTGCCGTTAGTGTTGGAATTTTAGCAGATAAATTAAAAAGTAAAGAGCTAGAATCCGTAAGGTTAAATGTGAAACTGGAAAGATTATCATTCGAAGATGAATTAACGGGACTTTATAATCGCAGAGGATTTATTCATCTAAGCGAGCAGGTTTTAAGCAATCTTCGGCAGTCTGATGTGGCATGTTTATTTATTGATTTGGATGAATTTAAGCCGATTAATGATAAGTTTGGTCATGAAATCGGTGATGAATTCTTAAAAATCATCGCTAAAAGATTACAATACTGTGTTCGTGAGAATGATCTAATCGGTAGATTAGGTGGGGACGAATTTATCTGCTTATTAAAAAATTCAAATTCAAATGTTGCCGAACAAATTGCGACGAGAATCGTTCTTTCTTTATCGAACCCTGTCGTCATTAGAAATCAGTCTTTGTTTGTAACAGCAAGTATTGGGATTGCAATTACTCCACAGGGCGAAAACAACATCGACGAACTAATGAAAAAGGCAGATAATGCGATGTACGAAGCAAAAAAACAAGGGAAAAATAGATTTCATTTTTATGAAAAGGACCTAGAGTTAGAGGACTCACGATGTGAAATTTAATGAAAGGGCTGTCAATTGACATTGACAGCCTTTTTCTTTTCTGATTTAATCCACCGCTGTCGCTGGTTTTTCCACATAAATTCGAAATAATTGAATGTATAACCCGATACTAATCAGGGCAAACGCCAAAATGATAGTGAAAATTCCTATCGGCGGCATCCAACTAGACAGGAACACCGTCAAGGGTGCTAAAAATTTCCCGATTGTGTACTGTAAGCTATCGGCTGCCATATACTGACCTCTTGCTTTCTCCGGGGCATAGCGGCTAATAAAGCTTTGCGACACCGGGGAGCGGACCATTTCTCCAAATGTGAAGATGATGGTGACGAAGAACAAAAACCAGATATTGGTGTTCACGCCAACGAGGAATGTTCCTACTCCTGACAACAGGGCTGACAGAATGAATACATTTCGTTCTTTCCAATTGTCGAACCATTTCGTAACGGGAAGAATGAATAGGACAAACAAAAGACCGTTAAAGCCAACTAACCAACCAAATATCTCCGTACTGGACAGCGTAAGAGAAGAGCCATTCCAGTTGAAAAGAGCTTGGGCAGGGACGTGGTCGATGATATAGACTGGCAAATATAGATCCAGTTGCATAATGGCGATCAGCGAAAAAATGCTTGCCACAATATAGATCAAGAACACCTTGTCGCGAAAAATAACCCCATATCCTTTCCACTGTTCCTTGAATACATGGGTAATCGAGGTGGAACCTTTCTTGCTTCCTGCCGTTTGTGGCAATGTTTCATGAACGATAAAATAAATGGCGATGAAATAAAACAGTAACACGAATGTACAGGTCCAGAGCAATTCCTGCCTGAATTGGAAGAAGAAAATCGCTCCAAGTGCTGGTCCTAGCACGGCGCCGATGTTATTGGCCGTCATAAATGTTGCGAAGACTTGACGAAGGTTTTCCGGTGGAACAAGATCTGCGACCATCGCTGAGCTTGCAGGGCGATAAATGGCTCCACCCAGCCCAATCCCGATAAAGGCAATATAATCGATCCAGTGGGAAGGCGATAGCGCAAACAAGGCAAACATAACGGTTTGCAGTAAAGCCCCCATCAGCATGACAGGGCGACGTCCTAACCGGTCGGTTAAAGCACCACCTAGCAGACTACCGACCATGCTGAAAATCGGGGGGATCGTCATTAATATTCCTGCGACATGATTGCCTAAGGCCTCCCCAAAATAGACGGTGATAAACGGAAAGTACATCCAAAACAGCATGTTAAACAGTCCTTCACCGATTAACCGAACCTTTAAATTAGTATCCCATAAACGTACTTGCACAAGACTCCTCCTCTTCCATTGAAGCTTTCCCGGCCAGGTAACCAAATCATAAAACAATTTGATGAAAAGATATAGACTTATAATTTAGAATTGTTTATAATAAGAATATGGAGGTCGAGGATACCTCTGTCTAATTTAAATGTCACATAAAACGAACATATGTTTCGGGTTGAGAGAGGCGCATTCATTGGATGTGGCTTATTTTTTTATGAAAAAAACAGCTTCAAGTTAGAAGCTGTTTTATTATGTGAATTTATACGGCTTTTTTCATCATTTCTGCATTTTTAGTGACTACATTTGAAAATTGAGATTGTAAAATAGCTAGGTCATATTGATCCTTTTCTTTCAGACCATTAATTATTACATACGTTGAAAAAATACAAATTAAAAATATACTAATCGTCATCAACCAAGCAACAAACATTTTACTTCCCCCTTATGAACTATTCTTACTCATATTGTAAAAGGATTGTTTAAAAATTTATGTGACTTATATCACGAAAAAAGGAATTAAATGATAATGTAACTGGAGGAGAAATAGATGTCACAAAATGGAATTGTTTTAGTCGCTAGTGTATCAATATTAAGAAATGATGAAGTACTACTGATAAAGGAAAATAAACCTACTGCGATTAATAAATGGAACTTCCCGAGTGGACGAATTGAATACGGTGAAGACATTCTAGATGCAGCTCGTAGGGAGGTAAAAGAGGAAACCAGCTTAGATGTAAAACTCAACCGTACAACTGGTGTATATAATTTTATCAGTAGTACAAACAGTCAGGTTATCCTTTTTCATTTTACTGGTGAGGTTACGGGAGGTTCTTTAAATCTAGTAGAAGATGAAATTACGGACAGCAAGTGGGTTAAGGTAAAGGACCTTATAAAATTTGATGATGGAGAATTACGGGAACCAAGGGTATTAAGGCAAATTATTGATAATCTTTTAAAAGGGGAGTTGCACTCTATTCGTTTGTATAATAGCCCCCTATTAACTAAAGCTTATTGATTCGTTTAACATATATTAAAAAGCATATGAACAGGAGCATACGCTTTTTAGCAAATCTAACTTGTTTTTCTCCTTTTATTTTCGGTTAACACTTTGTTGTTACGGGTGAGGCTGATAATTAGATAACAAAGGCCCGGAATGACGATCACCGTGCCGATAAGAAAATAGGATAAACGTGTACTTATATCTAACCATGATGAAGATGCGAACAAAACCCCGAGCGGCATCGTGATTCGTAGAAAGAGCAGACGGACTGAACTCAGTTGTGATAAGCGTTCTCTTGGGGCTTCACTTTGGAAGATAGCAGCGCTTTGTGCGTTAAATAAGGGAAATAATACTCCTCCAAGTAGTTCACAAGCCCATGCAAATGGAATCGATTGAACAAAATACAATAGGAAAAAAGAAAAGCCACCGCCAACCAGACCAAGATACATCGTTTTTGGGTTTTTAGGTAACTTGGTCAGAAGCACCATCCCCAGAGCATAACCTACAGGAAACATATCCGCAAAAATGGCATATTCCCACGCTTGTCCATGCAACTCTCTGCGAATAAATAGCACATTCAAAACCATGGTAGCCCCTACCGCAAATTGCACAGTTGAAGAAAGAAGAGTGAGCCTTAATAGCTTTGGAAACTGAAAGAAGGTATGATAGCCTGCTTTCATCTCTTCCCACCAGAACTTTCTTGACCATGCTGCAACCCTTTTTGTACTTGCATATGGGATTTGTGAAAGTGATAGATAACTAAGTAAAAACATGAGGCTCGAAAAAACATAAATAATATGTAGAGGACTGACTAAAAGAAGTAAGGAAGTAACACCAGGAGCGATAAAGCTCATCAGTCGAAGGGTTCCATCTAATAAGCTATTAGCTTGAACGAGCTCTTTTTCTTCACATATATCAGGTAAAAGGGAGAATGATAGACTAGCATATATGGGCTGTAAGAGTCCTAAAGTAAATTGTAAGACAACCAATCCTCCTATCGTTCCTAGTTCAGTCCCGCTGAGATAGCCAATTAGGGGAAATAGATAGGCACCTGAACGAATCAATTGTATAGTTTTAAGCATCTTCTCCTTACGTACATGATTAAGAAAAGGTGAACTTGCTCCTTGTAAAATTAATGAAGGTAGAAAGTAAACGAGCCAGAGAGCTCCCATCCATTCCTTGGAGCCTGTTAGTTGAAATAATAAAAGGCCGTTTACAATTCCCCCAGATGCTCCTCCAAACTCAGAGATAATTTCTCCGATCCAGAGGGATTTGAACGATTTAGAATATCTCTTTTTTTTCATAGCGGTTCTCCGAGATATTGTTTGAGACGTTTAGAGAATGACTGAATTTGTACAGTGTTCGCTGAATAAACTCCTTTATCAACCCGAATGAATTTCGCTGCTTTTAGCAGGGAGAGTTGATGATGCAGCGTTGTTTTTGAGACGTTGAATTTTACGCTTAAATCTTGGAGTGAAAGTGGTCCTCTTATGATTTGATACAGTAATTTTAAGCGAAGTTCATCTCCTAATGCTTTATGACCTTGGACTAGCTCTTGAGGAGGAACACCAGGTTCTAATAATGCTCCCTCTTTTAATGGATAAAAGAACAGCTTTGTTTCCGACGTTCGCAACTCCAAAATCCAAGGACGATAGGAGACATGTGGTATGAGTTTTACCTGCCAAACAGAGGGTTCAGGTAAATACTTTGCTCCGCCTGAAATCCGTTCTATTTCTTCTACTGGCTTAGAGGGATCAATCAAACTGTGCTGTTTCTTTTCAAAAGTAAGAGCTTGCATCCACTTCTTCCAATCCTCATGTTGTCGGATCCACTCGTACCACTCAGAAGTCGTCTTGATAAATAATTCTATGATCTCGGTTTGTTTCTTCTGCCCCAGTGATAAAACATATTCCTCTAGATAATCATGATCCCTAAAATAAGACGCAAAGTGAACAAAGGAGTCTGTATTTTGATAGTCTTTAGCTGTTTTCTTTTTCAATGCTTCATGTTTACGATCCTTAAAGGGTAAGAGCGTTTCATAAAACTCTTCTGGTTCCATCGCAATAATCGCATTCGAAAAATCTTGAATATCGGAAGAGGAAAGCTTATTCTGCAACATGATTAATCCATACCATAAATTTGTCTCTTCGATTTCCTTTAAGTTCCTTACTAAAGTTTGTGACATAGTGTATTGACGGTCTGACCAGTTTTCATCTTGCTCAAAGGTGTGGCGCAGCTTGCTATGTGTGTAGCCGGCAATCCCCAAAGCTATCTCCCAAATAACTGAGAACTCAACGGATAGAGATAAACTTTCCCTTGGTAACGGTGAATAAATGTGTTTCATATAAATCCCCCCTTTTGATAAATTAATTCTAAATTATAAGAATATATAATTCAATATATTTCGAATTATATACCATCCGTAGATTGAATAAATCTATTAGAAACAAGCTTAATAAAAAGAATGGATTGACTTTCAAGTGAATGGTAGAATTAGGAAAATGGGTTTGTAGGGGATATGTATGTTGAAAAGAAAATTTGGGGACCGGACTGGTTGGAAACGAATTGTAAGTAGAAAATATGCACAATCATATCTTGATACTAGTGAGTTCAAGGGATATATAACTTTATTAAATACAATAAAAGTTACCGAACCATTAGTAGTCAATTACAATGGTAAAAATGTATGCATAGTGGATGATGGTTATATGTGGTTGCAACAATTTCCTTTGCAGAAAAATCATTCAGTAACCACGATGTTTGATGCTAATGGAGCTGTAGTTCAATGGTATATAGATATTTGTAATAAAAACTCCATTGAAAATAATATTCCTTGGATGGATGATCTGTTTCTTGATATTGTCTTATTGCCTTCTGGAGAGGTAATAGAAAAAGATGCTGATGAACTTGAAGTCGCGTATGCAAAAGGGATTATTGATAAGTCTCTTTATAACTTGGCCTGGGGCGAATTAATTAACATTAAGAAACAAATAAGAAAAGGTAATTTTGAATTGATAAATTTGTCTTATCAACATAGAGAAATCTTAGTTGATAAACTTAAATAGATTGTCTATGACAGAAATGGCTAGAGTTATAAAAGGATTTATGGAAGCAAGAAGTTTGCTGAGAAAGTTAAAACCAAGCTTGGTCTTTTCTAAAGGTGGTTTTGTATCAGTTCCTGTTATTTTAGCTGCAAGCACACTCAGAATTCCAATATACATACATGAAAGTGATATGACACCTGGTTTAGCAAATAATATTTCAAAGAGATTTGCAACTAAGATTTTTACCTCATTCGAAGAAACAAAAATGTACTTTCCCCAAAATATGACTACTGTAATTGGATCTCCTATAAGAAAAGAAATAACAAACGGTTCTTCAGAAAGAGGTAGACAGTTTTTAGGTTTTGATACAACTCATCCAATAATCACTATTATGGGTGGAAGTTTAGGAGCTAAGAAGATTAATCAAGTTGTTAGAGATTCATTAGAACATCTTTCATTAAACTTTCAGGTGGTGCATCTTTGTGGTAGAAACAACGTAGATGAAGGTTTATCCGCATTTCAAAGATATAAGCAATTTGAATATGTTCATGAAGAGTTACCGGATTTATTAGCTGCTACAGATGTGGTTATTACAAGAGATGGCTCTAATGCCATTTTTGAATTTTTAGCATTAAATATACTAATGATAGTTATCCCTTTAGGATTAGATCAGAGTAGGGGTGACCAAATACTGAATGCAGAAGCTTTTCAAAAAAAGGGATACTCACTTACATTAGAAGAATCAAAATTAAATAGAGAATCATTAGTTGAACTTGTAGAGTTAGTCTATAACAATAGGGAAATAATTAAAATGAAGCAAAGGGAAGCTTCTAAAAGCCATGCACTTGAAATGCTTATAAGAGAATTTAATAAGGTTTAGATTTACTTTCCTTCTTATTAAATTTTATCTTTCATGGGAAAGGAATTATCATAAAAGGAGAAATTGTATATGGAAAACGAAATGCTGAAGGTTTTTGACGACGAGAGAAATCCAATCGGTATTGCTACCCGTGAAGAGGTACATCGATTAGGATATTGGCATGAAGCCTTTCACTGCTGGTTCGTGAGCAATGAAAAAGGCATAAATTATCTCTATTTACAGCTTCGAAGTGATAGAAAAAAAGACTATCCAAACCTTTTAGACATTACCGCGGCTGGACATTTACTCGCTGATGAAAACGTGTACGATGGGGTAAGAGAGGTCAAAGAAGAAATTGGAATCGAAGTTTCAGCCGATGAACTGATTCCATTAGGTGTTATTGATTACTGTGTCACGAAAGAAAATTTCATCGATAAGGAATTAGCGAATGTATTTTTATATAAGAGTAAGAGCACCTTTGATGACTTTTCGCTTCAGGAGGAAGAAGTATCAGGAATGGTGAAAGTAGTATTGAATGATTTCGTTGAACTTTGGGATGGTAGAAGAGAAAAGGTTGATATTCAGGGATTTGAAGTGAAAGAAGCTGGAACTAAAGTCGTCATTGATGGCCTAGCAGGAAAAGATAAATTTGTTCCTCATCCCATTACATATTATGAAACGGTTATTCAGAAAATAAAAAAATTGATATAAACCTAAACTCTTAATTTAACAAAGGGACAGATTAGGTGTGATGAAACTATATATCTATTTCAATCGTAGTATCTAAAGAGCGCTATAAAGGATTTATTAGACGAGCAGAACATTCAAGGAGATAAGATGATTACAAGTTTACAGGATGTTATTTTAGTAATAGGAATGGCAATTTTAATAGTCTGGAATTTTACCCTACTGGTTATTCATTTTCTTAAGGAAGGCAATACAGGCGGTATAGGCGAAAGGATTATCTCTTTTATTATTTTATTATTTCTGTATGCAAAACAGGTTATTATTGCAAGTTTTGGAGTATTGGCTATAGCTTTGAGTACCATTGTATTTTCAACCGATTCAATTATTGGCTGGATAATAGCCATACTAATGCTTGGATTTGCAGGGGTAATACTCTACCATTGCTACCCCCAATTTATAGATTTAGGCGAGGCTAAAAAAAAGAAGAAAAAGTGAATCTGTCATTCAAAGGTGGTAAGACTATGTCAGAGTTTGTTCTTGTACTTTTCTTATGTCCCTTATTGGTACTTATTGCTTCTGTCATTGGATATATCATCTTTAGAAAATGGTATTTTATTCCTCTTGTGACATTGATTACTTTCACGATTCTCATGTTTACATATTTTAATGAATCTTTCTTTATATGGGTCATCATCTATACGGTTATTTCCTGTATTGTAAGTTTGATTATGAAGAAATTCACATCATAATATATCGGAGCTTTTAGCTTTTCCTCAAGGAGGAGAATGGCTCTTTTTTGTTGAAGTAAAAGGTGAAATGAACTATTGGAGGAAGTTTAATGCTACAAATCTATTTAACACGACACGGGGAAACGCATTGGAATACAGAGAATCGCCTGCAGGGCTGGAAAAATTCGGAGCTCACGGAAAAAGGGATTCAACATGCACGATTATTAGGGGCAAGGTTAAGTCAAACCGAATTTCATGCAATTTACACTAGTTCCAGTGAAAGGGCAATGCAAACGACTGAATATGTGAGTGCGGGAAGGGACATCCCTATTATCATTGAACCAAACCTGAAAGAACTTTCCTTTGGTGAATGGGAAGGAAAAACACATAATGAGATTGAGGAAATTGATCAAAAAGAATATGACCATTTTTGGAATGCACCTCATTTATATAACCATCAACCACATAACGGGGAAGGCCTGAGCGTTTTCAAAAAGAGAGTGGAGGAAGCTTTTAAGAGAATCATTGCCGAAAATACGAGTGGAAACCTCTTAATCGTCACGCACGGTGTTGCGATCAAAGCCATTTTGTCTTATGTGATGGATTTACCCACCGAAAAGATGTGGGAGACTCCTTTTATTCATGGAACCAGCCTATCCGTTTTTCAATGGGACGGAGAGAAATTTACCGTTCAGATGTTGGGGGATACAGCTCATTTCTCTAAAGAAGCCGGGGTGTTGTGATGATGGAAATTCGTAATGCTACAGGTTCAGACTATTATGAGATATCTCCGCTGATCAATGAGTGGTGGGGCGGCAGGAATATGACTGATATGCTGCCAAAATTATTTTTCGACCATTTTACCACTACTAGTTTCATTGCTGAAAAGGATGGAAAATTGGTAGGGTTTCTCATTGGCTTCCTTTCCCAATCGTATTTAAATGAGGCCTATATCCATTTTGTCGGGGTCCATCCTGATTACAGAAAGCATCATATTGGGAAAATTTTATACGATAACTTTTTTACGGTGGTTAAGCAAAATGGCCGGAATATCGTACGGTGCGTTACATCACCGGTCAATAAAGTATCTATTGCCTATCATACGAAGCTGGGGTTTGAAATTGAAGCGGGAGATAAAAATATCGATGGAGTTCAAGTAAATTCTAGTTATGATGGGATAAATCAAGACCGGGTATTATTTGTAAAACACCTAGATTCAATTAGCATTTCTTTCTAAATGATTAGCTGCCTATAACGGTAGCTTTCTTTTTTTAGGAAAAGGTGTCACAAATTTGCCCTTCGGACGACTGATAAGGTAAGGCAGAGGAAAGAAGGTGGTGTTGAGCTTGAATAGAGACAGAGAACAGCTGATTATGGACTGGTATGAATTATATTATGATGATATTTATTGCTTTATTTTGTTTATGATTGGTGACCAACAGTGCTGCGAGGATTTGGTTCATGATACGTTTGTCCGTGCGCATACAGCCTATGAGCGGTTTCATCACCAATCGAACGTAAAAACATGGCTGTTCAGCATTGCTAAACATTTGGTCATCGATGAAATTCGTAAGCGAAAGCGTAGAAGATGGTTTTCAGCTTTTGCTAATGACCGGGAGATTCCATCAACTTTTAATCTAGAACAGCTTACGGAAAATAAAGAAACGGTCATTCAATTGATGGCTGCGATTCAACAATTAAAGCCTGATTATCGGCTTGTGATTACGTTGAAAAAGATTGAGGGATATTCGACAAAGGAAATCGCTCAGGTTCTGGAGTGGTCTGAGGCGAAAGTGCGTAAAACATTATCAAGAGCGATGCTAGCATTAAGAAAGATGAATGGATTCGAAGGTGGTGATCATGTTGAGCAAACATTTTGATGACGAGCAATGGAAGCTGCTTCAAGGAGTAAGGCCAACTAGGGCCCAAAAAGAAGTGATGAGGAAGAGGATTCTGGAATCGATCCATACTCCGCCTGCACGTGTCTCCCATTTTCAATGGAAAAGTATCGCAGCAGCATGTTTGCTATTTCTCATTTGTGGAAGTTTCCTATTTTTTATTTTTCAAGAAAATACACCATCAACAACGAGCGGTGAAATGGTGTTTGATGAGGAACTTATCCGCTGGAATTTAAATGATGTGTATGCCGAGAAATCAGGTGATGACTTAGAGCTATACAAAAAGGACCAAACGGTGACGGTTGGAGTTGCCGAGCAAGTGGCAGTTGAAGAAATGAGTAAAATCATTAAAGGTGCTCCTATGTATGTAGAAAAAGAGCTTGAAAATTTTCCCTATCCGACACATATGTATATTGAGCATGTGAAAATGATGGACGTGGCCCTACGATATCACTTTTTTATCGAAGTACCAGGCCAGCCATCTATTCATTTTTCTTTTGATTATCCAAAGCTTGAGCACGCGGATATATTAAGGGCTATTTCTACTTTACAATTGAAAGGGATCAAACCTTATAAACATAAGGATCCACTTTATGTGAATCATGGGTATGGATTAATGATTTTCCCTGTAGAATTAGAGCCAATTTCGATTTCTTCCAGCAAGGAAGTGTACCATTGGGAAGATGCTTCATTTAAGGTATTTGCTGATTACTTGGAGAAAATCGAGCAAGGTGGTTGGAAGAAAACATCTAATAATGAACGTTCACATACTTTCGAATCCGGTGATGGAAACGAAGTAGTCACGATCACCATTGATGGAAAAACGATCACCTATGAGTTTTTTTATCCTAATCAAGAGGAATGATTATTTTCAAATAAAAGGGCACAATTGTGCTCTTTATTTTTTGTGTGTAAAATCCGGAAGGAAATCGACGATGAATTCCTTTTATATTTAAATAGGATTTAAGTAGTGTTTTCCTCCTCTTAATCTATCGATCTAAAATATTTCCCAATATCTAGGAAGTAGTTTCCTGTTTATTATTCAGAGTTTTCAAACTAAACTTGATGTTACAACTGGGAAATGACTGTAAAAATCAAAAAGGGGAGGAAAACAAAAATGAAAAAGAGAAAATGGTTAGGGTCTAGCATTCTAGCACTATCAATGGGGGTTTCCTTATTTGCTTCGGGAGCTTATGGGGAGGCGCAGGATTCAAAAGAAACATATCGGGTGGTAATCAAAGGACAGGGTTCAGAAAAAGCAAAAGTAAAGCAAAGTCATGGAGCACGCTGGGATTTTGGGGCGGAAGGATTTACGACCGAAGTGAATGCGCAACAATATCAAGCATTATTAAAAAATAAAAATTTACAGATTGAAAGAGTTCCAGTCGTGCAATTGGATCGGGTTGAGAATAAGTCTAAAGACAATGCTGCAAAGGCGATTTCCTCGCTTCCAAGTGATCGTACTCCGTGGGGAATTCAAGCGATTTATAACGATCCAGCTATTGCAAGTACATCTGGCGGAGCAGGGATTAAGATCGCTGTGTTAGATACAGGTGTTTATACGAATCATCCTGATTTAGTAGGAAGCAGTGAACAATGCAAGGACTTTTCGCAAGCCTCCTCATCGCTCGTAAATGGGACATGTACCGATAAAAACGGGCACGGTACCCATGTGGCGGGAACGGCGCTGGCTCATGGAGCTTCAGACGGATTAGGAATCTATGGAGTTGCACCACAAGCGAAGCTTTGGGCTTATAAGGTTTTGAATAATCGAGGAACAGGATATTCTGATGATATAGCTGGTGCAATCCGCCATGCAGCAGATGAAGCCGTTCGGACAGGCTCAAAAGTTGTCATTTCCATGTCCCTGGGCTCAAGCGCAAAAGATAGCATGATTGCTAGTGCAGTAGATTATGCTTACAGCAAGGGAACACTGGTGGTTGCGGCTGCAGGAAACAGTGGCTATGCTGATAACACAATTGGCTATCCGGGGGCATTGACAAGTGCCGTCGCTGTTGCTGCCTTGGAAAATGTCCAACAAAATGGCACCTATCGTGTAGCGGATTTCTCCTCTCGCGGTAATTCTGCAACTGACGGTGATTATGTGATTCAAGAGCGGGATGTAGAAATTTCCGCACCAGGTAAGGACATCCAATCAACCTGGTATGATGGAAATTACAATACAATCAGCGGGACTTCTATGGCGACGCCTCACGTCTCAGGCTTAGCGGCAAAAATCTGGTCATCTAATTTGTCTTTGTCCAATACCCAGCTTCGTGCTGAGTTGCAAAGCAGAGCGAAACTATACGATATTAAAGGTGGGTACGGTGCTGCTACTGGAGATGATCATGCATCAGGATTTGGCTTTGCGCGGGTGAAATAATGTAAAATTGTTGCGTTGAAAATAGTCTGGGGAAGAGAATCATAACTATATTCGGCTACTAAGGATTGGACCCTGTTCAAACAGGGCTCAATCCTTTTCGTTTTGTTTTAAATTCACAAACTTTTGAGTGGCAAGAATGAATTCTTTTACAGCAGGAGTACTATTCTTAATCGTCTTTACTGCCAATCCTATTTGACGATAGGTCTCGGGAACAAGTTCAGCAATCGAAACATGAGTTAACCAGTTTGGCAATGTTAACTGGGGAACGACTGTTAGCCCGAGTCCCTCTTGAACCATTGAGATAATCGTTTGATTATCTTCCACCTCAAATTGAATAGCAGGGTTTACCCCAAACGAATGAAACCTTTCCTTGATGAGCAGCTCGCAGCCTGCCTTGGGCATGATAAAGGGCTCCTGCGATAACTGCTCGATGTTAATAGAGGTATTAGCCTGTAATGGATGGCCATCTGGCAAGAGCACGACGAGTTTATCTTTTAGCAGAGGGATCGTCTCTACTCCTTTAATTGGCAACGAAACAAATCCAATGTCAATGACTCCATTTTCTACCCATTCCGTAATCTCAGGATAGCTCCCCTCATGAAGTTCCAACTCCATTCCTTGATACCTGTCTTTGAAATAAGAAATGATGCCGGGTAATAATTTAGCGGATGCACTTGGGAAACTCCCGATCTTAATTTTCCCAATTTCAAGTCCCTGGATGGATGCCGCCTTTTGTTTAATTTGTTCTGACTCTAAAAGGATATTTCTCATATGTCCTATGATCCGTTGTCCTGCATCTGTCAATGAAACTCCAGTTCTTCCCCTATGGAGCAGAGTAATCCCTAGTTCTGACTCCAAAGCAGATATATTATGACTGACACCTGATTGAGTGAGTCCTAGAATTTCCCCAGCTCTAGTAAACTTTCCTGTGTCTACCACTTTCACAAACACTTCATATTGAAAAAGAGTCATGGATTTCCTCCTGGTAATAACCTTGATAGTAAGTTAATTTTACATGAATTCCCCTCATGCATACTATTCATAATATTCATTTTACTTATGAGTGAATGATGAATATGATTAATTTAGAAAGAAAACGATAATCATGCGAATTTAAGGAGGAAAATAATGAAACAACTTTCGGTTTATCATATTGATGCTTTTACGGATAGATCATTTGGAGGAAATCCTGCAGGGGTCATACCTCATGCGGAAAATTTAAAAGAGGAAGAAATGCAAAAGATTGCGAATGAATTGAATCTCCCTGAATCTGCTTTTTTATTGCCTTCTTCTCATCCACATGCAGACTTTAAAGTAAGATATTTTACACCTACCGAGGAAATCAACTTTTGTGGTCATGCTACGGTAGGCCTTTCTTGGTTACTTGCAACAAAGTACAATTGGATGGAAAAAGCAGAACAGATTGTGTTTGAAACCAATGTAGGACTAATTCCGGTAAAATGGATAAAAGAAAACAATCAACTCATTCGAGTTTCCATGACACAAATCAAACCAACGGTTAAAGAGATAGAATTAGACAAAAAATCGATTGCCCAACTAGTTGGCATTCAAGAAAGCGATTTAGACGAAAGGTATCCAATCAAATTAAGTAATACAGGAAACTGGCATCTTCTTATCCCAGTTAAATCATCCGAAGCGATTGATGGTGCCGAGCCACAATTTAAAAAGTTGGCCAGCTTGAACCGAGAACATAATATTTCAACCACGCACTTATTTACTTTTCATACCAATGGGGAGTTGGACCTTTATACAAGAGATTTTGCCCCAGGTATTGGCATTGATGAGGATCCAGTGACGGGTGCGGCCAATGGTGCCTTAGCGGGATATTTGTTTTTAGAAGGAATCCTTTCTAAGGATCAAACACATCAGCTTAAAATAGGGCAAGGGCATGCTATTGGCCGGCCAGGTACCTTATATATAACGATAACACCTGAAAATAATGGACCAACCATTGAAGTGGCTGGATCGGCGATCATCACGATTGAAGGGAAGATTAATATCGTATAAGTTGTATGTTTACCAGCAATAAATGGATAGGAGAGGAGTGCACTCGCACTTCTCTCCGTAATATACATGGTATCATCAATTTTTCTGAGATTCCACAAACCACTTTAATGCTTCCTGCTCCATTTCAGTCACAAATGCCTTTTTGGCAGGGCTGTATCCACTGGTATTCTCGAAACGAGCGGCTAATTCTTCTTTAAAGCGACCATAGCGTGCCGCCTCTTCGGGATGCGAACGCAAGTAATCTCGAAAAATTAAATGCCGGTCAATTTGCGGGTTATCGATTTGGTAAAAGTGAATATGGTGAGTTCGGTTTTCTCCACCCTTTCGAAATAATCTTCTTCCTGCGATTCCCCAATCTCCTGCGACATCGTACCCCAGCGCTTCCATTTTGCTGTTAAAGGAATCGATCTTTTCGATGTCTTGTACAATACACATCATATCGATGACAGGTTTTGCTTTTAACCCGTGAACCGAGGTGCTGCCGAAATGTTCAAATCGAATAATCTCATCTCCAAATAGCTCACGTAAGAATTGTGCCTCTTTTTGAAACATTAGAGACCAATTTTCACTATAATCACTAAGTCGAACTTTCATTTGTTTTCCCCCAGATTTTTCGAAGATTCTATTATTCTTTATAAAATTTACCAAATGGTAGAGATAATGTCAGTTGTTTTTTGTATGATAGGGGAAGATTTAAGTGTGAGACAGATAAAGGTCATTCAACATTTTTATTCGCATTTAACTCATATACTACTAAGCAAAGAGTGATCCTATTGATTTTAAAAAAAGGAGTAAACAGCCGGTTAGTCTATTTAGCAGCCACCGTCATAACCATTTTATTAGGCCTAGCTTCGCGGAAATATAGCAGCCCCCTTCCTCCATTTCTCGCAGAAAATGCTGGAGATGCACTGTGGGCGATGATGGTTTATTTTGGTTTCCGTTTCTTACTTGTTCGAAAGAGCCTGTTCGCATCGATCTGCTTAAGTCTTTTGTTCAGCTTTGGCATTGAATTCAGTCAGTTGTATCAGGCTGACTGGCTGAATCAAATTCGGGCAACCACCATCGGAGCTTTGATTCTTGGCCAAGGATTTCTTATGGTCGATCTCGTTCGTTATTTAGCAGGGATCATCATCGCCACCATCATGGATAAAGCTTTAAGCAAGATTAAAAAATGATTCACGGCCTCATGAAAGTGGACCATATCTTCAATCATAATGAGCATATAACCTCATATCATTTATAGGCTCTTTCATCATTAGTAGTATTTCTATTGATTTATTGATAGGCATAGAAAACAGGAAAAAACCACCCCGATTTTTTGAGGTGGTTTTAGCATTTATGGTTCATTCCTTTTTGACACAGATTCCCCGATAATTTCTTCTGTTTTTACAATCGTCCGAGGAGGCGGATTTTTATTTTCCTTTATTTTTGAAAAAAGGATATCCGTGCCGGCTTTTCCAAGTTTTCTAATTGGAATTTCAATGCTGGTCAGCGACGGAGAGAGAAAAGGACTATAGGTAGTGTTGCTGTAACCGACAATGGATAGATCATTGGGTATCTTAATCCCCATCTCTGATGCTGCTTTATATACACTCATGACCTTCAAATCATCAGTTGCTAAAACAGCGGAAGGGCGTTTGGATAATGAGAGCAGTTGGTTCGCCGCAATACTCCCGGTCTCAACCGTATAACCACTGTCAATGATCCACTCTTTTCCTAACGGCAAATCATGATCCTGCATACAGTTTTTATAGCCCTCAAGTCTATCAATGGAAACATGGTAATCTAAAGGAGAATGTAAGCAAGCAATATCCGTATGCCCCTGGTCAATTAACCGTTTCGTTAAAAGATAACTATCCTGGTAATTATCTGTATCAACAGAGTAGATATTTTGATAGTGCCCCTCTACTTTCCCAATGACAACTATTGGTATATTGAACACATCAAGCTGTTGAAAGAAATCCTCTTTAGCTGGGGAGCTTAACATAATGATGCCTTTAATCATTTTATCTCTAATTTTGGCAATGCATTTCTCTAGTTCATCTTGACTATTTTTAGCGGTTTGCAGAATGACGTCAAAATCTTCTTCTTCTGCTTTTTCCGCAATGGTTTTAAGAATATCGGCAAAAAATGGATTATTCGTCGTGGTTTTGGCAGAACGAGATAAGACCATGATCGCATCAAACCCTGAGGAAAGAGCTCTAGCCAGCTTACTAGGCTGGTAATTTAGTTGTTCAATCGCTTTCATGACACGCTCACGTGCTGCATCAGATATATTGGTTTGGTTATTGAGCACTCGGGATACGGTAGACTTTGAAACGTTTGCGACCCGAGCTATATCATAAATGGTGTGGCTCAAAAAACTCCCTCCTCTTTCAATGGAATTCGTTCTAAATATGTGATAAGTGTGATACATGTATATGTATCTGTTTACACTTTATATAGGTAATTCGTCGGGTAAAAAAGTGGGAGCAATACAGGTACATTATAGGGATGAATTTTAAATCTATCAACTCATTTTTAAGCTAAAACGGATTTTTTAAAAATTAACCTGTGAGATGAAATTTGATTTTAGGTTTTGGTTGACATCAATCGTTATCTGTAATATATTAACCTCGTGGGAGCGGTACCACGAAATAAAATCTACTAATCTCTTTTTTTGTAGAATTTTGGGAGCGGTACCATAATAATGATTATATTTTCAGTTAAATAGAGAGGTATATATTTTTTTGCGATTAATGGGAGCGGTTCCATGGAAAAGGGGGAATAGAGTTAGCCATAAATATTTAAAAAATTCATCTTAAAAATGAACAAACTAAGTCTACGAATTGATTGGTTTCATTCCATTTATCTAAAAATAATCTGGCCCCATGATGTCAGGTCATTAGGAGGAGAAACAATGATAAAAAAAGGACTGTACATAGCCATGCTGTTGCTTTTGGTGGCAGGATTAACAGCATGCGGCGGGGATGAAGCTAACAGCGGAAAGACCACGATTGAATTCATGCATTCTTCTGTTGAACAAGAACGCTTGGCGGTCATTAATGAATTAGTTGCAAAGTTTGAAGAAGAAAATCCTGATATCAAAATCAAGCAGGTTCCCGTTGAGGAAGATTCTTATAATACCAAGATGGTTACACTGGCAAGTGCTTGGAAACTTCCTGCCGTCCTTGAAGTCGGTCAGGATTTTGCAAAAGTTTTGGATAAAGAGCAATTGATCGACCGTGAGGCTGTTAAAACGGTGTTAGATAAGACAGGGGAAGAAAACTTCTATGAGGGTGCTTTAAAACTTGTTAAAACTGAGAACGGAAAAGGATATACAGGAGTTCCAATCAGCGGTTGGGTTCAAGGGATTTGGTATAACAAGGAAATGCTCTCTTCAAAAGGATTTGAAGAGCCCAAGAATTGGGATGATGTGTTAGCCATTGCAGAAGCATTTACTGATCCAAGTAACAAAAAGTATGGAATTGCTGTACCGACGGTAGAAGGTGGCTTTTCGGAGCAGGCATTCTCTCAATTTGCCTTATCAAACAATGCAAATGTTTTGGATGAGAAAGGTAAGTTAGCGATTAATTCTAAAGAAATGAAAGAAGCCTTATTTTTCTATCAAGAATTAGCAAAATATACGATGCCAGGGTCCAACGATGTAACGGAAGTAAAGGATGCATTTATGAACGGCTCCACACCAATGGCTGTATATTCAACCTATCTTCTACCATCCGTTTATGAGGAAGGCAGTGCAGAAAATATTGGCTTTGCGATCCCGACGCAGAAAACAAAAGCCGTATTCGGAACGGTATCTGCTTTAACGATTTCAACGGATTTAGAAGAAAAGAAAAAACAGGCTGCACAAAAATTCGTGGAATTTATGGCTCAACCTGAAAACATGACGAAATGGATATTAATGTCTCCAGGAGGGGCACAACCAGTCAACAAGCTTGTGATTGAAAATGAAACTTATCAAGCAAACGAAGTAGTGAAAGCTTTTGGTGAACTTTCTGCTGAAATTGCTGCCTCTTACAACGATATTCAGGTATTTGGGTTAGTGGATGGCAAGAACTTCTTGAAAATGGGGGATATCACCAGCTCTGGTGCCATTCCACAATTAGTCAATGCGATTACGGTTGGCGGCAAGAGCATTGACAAGGAATTAAAAACGGCTGAAGATTCGATTCAGGATATTCTGGAACAAAAATAATTTGAGTGAATGATTTCTTCTTTAAGGAGGGAGAACATGAAAGCAGTAAAAAAAGAGAAATCGGATTTGAAATTGGCGGTCGTCCTGCTGTTTCCGAGTATGTTTTTAATTCTTCTTTTGGTAGCCTATCCGATGCTTTCGAATATTCAATTAAGCTTTTTTGATCAACCGATAAACCCCAGGCTAAGTGCCATTTTTGTCGGCATTAAAAATTACACAGACATTCTAACGGATGCAGCGTTTTTTAAATCATTGGGTATTACCCTTTTATACATGATTCTCGCAGTTGCTGGTAGTACGGCATTGGGCTTGGCGGTGGCGATTTTCTTTAACCGCCCATTCCGATTCCGTAAACTAGCTCGGTCACTAATAATCTTGTCTTATGTCACTCCTTCGATCTCATTGGTGTTTGCGTGGAAGTATATGTTCAATAACGGCTACGGAATCGTCAACTATTTGGGAGTAGATGTATTTGGGATTTTTGAAACAGCACCGCTCTGGTTTGATAAGCCGGTGAGCAGTTTTATATTGGTAGTTTTATATGCGATTTGGAGATACTTTCCTTATGCTTTCATTTCATTTTTGGCGATTTTACAGACAATTGATGCAACTCAATATGAAGCAGCGGAAATCGATGGGGCAAATGCTTGGCAAAAGTTTAAGATTGTCACACTTCCGGCGATCATGCCGGTGTTAATTACGGTTGTTACGCTTCGTTCCATTTGGTTGTTCTACATGTTCACGGATGTTTTTCTTCTAACAAACCAAGTGGATATTCTAGGTATTTACCTTTACGAAACAGCGTTTGCCTTCAATGATCTTGGGAAAGCGGCTTCTGTTTCTGTCATTCTTTTTATTATCCTTTCTATTGTGATCATTGCAACACGAAAGCGGGTGAAATACTAATGGCAATGGCTAGTAATAAGAAAAATAAGGTAACGAGAAAGGTTGCTTTTTACACCGGTCTCATCGCGCTTTTGGCGGTGTCTCTATTTCCATTTTTCGTCATGCTGATGACTTCCTTTAAATCATCAAAGGAAGCTGTGTCGACTAATCCGACAATCTTGCCAACAGAGTGGACGTTTAAACATTATATTGATATTTTCAACCCGGATATTTTTCCGTATATCTCTTATTTTAAAAATAGCTTAATGGTTTCACTTACCGCTTCAGTGATCTCGGTGTTAATTGGGATCCTCGGTGCCTATGCGTTATCACGTTTAAAGTTTATCGGAAGAACGACGATTAATGCCAGCTTTTATACGGTGTATATGTTCTCGGGTATCCTGCTTATTGTGCCTTTGTTCAAAATTATTTCTGGACTTGGATTATATGATACGAAAACAGCGCTCATTATCACGATGATCGTTCAGACGTTGCCGACTTCGATCTTTATGTTAAAAAGTTACTTTGATACGATTCCTGATGATCTCGAAGAAGCAGCATCCATTGATGGCCTGAACCGGATACAGATTATTTTTTATATCATTATTCCGTTATCGATATCAGGAATCATCTCTGTGTTTGTCTATTCCTTTATGGTTTCTTGGAACGACTTCTTGTTTGCTTCGATTTTCTTATCTGACTCGGTGAATTTCACATTGCCGATCGGGTTAAACACCTTGTTCAGCACACCAGATTATGTGTGGGGACGGATGATGGCGGCATCTCTTGTAACGGCACTGCCAGTTGTGATCATGTATGCTCTGTCTGATCATCTCATCAAGGGTGGAGCAACAGAAGGTGGAGTAAAAGGATAAAGTGGGGGCACATGCCCGTCTCAACAAAAATACGAAAAAAGAGGTTGCTACAATGAAAAAACTTATTGCTGCAGCACCAAGAGTCGCTGCTTTAGTGGAATATGAAGATCGTCCTTTAGAAGCAAATGAAGTCAGAATTGATGTCGAGTTCGCATCTCCAAAGCATGGTACAGAGGTCATTGATTTCCGTGGCATGACTCCCTTTATGGATGAATACTTCGATGAAGAATGGCGAATGTTTATGCCTCGAAAAGAAGGGGCGGCCCCTGGGATTGTATTCGGTGAGTTCCAGCTTGGTAACATGGTTGTCGGTAAAATTGTTGAAAAAGGCATAGAGGTTAGTGAGTATGAGATCGGTGAAACGGTTTGTACCTATGGACCAATTATGGAAACGGTGATTGTGAATGCGATTGATAACCATCGTCTGCGCAAAATGCCGGAAGGGGCAAAATGGCAGAATGCGGTTTGCTATGATCCAGCACAATTTGCTTTAAGTGGAGTGCGCGATGCCAATGTTCGTGCCGGAGACTATGTTGTCGTTGTCGGCTTGGGAGCCATCGGGCAAATTGCCATTCAACTTGCTAAAAAAGCAGGGGCGAGTATCGTCATCGGGGTTGACCCATTAGAAAAACGACGTGCGATTGCTCTTGGAAATGGAGCTGATTTCTGTTTGGATCCAATCTCTACGGATGTAGGTTTTGAAGTGAAAAAGCTTACGAACAAGCTAGGTGCAGATTCGATTATTGAAACAAGCGGTAATGTCGCTGCCCTTCAATCCGCCTTAAAAGGAATCGCTTATGGTGGAATCATTTCTTATGTGGCGTTCACAAAGCCATTCCCAGAAGGTTTGAATTTAGGTCGTGAAGCCCATTTTAATAATGCAAAAATCGTCTTTTCACGTGCTGCGAGCGAGCCGAACCCTGATTACCCTCGCTGGAACCGTAAGCGGATTGAAGATACTTGCTGGGAATTACTAATGAACGGATATTTGAATTGTGTTGACCTTATTGATCCGGTTGTTCGTTTTGAGGATAGTGCGGAAGCCTATATGGAATATGTGGATAAGCACCCTGAGCTTAGCATTAAGATAGGGATCGAATATAAATAATCATCCATTCTCGCCGTCCTGTTTGGGCGGCTTCTTAATAAAATTAAGGAGGAATCGGTCATGAAAATTGGTACACAGAACCAGGCATTTTTTCCAGAGGATATTAAGGGGAAATTCCGTTACCTCAAGGAAATGGGCTTTGACGGCTTTGAAATTGATGGAAAACTGTTGGTTGACCATTTAGATGAGGTGAAGGAAGCGATTGCTGAAACAGGCATTCCCGTTACAACAGCTTGCGGTGGATATAACGGCTGGATTGGAGATTTTATTGAAGAGCGCCGAGAAAACGGCTTAGCGGAAATCAAACAAATCCTTGAAGCACTGCAGCAAGTAGGCGGTAAGGGAATTGTTGTACCGGCAGCCTGGGGGATGTTTACGTATCGCCTTCCTCCGATGCAATCTCCACGAAGTCAAGCGGGTGACCGCAAAACTGTAACCGAATCACTTCTGTATTTGGATAAGGTCGCCGAGGAAACAGGGACAACCATTTTCCTTGAGCCGTTGAACCGTTATCAGGATCATATGATTAATACTTTGGCTGACGCCCGCCTTTATATTGAAGAAAATCAATTGAAAAACGTAAAAATCATCGCTGATTTTTATCATATGAACATTGAAGAAGATGGAATCTCGGAAGCGTTACATGAAAATCGTGACTTTGTTGGCCATATCCATTTAGCCGATAACCAACGTTATCAGCCAGGCAGCGGTTCGATTGACTTTAAGAAACATTTTGACCAGTTACAACAAGATGGGTATGACGGATTCCTGACGATTGAATGCCGAATCCGCGGAAATGATCCTGAAGCCGAGTACAAGCAAGCTTTAGCACATCTAAGGGAATCGTTACGTTAAAGGGAGGCCGACGTTAGTGAAAAAGAAAGTTGCCATTATAGGAGCTGGGCAAGTAGCAGAAAAAGTTCATGTTTCCTATTATCAATCACGAGAAGAACTGGAAGTGGTTGCGGTGGTCAGTCCTAATCCTGGGCGGGTAAAAAGCTTTGCAGAGCGCAACGGGATCCCTCATTACTTTACAAGTGCGGAAGAAATGTATACCGCCATTAGGCCGGATATCGTCAGTGTCTGTACCCCAAACCGTTTCCATTGTGAGAATGTTCTCCTTGCACTTGCCTATGGCTGTGATGTGCTATGTGAAAAACCACCAGCCATTTCTGCAGAGGAAGCGAAGGAAATGAGAGATGCAGCCGAGGCGAATGGCTGTCTGCTTGCCTATAATTTTCACCATCGGTTTGCCGATGATGTCATAATTCTTCGTGAAAAAGTGAAGCAAGGCGAGCTTGGAGAAGTTTATGTAACGAAGGTTAAGGCGTTGCGCCGCTGCGGCATTCCCGGCTGGGGCAGTTTTACCGACAAGGAAGTACAGGGCGGCGGGCCACTAATTGATCTCGGATCACATATGTTGGATGCTGCCCTTTATGTATTGGGATTCCCGAAAATTGAGCGAGTAACAGCAAAAATGTATCAAAAGATTGGTACGAAAAAATCAAAAGGCTCACTTGGAGAATGGGACCCGAAAAGGTATGAGGTTGAGGATAGTTTATTTGGTTTTATTGAGCTTGAAGGCGGAGGTTTGCTGCAGCTTGAAACCTCGTTTGCTTTAAATATAAAAGATACATCGATTATGAATGTGGAATTCTGCGGCGACGAAGCTGGGGCAACTCTTTTTCCAGCTCAGGTCTATAAGGATGAAGGCGGCGAGTTGGTCTATCAATTGGAGAGGGAAACGGCTGATCCTGACCGCCAGCACAAAAGTATGCAAGCATTTATCGATCGATGCTTAGGAGAAGACGTTATGGTGGCGGACGCTAAGCAAGGTTACGTCATTCAACAACTGATCGAAGCATTGTATCAATCTGCTGAAAAAGGTGAAAGTGTAACCCTATGAAGAAAAAACTAGGAATATATGAACATGGTTTCGATTTACATTATTTGAATAAGTATGCGAGCTTGTTAGCTTTAGGGAATGGCTATTTAGGAATGCGCGGCACCCAGGAGGAAGACTACACGGGGCAAACGCGCGGAATGTATGTCGCTGGTGTCTACAATAAAGCAACAGCGAATGAACCATCCGAGATCGTCAATTTACCGGACATTAGCGGAATGCAGATTGAAATTAACGGCAATCCGTTTTCTTTGCTCGATGGTGAGATAGTTTCGTATGAACGAGCATTGCTGTTTGAAACCAGTGAATTGAGACGGGAGCTGGTCTGGAGGAATAAAGAGGGCGCCCGCTATCAGTTTCTCTTTCAACGCTTTGTAAGTAAGGATAATTTGCATATGGCAGCTTCCAAGGTCACGGTCACGAGTCTGGACCATCCTGCCAAGATCAAAATCGTTACCGGGATCGATGCACAACAGACCAACTTCGGGAGACAGCATTTAATCGAAGAAAGTGTCCGGGTATATAACGAAGAAACAATTCAAGGTGTTTATACCACAACAGAATCTGGGGTGACCGTGGCGATTGCTGCAGGTTTTCATGTACCAAGAAAAAGTATGAGGACGTTTTCGGCGAAAAACCGCCAGTTAATGGCCGCTGTTTCCTGTGAGATGGCTCCGAATGAACCGTTTGAGCTTGAAAAAATTACAATGGTTTATACCTCTCATGAGTGTGATGAACCGGAATCTGCCAGTTTGAAGGTTGTTCAAACTCAGACAGCGATTGGGTATGATGCTTTATTGGAACAATCGAATGTGAAATGGCAGGAGTTTTGGCAGCAGAAGCGCGTGACGATTACATCTAGTGACGAGTTCGATCAAACCGCGATGGATTTCGCGCTCTACCACATCGAAATTATGACGCCGGCACATGATGATCGTTTTAGTATTGGTGCCAAAGGTCTAACAGGTGAGGGCTATAAAGGGCATGTATTTTGGGATACGGAAATCTTCCTAGCACCTTTCCATCTTTACACGAATCCGGATACGGCGAAAAAGTTATTGATGTACCGTTATCAGCATTTACAGGAAGCAAAGGAAAAGGCGGCTCAGAATGGTTTTGAGGGAGCCTTGTTTCCGTGGGAAAGTGCTTTTACCGGAAAAGAAGAGACACCGGAGTTCGCGGCCATCAATATTCGGACTGGAACACGTCAAAAGGTTGCTTCTGCCTTAGCGGAGCACCATATCGTAGCAGACATCGCTTTTGCGGTTGTTCAATATTACGAAAACACCAAAGATGAAGATTTTATGAAAAATGAAGGTCTTGCTCTGCTTAAAGAAACAGCACGTTTTTGGATCAGCCGAGCCGTGGAAGAGGGCGGCAAGCTTTCGATTCAGGATGTAATTGGACCGGACGAGTATACGGAGCACATTGATAATAATGCATATACGAATTACATGGCCTTTTACAATGTAGAACAAGCTCTTTATTTTATGGAACAGTATAGGGATGAGGATCCGGCCTTGGTTGAGAAGGGGTGCGAATTCCTCCAGCGTTTACATTTGCCAATGCCGAATGATGAACTGATTATTCCGCAGGATGATACGTTTTTAACGAAGCCGGAAATCGATTTGACCCCTTATAAACAAAAGCAGGGAAGCCAGGCAATTTTACTCGATTATTCACGCCAGGAAGTCAATGAGATGCAGATCCTCAAACAAGCAGATGTTGTAATGCTGCTATACCTCATCCCGGATTTGTTTTCTAGTGAGGTAGTAAGTAAAAACTTATTCTATTACGAAGATCATACGATTCATGATTCATCATTAAGTAAGGCGATTCACTCGATTGTAGCTGCTCGTTGTAATGAAAAAGATGCAGCATACCGTTTCTTTCAGGAAGCTTGCTTGATTGATTTGGGGCCGAATCCACACTCTTCGGACGAAGGGATCCATGCTGCTTCTTTAGGAGCGATTTGGCTGGCTGCAATCTTTGGTTTTGCCAATATGACGATTGGTGAAGACAGGCTGGCGGTCAATCCAAAGCTGCCGGCTAACTGGTCAGAGCTGAAATTCCCATTAAGTTATCAAGGCAGGAAACTAGAAATTCGGCTGACACATGAACGATGTGAGATTCATAAACTCACAGGTTTAGATATAGAGATTGAAATAAATGGACATGTATTCGAATTAAGGGATCATCTAGAAGTTCAGCTTGCAAAATAAATGGGGTGAATATGATGGAGAATAACCGAATTGAGGCAGTTGTGTTTGATTTAGATGGTGTAATCACAGATACAGCGCATTTTCATTTCCTAGCCTGGAAACAACTGGCGGGAGAGCTGGATATCGTGATTGATGAAGTATTTAATGAACGGTTAAAAGGGGTCAGCCGCATGGATTCCCTTGAATTAATTTTACAAGAAGGAAATCGGCAAAACGATTTTACTTTGGCAGAAAAAGAAGAAATGGCGGCAAAGAAGAACGCTCATTACTGCGAATTTTTAAAGGAATTATCACCGGAGGATGTCTTACCAGGAATTCCAGCGTTAATCACGGCGATAAAAGAGGAAGGGATTCCAATTGGTCTTGCTTCTGTTTCAAAAAATGCAGGAACGGTTTTAAAAGCATTGCAGCTAGAAGATGCATTTGATTATTGTGCCGATGCAGCGAAAATCAGCAAATCAAAGCCTGATCCTGAAATCTTTTTGACGGCATGCCTGGGGCTTGGGGCAAATCCAGCGCGTTCGATCGGAGTTGAAGATGCTCAAGCTGGGGTAGAGGCGATTAAAGCTAGCGGAATGTTCGCATTAGGTGTTGGTGAATCGCTAAGAAATACCGATTATAAGGTAGCTTCAACGGACGTCCTAACGTGGGAAAAAATAAAAGCTTTATATTACTAGATTCAAAGGTTGTAGACAAATCTCACTATCATGAAATGTCTACAGCTTTTTTTAGGAGATGATAGAATGTCAATTTTAGTAAAAATAGAAGCAAAGCTAAAGCGTATTTATAAAGCAGACTATCAGGAAAGCTTTTTAGAGCAATTCCGAACATTGATTGAACAATGGGAGAAGCAACAATGGGTTGGAATAAATGCCCCCTCTGAAAAGAATATTTATTTAATTACGTATGGAGACAGTATCTATGAACAAGGAATACCGACGTTAGAAACTTTACATCAATTTCTAAAAGAGGAAGTACAGGATACGATTACCGATGTGCATTTGCTGCCGATGTTCCCATACACCTCAGATGATGGTTTTTCTGTAGTCGATTATAATGAAATTAATCCTGAATTAGGGAAATGGGAACACATCACGAAGATGTCCGAGGATTACAGATTGATGTATGATTTTGTTGCGAATCATATCTCGAAGTCAAGTGAGTGGTTTCAGGGGTATCTTAACGGTGTGGAAAAATATCAGGGATATTTCATTCCTAAGGATTCATCGTTTAACACGGAGAATGTGGTTCGCCCACGAACATCGCCGCTTTTCCATGAGTATGAGGGAAAAGATGGGGTGAAAACGGCTTGGACAACATTCAGTGAAGACCAGGTGGATTTGAACTTTGGCCATTTTCCTGTTCTACTAGAGACAACGGAGATTCTGCTTACTTATGCGCAGAAAGGTGCTTCAAGCATTCGTTTGGATGCAATCGGTTTTATCTGGAAGGAGTCAGGTACTTCGTCCATTCATTTGCCGGAAGCGCATACGATCATTCAGCTGTGGCGTGATGTGTTAAATTATTTTAAACCGAATACGCAGATTATTACCGAAACCAATGTACCTCATCAGGAAAACATCAGCTATTTTGGGGATGGTACCAATGAAGCGCACATGGTGTATCAGTTTTCCCTGCCGCCGTTAGTCCTTCATACGATGACAACCCATGATGCTTCGAAATTGACTTCATGGGCGAAGACGATAGGTAAGGTTTCAGATGAGGCAACCTATTTTAATTTCTTGGCCAGCCATGATGGAATTGGCATGCGACCAACAGAAGGAATTTTAACAGAGGAAGAGAAACAAAGACTGGTAGATAAAGTAGTTGAAAACGGCGGGCGGATTTCGTATAAAACCAATACTGACGGCAGCCAGTCTGTCTATGAGATGAATATTAATTACTCTGATGCGTTGATCAATAAAGGCGAGGATGATACCGAGGAGTTAGCTGTGAAAAAAATGCTGGCTGCTCATTCGATTCTTTTGTCCGTTATCGGAGTACCGGCAATTTACTATCACAGCTTGCTGGGGTCTGGAAATGATTATCAAGGGCTTGAGGAATCTGGAATCAATCGCCGTATCAACCGGGAAAAGCTTGAGATTGGAAAGATTACGAAAGAGCTGGAAGAAAATTCACGCCGCAAAGGGATTTTCCAAGGCTTGCGGAAAATGATTAAGATTCGTCAGGAGCAAAGCGCCTTTTCGCCGTATGCACCGCAATCGGTGGTAGAATTAGGATCGAGCGTATTTGCGTTGAAGCGTCTGAATGAAACGACTGGCGATGAAGTGTTCTTTATCGTCAATGTGGATGCTAAACCGGTGACGGCGGATATCAGTATCAAGGGTCACGACCTGTTAACAGGCAAAGAGGTTGATTCCGTGGTAACGCTTGAGCCGTACCAATTCTTATGGGTAAGGTGAGGAACATGAATTTTTTAATTGCATCGGATTCCTTTAAGGGGTCGCTTTCCTCGATTGAGGTTGGGGAGTGTGTCAAAAAAGGGATATTACGATCGATTCCGGATGCAGGGGTCGTCATCTCCCCAATGGCTGATGGCGGTGAGGGTACGATTGATGCCCTCCTCCACGGCGGTGATGGTCGGGAAATTGAGGTTGAAGTTCATGGTCCGCTTATGGATAGGGTCTTAGCCAGCTATGCTGTTTTTAAGGATGATGTTGTTTTTATCGAATGTGCTAGAAGCAGCGGTTTGCCCTTAGTGCCAGTGGAATTACGAAATCCAATGGTTACCAATACGTATGGATTTGGTGAGCAGATTAAGGATGCGATTGGGAAAGGGTACCGTCATTTCATCCTTTCACTGGGAGGAAGTGCAACCAATGATGGAGGCATCGGAATGTTGCAGGCATTAGGCTGGGAGTTTTTTGATGAAAATGGAGCTCTAATTGGTTGTGAAGGGAATCCGTTATTAAGGGTTGCATCTATTTCGGATGATCATGTAATACCGGAATTAGCTGTATGTACCTTTGTCGCAGCCAGTGATGTCACCAATCCATTTTATGGACCTAACGGGGCAGCTCATATTTTTGCCAAACAAAAAGGGGCAAGTAAGAGTCAGATTCTTGAACTGGATGCCGCGTTGAAGCGGTTTGCAACTATGATTGAGGAAGTCTATGGCGTCGATGTTCAAGAAATGGCAGGAGCGGGAGCAGCGGGAGGATTAGGTGGTGCGATTGTAGGGCCACTAAAAGGATCTATTCGTTCGGGAGTAGAGCTGGTCATGGAGTTAACAGGCATCGATGAAAAAGTAAAGACTGCCGATGTTGTGATAACCGGAGAGGGAAGCTTGGATAATCAGTCTGCCATGGGAAAAGTACCTTTTGGAATCGCCAAGTTAGCCAAACAATATGGCAAACCTGTAATTGGCATTGCCGGCAGAATTGATACAGACCTTGAAGAAGTAAATAAATACTTTAATGGTGTCTTTTCGATACAAACAGAATGTCGTACCTTGGAAGAAGCGATGAAACCAGAGGTATCTGCATTGCAGGTAGAGGTTAATGCAGAGCAAATTGCTCGAGTGATTGCATTTCGGAGATAAAGTGGCGGCCAAGTAATTTGAAAAATGCCAATCGACTAATGGAAGTGGTCACGAGAATGCCCTTGTGACCACAATGAAAGTTTATAGAAAATGGTGCGCTTGAAATAAAAATTTAAGCGTTTTGTTTTGTTTAGTTTGGAAATTTTTAATTGGAACTATCTTCGTTAACAGAATTGCTCCTAATTAACCAGTCATTGATCAATCCTTGTACTATTTTACGTTTTTCTATATGAAGCATATGACCTGCTTGGTCTAGAATCGCAAACGTAGCATTAGGAAATTTATCAAGAAGAAAATAGTGATCTTTATATCCACAGATTGAATCCTGTTTCCCTAAGATGATAAGTGCAGTTTGCGTAAGTGTTTCAACATCCTTAAAAGGTTCCTCGGAAAGGAAATACCCTTTTTCTCTCCAATTTGACAGTAGAAAATGTCTATTGGCTGATAAGCGCCCTGGTTGAATTTCGTTTAAAAAGTATGCAAATTTCTCTTTATCTTGATAAATCATCAATGTTTCAAATGCCATTCTAATATCAGCATCCAGTTCCTTTAATAAATCTTCATCTTTTGTAAAAACAATTTTATTAGGAAGATTTCTTTCTTTTAAATGAAGGGCAGTAGCCAGCAAACAAATACTTCTTACGTTTTTTCGTTTATGGTGTAAGACACCTTGTGCCATATACCCCCCAAACGAAAAACCAATCAGAGAAAATTCTTGGTCGGGAATGGTTTTATCAATAAAATCTAAAATATTTATAAGTATGTCATCGGAAGAATTGAAATCTTCATCAATCCCACTTTGGCCATGTGCTGGTAAATCTATATATATTCTCTGGAAACCATGATTTTTACTAAAAATCGGTTCTATCCATGCTTTCATCGATCTATGGTCAGTACCCATTGAATGCATGATTATGATTGGAAAACCGCTTCCTACGGTTTCATAATAAATACTACCTTTCGCAACTAAGCATTCCATTCAAATCTTTCTCCTTATTCATGTTTCTTTTATTCAGCCACTTCCAATCTTTATAATTCTCTATTAAGTTGTAAATACCTTTTCTGCATGCTTCATAACCTTGTTCTTACGATTTCGCATTGTCTATCTTATATATCTGCTCGTTTCTAGGTGGCTGTCACCACCCAAAGTTTGTTGGTTAAGCAACTTTCGATAATTTTGACCTCGATGCAATACTTTGGAAGATATGATACAAATAAAAGAATGCCAAGCACAGACCAGCTAGCGTCGTGGTGCTCAGCATTCTTTTTATTCTTTGCCCCTATTCGTATTCGTCGAAGTAGTCTTGGTTTATGACGGTAAATTGATCGATGGTTTCACCTTCAGATGTGATGGTCGTAAAAGTAATTTGGTCTTTGTCAACTTTTGCATGCATGGAAACGGCGATGTTGTCCATGTTGACGAAGTCGAATTTTTCATCTGCTACTGCGTCATAGTGTTTTTTACCGGTTGTACCTGCGACGACATAAACGGTTCCATTCGGATCTTCTTTGCCGTCTTTTAGTTTCTTTGTTCTGCCATAGGAATGATCATGGCCTGAGAAGACGATGTCAATTCCTAATTCATCCACGACTGGCGGCAGTTTTTCCTTCATGATTTCATTACCGCCAAACGGATTTGTATAATATGGAGGCTTGTGTGTCACAAGAATTTTCCAAGGCTTGTCGGAATTTTTCACGTCCTCTTTCAGCCACTCGAGCTGCTGGTTCAGAACCTCGGCATCGCTTGTAAAGCCTAATACACTAATATGAATATTATTGTAATCCACTGAATACGTCCCGCCTTTGTCCACATCAGGCCCATTTTCAGGTGAGTTAAAAATGGACTTAGCTAATTGGCCGTTGGCATCTCCCATATATTCATGGTTTCCTAGAGTTGCGACCAGGTCAGTCGAACGAATCTTGCTGTAATGACTCATGATTCCTAAAACGTCATCCCATTGCTTAAATTTCGCTGATTCATCAATCAGGTCACCGACATGAATCATAAAGTCTAAATCTTTTTGATTTAAATCACTAAGGATTTGATCAAAGAGACTTAAATCCGCAGGGGATTGGGTGTCACCTAAAACCGCAAATTCGAAGCTTTGCTTTCTTTGTAATGTGCTGAATTCTTGCAGTTCTGACCAGTTTTCACCATCGCCGACACGATAGACATAGGTTGTACCCTGTTGTAATTTTGTTAAGGTAACCTCGTTTACGCGAACCATTCCGTTTTTCTTAATATCCTGTTCACCGGAAAATACTTGGTCACTAAAGGTCCCCCGGGCGGTTTCAAATGAACGGTACTTATCGTAATCCTTCTTTCTTGCAAATTGAATGACAGTTTTGTCGTGTGCGAGCGGGCTCGACATCCAAGTGAATCCTTTTTCTTGATAAGGGTCACCGGTTGGCGTGCTAATCACATTTTTGATTTCTGTCTCAGCTGCAAGGGCTGGATAGGTTTGCGTGTTCAGGTTAAACGAATATTTGCCATCCTTAATGGCATATAAGGCGATTTTCTTGACTTCATTCGTAATCGAATCAACACGGAGCGTTCCAGTTTCATCGGTTTTTCCTAGTAAAACCGGCTCCTTGCTGCCATCAATCATCGCGAAAACTTCTGCACCACTAACATTTTCATTATTTTTCACGGTGATCAAAGCGGGCTTCCCAATTAATATCGGTTCTGCCGCGATATCAAAAGCACCTTTGACTTCAACGCTCGCTGGTTCCATTGAAAAAGTAGAAACAAAATTCGCTTCTTTTGGTGCGGCATAGTTTAAGCTTGCCTCTGCAATTTCGTAAGTCACTTTGCTGCCTTCCTTCGTTGAAGCAGGAATACGGACGTGAATCGTTGTTGCGTCGACTGCCGCTGCCGCTTCACCGCTATTGACAAGATTCAAAGTAAGCAGCCCTGTTTTAACATCATAGCTGGAAGTACTGGTGTTAAATCCATTTGAAAAAATAACATCTTCCACCGGATAGTTTTTATCGAGCTGGACCTTAATTGATGTTCCAGTGATTTCAGCTGGATTTGCCACTTTAACAACAAGGTTGAACACATCACCAAGCAAGGCTTGTTCTTGGGCTTTTGTGATTTCTACCTTGGCTGAGCCGGTGTTGACAGTAAAATACGCTGTCTTTATCGCTTGGTTTCCAAATTTATCAGGAATCAAAAGTGTGACTTGATGTGTCCCATCGGCAAATTTCAGATCGCTTAATGATACAGAACCATCCATATCATAGGAATAATGGCCTTCCGCTTTGGAAAAATCCTTTCCGTCTATGAAAATTCTAATTTTTTCCCAATCAATTCCTGTTTTAAAAGGATCGTCTTCATATTCATTTACGTTTGCTCTTATATTCACCGCATTTGTTGTGAATGCTTGACCTTCTACGTTAAGCGACTGAATCACAGGAGGATGTAAATCATCGACTTTTTCCCCGTAAACGGCTCGGATATTATCGATATATATGGACCCTTTGGTCATTGGTCCGGTGATTCCTGATTTTGTTGACATTAATCGGACAGCTTGAGTTCCGTGAATTTTGAACGGACCGGTAAACGAGCTAGGAATCTCTGCTTCGATATATTTCCAGCCAGTCCAATCAATCCCCGGATTTTCCCCTGTAAGATTGATGGTTTGATTTTTTCCGTTACCATCGACAATCATCATTCGCAGCCAGTAGCCTTGAGCTTCCGGCGTCCCATAGACCCACATTCCGATGCTTGACGGGTTATCGTCAATGGCTTTGTTTATACCAGGACCTGCATAAACACCAAGAGTTGTTCCAGTTTGGGCATTGGTAAAATCAAAATCCAGTTTTAAAGATTGATTGTCAAATCGAACGGGTGCTGGATATTCACTAAGGCTTAGCGTTCCTTTTTCTCCGCGGCCTGCCGTTGATGTTCTCCAGGTTCCGAGGTCTTTTTCAAAATCGAACAAGACTTCAGGCAGTTTTCCAACCGAAACTTTTATTTGTGCTGAGAGTGCGGAGTCTTTCAAGCGCGCGGTGATTGTTCCGGAAACGGTTTTATCTCCTGTGTTCAGGACGCCGTTTTCATCAATGGTTCCCATACCATCAGGGATTTCAAACTCGATATCTTGTAAATTCCAATCTACCACTCTCTTTTGGAATTTTGTCACTAAGCCGAGGTTGATCTCACTATTCTTCGCACCGGTTAATTCCGATGAAGTGAAACTCATCTCATCCGGCTTGGCGATTTCCATGATACTTTTGCCAATCTCTGTACCTTGATATTTTAGTAAAATATGAAATTGACCCGTTTTTCCATTAGAAGTAAACTTGCCAGTTTCGTCGATGGTGCCGAAGGATGGGTCTGCTAATTCCCACGTTAGACCAGAGTCTGGCATAGGTGCTGATGCCATTGACTTGTCTCTTCCTTTGGCAGTAAATTGAATCGTAGAGCCAGGGGTAAAGGATAGATCATACGGTTCAATATGGGCAGAATGGAAAATATGATCGGATGGCTCTTTTGTCACAACCTGCCAGGAGTTCGCGACACTTCGTTCGGAACGGTCAGAAGGTTGGTTGTCGACCTCAAGCGTGTCGCCGCCTAGTTGACGAGTTGTGAATGTTGAAGAACCGCCGCCATCAAGGTTTAACGCATCGACGGCCCCTAAATCGATCATTAATTGGGCCAAATCAGGCATTGAGATTCCAGTTGAATACGGTTCTTGTCTTCCGTCAATCACCACAAAAAATACGTCGCCGTCCGCTTTGATCCCAACGGCGGTTCGTGGCTCCCTATCTGCACCTGTTTGCGGAGTTTGATAGATTTGACCATTTTTTACAAGAATGGCATTTCCGCCTAAAGCTTCCTGCAATTGATCCTTCATCGCATCATATTCAGCGGCGGAACCAATCACGGCTTGTCCTGACTTTGTCATCGCAAAGAATTTCCAATTGCCATTCTCGGCCTTAATAGCTTGCCCGTCCTTGTAAACAATCCCATGCGGTTCACCTGTCGCCATATTATAAAAATCCGCGTTAACTGCAGCGACAATTGTATGGTTATCTCCATTTGCGGCTTCGGCCTGTTTTCGAACCGGCTGGAGACTATAGGCTTCGCCGTCATTCGGTGTACCTGCTTCAATCGAAACACTAGGATTATGTACATCCACGTCGACTACAAAACTCTCAATCTTTTTTCCGTCTTTTCCTTCAAAACTGTAATGCTTTTCTCTTACACCAGGTGCAAGCTCAGCTTGATACTGGTTGATCGCTGTTTGAACAAGGGGCGAGGTTAATTCGAAGTTCCCTAATGCCGAAGTAAGACTTGGTGAAACCACACTACTTGCCAATGTGAAAGTTAAGGTAATCGGTAAAATCCTCTTTTTCCAAAAATTCCTCATAATGCGCCTCCCTTTACTTAGGTTTGATTTAATATTTTATATAACCTATTAAAATATTAAACTTTTATTTCGATTAGGATAAAAAAATTTACAAAATCTATATTGGGAAAAAAACTCCCTTTGATTTACGTCACCACCTAACATCGCCAATGATTGAGAAATTCTACTAAAAAACGACGTTAAATTCATAATATCGGAAAATTGTTAATTTAATATTTAATTAATGTTAAGAATGGTGCCTGTCACGTCTCGAGTTTTGTCGAACTTTTTTATTTATTTTTTGGCACTCGATCTTTCTATCATTTACATTTCCTCAATAAATGTTTACTGATAATTTACAAGATTTAAACTACTCCTTAATACTCCCCATTTACTATAGAACTAGTTTTAAAACTTGATTGATGGGGAGAGAAGGACATTATGAAGAATGATAATTCTAAAAACGGCTTGAACAGAAGAGATTTTTTAAAAGCGGGAGGAATGAGTACGCTTGCTCTTACACTTGGATCCACTGGAGTATTTGCTCTTGGTTCAAAAGCATTTGCGGATACTACCAATAATCCAACTAGCGGATTTGGCGGGTATGGCCCTTTAGTTCCGGACCCAAATGGTATTCTTGATCTTCCAGAAGGTTTCCATTACAAAATTATTTCCGTAGAAGGCAATCTGATGACTGATGGGCGAAAAATCCCTGGTGCTTTTGATGGAATGGCAGCTTTTGAAGGTCCAAACAATATGACCATTCTTGTTCGAAATCATGAATTGGGGACGGGCGCAGCATTTGGAAGCAATCCTTATGATGCGGCTGCTCAAGGTGGTACAACAGCTCTAGTTGTAGGTCCAAATCGAGAAGTTATCAAAGAATATGTAACCTCATCAGGTACAATTCGAAATTGTGCTGGTGGAGCGACACCATGGGGTACATGGCTAACTTGTGAGGAAACACGTTCTGCGACACACGGATATGTATTCGAAGTAGATCCACAGCAGCCGGAAAACGAATTGTCCAAAACTCCAATCAAGGAAATGGGGCGTTTTTCACACGAGGCTTGTGCAATCGACCCAGCTACAGGATATGTATACTTAACTGAGGATGCAAGCCCAAGCTTTCTTTACCGCTTTATCCCAAATGACACTAGCCAACAGCCAGGTGCCCTGCAAAAAGGCGGTAAGCTTTATGCAGCTGCGATTGAAGCAGTAACAGATCCGTCAGCAAGTACCTTTAAAACAGGACAAAAATTCCAAATCGTTTGGAAAGAACTTGATCCACACCTTTGCGTCGAGGACGCTAAGGCAAAAAAGTGCATTCAATTCAGTAGATTAGAGGGAGCGTTCTTCCAATCAGGTGTCTTCTGGTTTGATGACACATCTGCCGGAGACAAAAAACTTGGACGTATTTACCGTTATATCCCAGCAACCAATACATTGGAGCTTTTCTATGAGGGAACCGATGTACGCGAAATGGAATATCCAGATAATATCTGCATGACTCCATGGGGCGACCTTTGGTATGCAGAAGACGGTTCAGGTGACGATCGACTTATGGGGATTACTCCAGAAGGCAAAATCTATCCATTTGCCCACAACCGTCAAAGTGGGTCTGAATTGGCGGGTCCAACGTTCTCGCCGGATGGAAACACGCTTTTTGTTAATATTCAAAGCCCGGGCCAAACCTTTGCAATCTGGGGACCGTTCCAACGCAGAAATTCTGCGCGTGCAAGGGAAATGTCTTATGCTACTCCTTCGAAACAGTTTGCACCAAAGGTTTCTGACGAGCTGGTTAAGTTTGCCGAAAGCCAGGGTATGTCCGTTCTTGAAGCGGCAGCATTTGAGCGTCACGGATTAAAAATCTGAGATTAATAGAATTTTTACCTAAAAAAGATGTAAGCCCACTTGTGGGGCTTACGTCTTTTATAAGATGATAGCTTCTATTTCAATGTAAAAATCAATATTTAGGGAGGAATGAGTAAGTGATTATCAGCAGAATGAAAAATATGAAATTGGTACTGTGCCTGATGTCTATTGCACTTTTTATGGTGTCGCTATTTGGGTTGCAGACAAAGGCGGGGGCGAAAGAAATGGAGTTTGGACGAGGACTGCCGGTTAATGTGAAGGTCATGTCTTATAACATTCATCACGCAGAAGGCGTTGACGGTGTATTAGATATAGAACGAATTGCAAGGATTATTGAGGAGGAAGAGGCAGATATCATTGGGCTGCAGGAAGTGGACAACCACTGGTCGGAGCGCAGTGATTTTCAAGATCAGGCAAAGTGGCTGGCTGAGAGGCTGGGAATGTTTTATGTTTATGCAGCCAACTTAGACAGAGATCCATTAAATGAAGGTGAGCCGCGCCGTCAGTATGGGACTGCAATCTTAAGTAAATACCCAATTTTGCATTCTGAAAATCATCCCCTCACAAAAATCGGAAATACGGAACAGCGAGGCCTGCTTGAAGCGGCCATCAATGTAAAAGGAAATCATCTTCATTTTTATAATACTCACCTCGCTTTAACCACTGCAGAGAGAGAAATACAGATGAAGGAAATCATTGCGATTACGGGTGAATCAAAAGGACCAAAAGTGATTATGGGAGATTTAAACGCAGTCCCAGAAAGCATTGAAATGCAGCCGATGTATGCTCAATATCTTGATGTGTTTGCGGATCAGCCTGAAGCGTACACCTATCCTGCTGTAAATCCTACAAAACGTATCGATTATATTTTTACATCAGCAGATGTTAAAACAGTGGAAACCGAGGTTCTCCAAACATTAGCGTCCGACCACCTGCCATTAACCGCAGAACTTGTATTAGAGAGAATGGATCCATTTAATAATGGTGGAAAGTAAGATAGAAGTTCCCGGTAGAGGTAACAAAATGCCCGCTGAGCTGTAATTGCTTGGCGGGTTTTTGTGGTGCCAGTCACCACCAGGATTTTGTCATTCGGATTTTACCGGGGTGCCACAGGTATGGGAGCTTGAGCGCGGTCCATGGGATTTTGAAGATTTGACCATGAATAAGGACAAAAACAAATTAGTGTTCGCGATGAATGAAGGGGGAAACTCCAAAGGGTTTCTAGTAAATTTGGAGCGAAGTACCCTTTTTACGTGGGACACACCTATGGGGGTTATCACCAATCTCAGATTTTCTCCCGATCATCAAAAGCTGGCCTATGTGTTAAATTGCCCCACCAACCCTTCTGATATTTGGGAGCTTGACCTTAAAACGCGTGTAGCTAGTCACAAGACCTCTCCTGTAATTACATCAACTAGTACAAAACCATAACAAGGGTGCCCCCAAAATATAGGTGGCACCCTCATTTTTTACAACACCTAAAATGGCTTAGTTATCTCTCAAAATCGGCTGGTCAATCACGTCGGTATCGAGTTGATTGACGGAGCTGACCCCGGTGAAGGTCACATTTTGTAATCCAGTATTGGAAGAGCCTGAACCATGCAAATTTTTGGAGGCGCTTTTAGGGGAGATGAATAACGAATCGCCAAATTGGACCACTCCGCCACTAATGGTTTCAATTTTTACTGGCACTGGGAAGTTTGACATTTCGGAACATCCTTTACCATTTAATATTCTAATTTATGCGGCTTTTCTAGTTTATGTTCAAGAACCACTCTAAAAAAACATGCAACCCCAAAATAAGGGATTGCATGTTACTAGGCTAAGAATATAAAGAGTCTTTTATAAATAACTTTATAAAATCCTCCGGGGGAACGGGCCTGCTGAAAAAGTAACCTTGAATTTGATCGCAGCCGTTCTGACGGAGGAAGACAAATTCTTTATCCGTTTCTACCCCTTCCGCGACAACATTCATTTTTAATTCGTGTGCTAAATTCAACGTATATTTAATAATAGGCGCATCATTTTCTAAAAAATTCCGAATCAAACTTTGATCGATTTTTATGGTATCAAGCTTAAACTTTTTGAGATAAAGAACAGAAGAATAGCCTGTTCCAAAATCATCAAGAGAGATTTTTATTCCTAACTTTTTAAAGGTTGAAATCGCTGATAGAAATGTTTCTTCATTCTGAATAAGGGTGCTTTCTGTAATTTCCAACTCTAACAAACTAGGATTTACCCCTGATTCATTCAATATCTTTAAGAATGTCTCTACCCAATCACATTTGAAAAAACAATTAGGTGAAATATTTATCGAAATGGGTACAATGGGTACATTCTGTTCTTCCCAGCTTCGTATTTGCTCACAAACTCTACGGACGGTCCAATTGGTCAGCTTAATGATTAAGCCATTCTCTTCTGCCAAAGGGATAAATTGCCCTGGAGAAATCATGCCATCTTTGCCGTGCTGCCAGCGGATTAAGGCCTCTGCACCTGTAATCTTCCCTGTCTTCGCGTCGACTTTTGGCTGATAATGCAGCAAAAATTCATTTTTAGTGAAAGCCTTTCTTAAATCTTTATCGAGCGTATAAAATTTAAAAAGCTCTCGGTCCATGGAAGGAGAATAGATTTGGTAACTGTTCTTTCCTGTTTCCTTTACACGATGTAAGGCGATGTCTGCGTGACTAATTAATGTCTGTGGATCGTTGTTTTCGTCATTGGAAATGCCGATGCCGATGCTGGTTGAAATATACAATTCATATTCCTGAATAAAAAACGGTTCTTCTAACGAAGCAAGCATTTTTTTTGCAACAGAGATGGGATATTCTAGGTTTTCGATATCACGAATGAATATCGAGAACTCATCTCCATCCATTCTAGCAATTAGATCGTCAACATTTACACATTGCTTCAATCTATAGGTGATTTCTAGTAATAATTTATCCCCAACTTCATGTCCAAAGGTATCATTAATACGTTTAAACCCATCCAGATCTAAATACATTACAGCAAACTTATTATGGGTCTTGAATGTTTTAGAAGTATTAATGAATTTGTCCAGCTCTTTTTCAAACATTCGTCGGTTCGGGAGTTCGGTTAAGAGGTCGTGGTAGGCTAAATAGGTCATCTTTTCTTCAGAGTTTTTGAGGGTGGTAATGTCGATTCCAACTCCCTCGAGCCGAATAAGATTCCCTTTATCATCAAGAATCGGGTTGGTCTCATCTTGAATCCAACGAATTTCACCATTCTTGTGCAAAATCCGATAGATGATTTTTGATTTTTCACCTTTTATAAGTTTAGGATATTTTCCTCTAAAAACCTCTCGATCCTCTTCTGCAATTAAATCTTCCCAGCTGATTTCATTTTCTACAAATTGATAAGAAGAGTAACCAGTGATGGATTCTACACCTTTTGAACAAAATAGCACTTCATATGAGTTCCAATCCGCTGACCATAAATAGATATCAAGATTGTTTGAAAGATCATTAGCTGATTCTATGATTTCTGCGATATTCTTTCTCTTTTTATTTTCCATTTTTAAAGCCCCTATTCGCATGGCGATACCCGCCATGGCTGAATAATCCATGATTCAATAGGAACATATTTCCTCCTATCCCAATAAACCGAAAGTTCTAGTGTTGTTTTAGTAAATATAGCATATTTTTCGTTGGAAAGGGGTGGATTGTTGGAGGAATAATTTTCAAACCCTATTGGATGTTTTTATATGCACTTTCATATTTATCAAAATATATTCGAGGGGATTTCTAGAGAATTTTGTGAAAACTTGTATAGAATTCAGAAAATTCTTGTCAAAAAATGATAGTTAGTAAATAATTAAAAATGTATTTGTCAATGAACTTTATCACTAATTTTACAATTTTATTGATATTTCGATCGGTTTATAAAAATGTAATTTTTATGGTATTTGCTGGATTGAATACAAGTATGTTTTATCACTATTGGTTCAATGAAGGGATTGGATGGACTTTTGAAAGTTAAAAAATTGAAAATACTTGTTGCTTTTGTCCTAGTTTTACAGTTAGTCATATTTTCACCTATGAATGCTCCCAAGATTACTTATGCAGAGAGCAATACATTGAGAGAAGCCTTGATCCATGAATATACCCAGAATACGTGGGCGTATAGTTCTCTAGCTAAAAGTCCGAATGGTGATCTCTACCTTTCGCATATGAAAAATTATAATGAGATTAGTGTTAAGAAGTTAGGAAATGGTAGTTGGAATGAAATCACAAAGGTAACCACGAGTGCAACTGGGGATACAGGGTTTTACGGAGGAGCGGATATTGCTGTTAGTGGTGATAATCTTGTTCATATTGCATTTGCGTATACAAAAGGTGATGGTCTTACTAGCGTAAGAGGAGTAAAATACGGTGTTTATCAAAATAGCAGCTGGTCTTTTCAAACGATAGAGGGACTTACTGATCCATACGGTTGGAAAAACACCAGGAATCAAAAAATTGCCATCGATACCAATGG
Organism: Neobacillus sp. K501; assembly: GCF_053749995.1. Classification (NCBI taxonomy): domain Bacteria; kingdom Bacillati; phylum Bacillota; class Bacilli; order Caryophanales; family Bacillaceae; genus Neobacillus; species Neobacillus sp. K501. The sequence goes on along the minus strand of NZ_JBSLYA010000004.1, from coordinate 210,207 downwards.
TAAGGCACATATCGTCTATGAATATAGTGATGCTAATGATCCAAGGAAGTATGAAATTCGTTATGCGACAAATCAATCAGGCACTTGGAGTATTAAGACTCTGGCTAGTGGGGCAAGTGCTATTGATGAAGTGCATGAGCCGCAAATTGAAGTCGATCAAAATAATAGAATTCATATCACCTTTGTGAAAGAAGATAACCAAAATGATTATTATGGAAATCTATACTATATCCATAAAAAAACTAGTGATACTGAGTTTTCTCCTGCTGAAAAAATAGTTGATGCGATCGCAGATCAGAAAGACTATTACTATACTCCATTTATTGTAGATTCATTAGGGAAAGTACATTTTTCCTTTTATGAAGGCAACATTTGGGCAGAAGATTATATGAATGAAACCTTTATCACCTATTATCAAACCAATCAAATGGGAGATTGGAATCGAGAAGTAGTATACAGTGATAAGGGGAAATTCTCATATCCTGTAAAGGTTCAAATAGCTAACTCTAAACCTGTTATCTCAATGTATTCAGAATCGAAGGATTGGCCTCCGTCTGAATTAGGCTTTTTTGCATTAATGAAGGATAAAGGAGTATGGATGAAAGGGACTAAGGTAGTTTCGCCGAGCTTAATTGATCGTACTCCGAGTGAACTTACATATGCGATTGATTCAGTTGGTAATCATGTCTTAGTCATGTTGGATAACGGCTTAAGAAAAATCTCTTATTTAACGGGTTCAAATGAAGACTTTGGTTTAATCACGATGCCGCCGATTTCAAGTAATGCAGATTTGAATGATTTGGTAGTTAGTGCTGGTGGAAGCATGAATCCAGGATTTTCGTCTGGGGTTACTAACTATACTACAAATGTAGGAAATGCAGTCCAATCGATTCAAGTAATGCCATCGGTTGCAGACTCGAATTCAACCTTAAAGATCAATGGTGTAGATGCAAACAGCGGAGTAATGAGCCACCCGATTAGCTTACATGTTGGCGAGAATGTGATTCAGGTAGTAGTGACCGCCCAAGATGGCACACCTAAAACCTATACGTTAACGGTATATAGGGCTCCTTCCAATAATGCTAATTTAGCAAATTTAACGGTAAATGCTGGGTCATTGACTCCCGTTTTTAACCCGTCGGTTAAGAATTATAACGTCCGTGTTCCATTGGGTACGGAACAAATTCAATTTACTCCGACGGTTGCAGATATGAATGCAACAGTGGTCGTGAGTGGTAATTCTCTAGCAAGTGGACAGCAATCGTCTCCAGTTCGACTTAATCCAGGAGTAAACCAAATTCCTGTCATAGTCACTGCTCAGGACGGAACCAGTGCAACGTATACCGTCGCTGTGACGAGAAATCAACCACCAGCTACGACAGACATAACATATACAGTAGATGAAAATGTACAAACTGGTACTTCGGTAGGGTTAGTGCAAGTGAATGATCCCGATCGTGATGCCCTTAACTATACAATTCTTTCAGGAAATACAAACGGTGCCTTCGCTGTGAATCCTACAACTGGTGAAATTAAAGTAGAAAATGGAAGTCTTTTAGACTATGAATCTACCAAATCGTTTTCACTAGCAGTCCAAGTAACGGATGGAATCGATCAGGCAACAGCGAATGTAACAATAAATGTTCGTGATATCAATGATAATCATCCTATTGCACATGGATTTACAAATGCGATTAATGAAAATTCGGCCAATGGAACATTAGTTGGGCAGGTAACTGCGACCGATGTTGATGCCGGTAGCCAGTTTACTTACAATATTACAGCAGGAAATTCAGAAGGTGCGTTTGCGATCGACACTACCAGTGGTGAAATCACAGTAGCCAATTCTAGCAAACTCGACTATGAAATGATAAAACGTTTTCCATTAACGGTACAAGTCAATGATGGTTTGAACACGGCAGATACCTCTGTCATTATCGACCTAAGGAATGAGAATGATAATATCCCAATCTTGAACGATGCGGTTTTTCGAGTGGATGAAAATGCTGCAATTGGAACTGTGGTGGGTGTCATAAGTGGAATGGATGCCGATGGAGACCTACTTCAATATCAAATTATTGGTGGAAACGAAGCAGGTGCTTTCACGATTCATCCAGTAACGGGAGAGATTGTGGTAACGAACAGTAGTTTATTAGATTTTGAGACAATAACAACTTATTCTTTATTGGTGCAGGCTAGTGATGAAATCGGACCAGTTACTCTATCGCCATATGCATTAATCACTTCGTTGTTTGCTAATAGTCCCATAGATTCGGATATTGCAACAATCACAATTAACCTAAATGACCTCAACGATAACCGACCGGTTTCACAAGGATTCTCAGCAACGATGGATGAGAATTCAGCGAACGGTACGACTGTTGGCACTGTTACAGCAACAGATGCTGATGCGGGAAGCCAATTTACCTATAGCATTACAGCAGGTAATTCAGAAGGGGCTTTTGCCATTGATGCTACAAGTGGTGAAGTAACTGTAACAGACTCAAGTAAACTAGATTATGAAACAATTAAAAACTTTACGTTAACGGTACAGGTCAGTGATGGTTCAAATACCGAAGATACAACCGTGTCTGTCGAATTATCGAATCTGAATGACAACCCACCATTAATGGATGATGATGTGTTCAATATCGAGGAAAATGCGACGAATGGAACATTAGTAGGTTCTGTAACTGGAAGCGATGCTGATGGAGATTCTTTATCGTACGGTATTATTTCAGGTAATGAACAGGGTGCTTTCAAGCTGGATTCTACTAGTGGGGAAATCAGTGTAGCCGATGGCAGCAAGCTTGATTTTGAGAAGAAGTCATCCTATGAGTTGAAGGTGCAAGTGAGTGATCGTACAGAAACAGATATTGCAACGATTACGATTCACCTCATTGATCAAAATGACAATCACCCGGTTCCACAAGGATTCACAGCGAATGTTGACGAAAATCTAGTAAACGGAACCGTGATTGGAACCGTAACAGCTACGGATGCGGATGCAGGAAGTCATTTTACTTATAGCCTAACCGCTGGTAACGAACAAGGTGCTTTTGCCATTGATGCAGCAAGTGGAGAAGTAACTGTAGCAGATTCAAGTAAACTAGATTATGAAACGATTAAAAGTTTTACGTTAACGGTGCAAGTGAGTGATGGAACCCATACAGCCACGACAACCGTGAAGATTCATCTCAACAATGTAAATGACAACCTACCAGTTGCAGAATCTGCGACATTGGCCTTAGAAGAGAATTCAGTTAACGGAACGAAGGTGGGGACGGTTATAGCAAGTGATGCCGATGGCGAACCATTAAGCTACCATATCGTTTCAGGAAATGAAGCAGGTGCGTTTGCGATGGATATGGCTACTGGCAAAATTATGGTAGCAGACTCCAGTAAGTTAGATTATGAAAACAATCAAACTTATACATTAACCGTACGGGTAGGCGATGGAAAAAATACGGCAGATGCCAACATCATGGTGAACATAAAAAACGTGAATGACAATACACCAATTGCAGAATCTGCAACCTTTAACATTCAAGAAAATGCGGCAAATGATACGGTTGTCGGCAAGGTAGTGGCAAACGATGCAGACGGAGATCCTTTACGTTATCAGATTTTATCGGGAAATGAAACAGGTGCGTTTACCATCGATGAAGCAACTGGAAAAATTGCGGTAGCCGATGGCAGCAAATTAGATTATGAAGAGATGAAGAGCTTTACACTAACGGTGCAAGTCAGCGATGGTGTGAAAATGACAGATACTTCCGTAATCATTCAAGTAAGCAACGTGAATGACAACACACCAGTTGCAGAATCTGCCAAGTTTACCATTAATGAAAATCTCGAAACGGGAACTGAAGTAGGCTCTGTTTCCGCGAGCGATGCTGATGGAAATCCGTTAGGCTTCAGTATTGTTTCCGGAAATGAAACAGGTGCGTTTACGATTGATGCTACAACTGGAAAAATTACGGTAGCAGACGGTAGTCAATTAGATTATGAAAAGATTAAGAGCTTTCCTCTTACGATTCATGTGAGTGATCAAGCAAACACAACCGATACACAAGTGACGATCGATTTAAATAATCTAAATGACAATACACCGACAGCCGAGACTGGAACGTTTACCATTGATGAAAATAGTGAAAATGGAATGGCAGTTGGAAAAATTAAGGCAAGTGATGCCGATGGAGATTCCCTAAGTTATCGAATCCTTTCCGGCAAAGAAACGGGAGCCTTTAAAATCGATGCAGCTACAGGTAAGCTGACCGTTGCGGAAAAAGGAAAACTAGATTATGAAGCGATTCAAAGCTTTACTTTAACCGTTCAAGTAAGTGATGGAAGTAAAACGACAGATTCCATCGTGACGATTAACGTAAATAACCTGAATGATAACAAACCGGTGGTAAAGGATGCGGTATTTACCATTGATGAAAATACTTCTACTGGAACGGAAGTAGGGACAGTGATTGCAACTGATACCGATGGTGATGCACTTAGTTATCAGGTCGTATCAGGAAATGAAACAGGTGCATTTACGATTGATACGACTACCGGGAAAATTACAGTAGCGGACGGCAGTCAATTGGATTTTGAAAAGGTCAAGAACTTTAAGCTTACGGTCCAAGCAAGTGACCCAGCACATTCCGTGCATTCACAGGTGAAGATTGACTTAAAGAATGTAAATGATAATACACCAGTAGCTGAGGACGCTACATTTAGTGTCGATGAAAAAGCTGCAAATGGAACAGTGATCGGAACGGTAACCGCAAGTGATGCTGATGAAGATGAGATTCAATATTCAATCACAAGTGGAAATGAAAGTGGAGTTTTTGCCGTCAATAAAAAGACGGGAGAAATTACACTAGCAACTGCAGCGCTATTAGATGCAGCAACAAAAGCGTTGCATAACCTTTCGATTGAAGCAAGCGATGGAGAAAAAACGGCTGCATTAACCGTTAATGTCCAAGTCTTGTCCAGTGACGTAACCCTTAGTCAATTATCGAATAGCAAAGGAAAATTAAATCCTGAATTTAAACCAGGAACTACTCAATATAGGATCAATGTGGGGGAAAGTACGGAGTCAATCAAATTCACCCCGAACGTAACCAATTCGAACGCAACTTTGAAAATAAACGGGAAGCATCTGAAGAGTGGAAATGAAAGTGAAGCCGTTTCATTGGATGTTGGGGAAAATATCATTGCGATTGAAGTCACTGCTCAAAATGGACAAAAAGCAACGTATACGATTTTAGTAATGCGTCAAAAAATGTCTGTTACCACGGCCCCTGTCAAGTCTGGGACAACCGTAACAATTACAGACCAACAAGTGAACTTGCTTGATCAGGCAGGAACACTTGTGGTGGAACTAAAGAAAAATCTTGAAGATGTAGAATCCATTCAATTTTCTGCGCAGCAGCTAAAAACTTTAATAGAGCGACAAGCAAAGGTTAAGGTGAAAAAGGATGATGTTGAATTGCTCATCCCAGCAGCTAATTTTACAGCTGGGGAAGACTTGGTGATAAGTCTAGAGCAAGTCGATAGAAATCCGGTGAAGCTTCCGTCAACAGATTTAGCAGCAGGTGCCATCTATGATTTCACGATAAAACTGGGCGGCAAAATCATCAGTCAATTTGACTATGACATTGAATTAGCGTTTCCAGTTGATCATCTAAATGTAGCTCATCCTGAGGAACTGAAGGTTTTCTATTGGAATCCAGACAAAAAGGAATGGGAATTAGTAGGCGGAACGTACGAAAACGGTAAGATTAAAGCGATGACCAACCACTTTAGTACGTATGGTGTCTTCCATCCGAATCAATTGGCGGACTCTCAAGCTAATTTACCGGAAACCGCAACTAATACGTACAACTGGATTTTTACAGGCATCCTAGTTTTACTATTCGGTGGAGCGATGATCCTAGGGCAACGATTACGATTTTTAGATAAAAACTAAAGATTGCTTTCTAGAAGGAAGAAGCTAATAAGTTACTTGAGATGGTTTAACAACAAAAAATTAACAAAATATGTAAAAACCCTTGTCTACTATTGTAGGCAGGGGTTTTGTATGTTTCATTTCGATTTTATTTTATAAGCAGCCGTTGACTGACGAACGATTAACTCTGTTGGGATGAAGATCTTCTTTCGTTTCTGCCCTTTTTTTTCGATAGATGAAACAAGTAAGTTTGCGGCTTCTTCACCTATTGTATATCCTTGCTGCTTTACGCATGTTGGAGGTGTCTTGAAAAAATGAGATAAGGAACTATCGTCAAACATTGTCAGCGATAAATCCTCAGGAATTTGAAGGCCGAGTTCCATGATGGCTTCTAACACTTCGATCCCAGATGTGATCGCGAAAATGGCCGACATGTCAGGATTGTTTCGAATAAAGGCTTGAATCTTCTTTTTCGTGTTTTCTCTTATTTCTTTGTTTCCACCGGATTTTTGTAGATTTAGTAAATAAAGATGATGATCAATCGGAACTTCCTTATCTGTTAAAGCTTTTTCATAACCAATGATTCGATCTTCGATACTTGTCGTTCCTTGATAGGAGGTAGAAATCATCCCGATACGAGAGTGGCCGAGTCCAATAAGATGGCAAATCGCTTCATAGGATCCCTGATGATTATCAGATGAAACACTATTTACTTCTATCCCTCTAAAGTACCGGTCGATAAGTACGACTGGAAAGTCCTTTAGTGTTAATCTTAAAACTTCTTCATTGTACGTTTCACCTTCAACGGGATAAATAATGATGCCTGCAACACCTAATTGACGAACTTCTTTGATGATTTGTTCCTCTGCTTTTTGAGAATCGTGGGTTTGGCAAATAATCATTTTATAACCGTGTTTCGCTAGTGTTGTTTCAATTCCAGCATAAGTGTCTGATGCGAGTTCACTGCTTAAGTGAGGGGTTACAACGGCAATTAATTTTTGGTCCAGATTCGTTTTTGAAGCAGGGATATTATATAAGGTGGGTTCGCCATTAGAATTGGCGGCAATAAAGGAGCCTTTACCTTGAATGCGATAAATGAGTCCTTCTTCCACAAGATCGTCTAACGCTTTTTTTATCGTGATTCTACTAACATTAAATTGTTCTGCCAATTCATTCTCGGATGGTATTTTACTATCCGGTTTCCAGATACCTTGTTGGATATGATCTACTATATAAGTTTGGATTTGTTTATAAAGTGGAATGCGCATACAGGAATGGCCCCTTGTCGATAAGATGTATATTACAAATATACAACTTTAGCTTATTTTTGTAAATGATAGAAAATTTAAATAATTTGTGTTTACAACCTCTTAACAGTCATGATAATATTCAAAATATAAAAACAAACATACAACATATACAACTTAATAAAACTTGTTTGCTTGTATGTTTGTTTCCTCCTAATACCTTTCATCAAGATCTTCATTCTCTTTTTTTTTGCACCTCTAGGAAAGCGATTACAAACTCGGAATCTCATTAAAAAAAAACGGATTGGCATAAAACTAGTAAATGAAATGCCAAAAAGGGGGAGTTGTAAAGTTAACCTCGATTTTGCCTGACTAGTAACTTTCAACGTAAATTCGTGAAAAGGGGAGAGTAGTATGTTGAAACAATCATTGGTTAAAAGGATGTTTACAGGGGTTATGACATCGATGCTTGTCTTCACGGCTGCAGCTTGTAGCAACGATACAGCCTCGAATGAGAAAAAATCAAATGATAAAAATACGATAGAAGTGGCGTACAGAGACTTTGGATCCGCAAATGTCGGACTCAAAGAATGGTTAGATGGAGTGAAGGCAGAGCTAGAGGAACAAAATCCTGATGCAAAGGTTAAATTTCTTCCGATTCAAGCTTCCGAGGGCGATTTTTTCGCAAAACTGGCTTTAATGGTGAAATCAGGTGAAACCGCTCCAGATGTTGTCACAGAGGATACATTTATGATAAATTCCGATGCCTTAGCTAAAAATATCGAACCACTCGATTCCTACATTGATGGCTGGGATGATTGGAACAACTTTAATGAGACGGTTAAACAAGGGGTAAAAGCTGCTGATGGCAAGATCTATGGTGTTCCATACAGCACAGATACACGCGGGCTTTGGTACAATACCAATCTATTTGAAAAAGCAGGTCTGCCAGTCCCTTGGGAACCTAAAAGCTGGGAAGATGTTTTAGATGCAGCCAAAACTTTAAAAGAAAAAGTGCCGGATGTCGTACCGTTCTGGGCTAACTCTGGTAAAGCAACGGGTGAAGCTACATCGATGCAAACTTTTGAAATGCTTCTCTATGGAACGGAAGATGAGTTATATGATTTTGATAGTGAAAAATGGATTGTCAAAAGCAAAGGTTTCTTAGACTCATTGAAATTCATCGATGAAATTTATTCGAATAAACTTGGACCGGAATTGTCTCAAGTATTAACAGGAAAAGCAGGAGATATCGTTCAAACAGAATTAATGCCGAAAGAAAAAGTAGGGATTGTTTTAAATGGGAACTGGGTTCCTGGAGTATGGCGAGAGGATGGTCCGACGCCTTGGGCAGAAGGAACAGAAATTTATCAACTGACAGCAATGCCGACTCAAAAAGGACAGGATCCAGGCTATACTTCGATGTCAGGTGGCTGGGCACTTTCGATTCCGGCTAAATCTGATAATAAAGATCTCGCCTTTGAATTTATTAAGCTAGCAACAAACGAGAAACATAACAAAACGTATGTTTTAAAACAAGGTGATTTAACACCGCGTATCGATGTTGCCAAGGATGAAGAAGTCAACAATGCACCTGGCAGTGTATCAGAAAAGGCAGCGCAATTCATTGATTATACACACTTTAGACCAGGTGTTGATAAGTATCCTGCGGTTTCTACAAAAATTCAAGCAATGGTAGAGGCGGTTGTCACTGGAAGCTTAACACCTGAAAAGGCGATGGAACAATACGCAAATGAAGTTACCCGTATTGTTGGTAAAGATAATGTCGTTGAAAAGGAATAATATTCCCTTGAGATGGATTAGTAAATGATGCGTGATTGCCTCTTCTCAAGGAGGCAATCACATTTACTATTAGAGGAGAAGGAGTATGCTATGAATGTTGAAGCGCCAAAATCAGATCAGGAGTTTGGAAAGTTGAGCTTTTGGGGATTAGGGAAAAAGCGAAACAATACCTCTTTAAGGTCTTTTCTGTTCCTGCTTCCTACTTTGCTATTGCTATCTATTTTCGTTGTGGGACCCATTTTGTTAACCTTCTATTTTGCCTTTACAAATATGTCACTAACAGGGGCTGCTGCTCAAAATATTGAGTTTGTTGGCTTTCAAAACTTCGTTTTCATGTTTGAGGATCCTAATTTCCGCTTAAGTGTTTTAAAAACAATTGTATTCTTAATTTTCTCTGCTGTGGTTGGACAGCAAGTGCTTGGATTTATCATTGCCCTCTTAATGAGAGAGCGGAACCGTACGTTTAGGCGTGTCATCGGAATTATCGTTCTTGCGGGCTGGGTAACACCAGAAATCGTTGTAGCTTTTGCGTTTTTTGCCTTTTTAAATGATCAAGGTACTTTAAATGCTCTAATTGGATTTATCGGATTGGAACCCATTACATGGTTGTATACCTTCCCGATGGTCAGTGTGATTATCGCAAATGTTTGGCACGGTACCGCCTTTTCGATGCTGGTGTTTCAATCAGCCCTTGATAATGTTCCGAAATCAGTGGAGGAGGCAGCAGTTATTGACGGTGCTTCAGGATGGCAGCGTTTATGGAGAATAACCCTTCCGATGATTAAAGGTCAAATTGTGACCAATATGATTCTTGTAACTTTGCAAACTTTAGGAGTGTTTACCTTAATTTATGCCCTCACAGGCGGCGGTCCTGGGATGGATACTCAAACACTGCCTATTTATATGTATAATCAAGCCTTTATTAACTACCAGCTAGGTTATGGAACAGCCATTTCACTTGTAATGCTTTTGATTGGTGTTGTTGCCAGCATGCTGTATATACGCGCCTTGAAAGTAAAAATTTAGAGGAGGGAAAAAGGATGCAGCAGAAATGGAAAATGAGTCGATATCGATCAGAGAAAATCGTCCCTTATGTTGTTCTTAGTATCATCGGTATTCTATTTTTATTGCCTTTGCTTTGGGTTGTTTTAGCCTCCTTTGACCCTCATGCCAAGGTCTCATTGCAAATACCGGAAAAGGCCACATTTGAAAATTTTTCGGCCATTTTATCGGATCAGGCCAACCAGCGTGCCTTTTTAATCGGTTTGTTATTGTCCCTTGGTCAGGCAACACTTGCTGTCGTAGTAGCTTCCTTGGCAGCTTATCCATTATCTAGGTATCAATTAAAATATAAAAAACCATTTTTATATACGATTTTATTTATGACGGCCTTACCGATTACGGCGGTGATGGTTCCTGTTTATCAGCTATTTATTATCTTCAATCTCCAGGATTCATTATTTGGGACGATGTTGTTTTTATCCGCTTCTGCTCTGCCATATGCGATCTGGATGATGAAAAATTATATGGATGCTGTACCTTTGGAATTAGAAGAATCAGCGTGGGTTGATGGGGCCTCGGTCTTTAAAGGGGTGCGGGCTATTGTCGCACCACTGATGCTTCCGGGTCTTTGCACAGTTGGTATTTTCACGTTTACTGGCAGCTGGGGAAATTTCTTTGTTCCTTATATTTTAATTCAAACACCTGAAAAGCTCCCTGCCTCTGTTACGATTTATCAGTTTTTTGGGTCTTATGGAATGGTAGAGTATGGAAAGCTTGCTGCTTTTTCACTGATTTATACGATTCCGCCGGTTATTCTTTATATCCTCAGTCAAAGGTTTATGTCAGAAGGTTTTAGTCTTGGTGGGGCATCGAAAGGTTGATACCCATCATTCATAACAGGGAGGGTTTTTTATGTTTTGGACAGAAGAGAAGCTTGAGGCTCGAATCAAGGAGTTAGATCAATACCGTTATCGTGAGGCAATACAAATTTCTTCCTTCCGCTTTTTAATTGATGAACCGGGTGAGATTGGAACGCGGCCTCCAAAGGCGGCAGAGTGGAATACGATTCAAACGGGGGATTATTGGAAGGGACGCGATGTTTATGCTTGGCTGCAAACAGAGGTCCATGTACCGGAAGAGTGGAATAATCAAGAAATTGTCGGTCGGTTTGATTTTGGGAAAACCGGCGATGGCAACAATTCTGGATTTGAATCATTGCTTTATGTTGGTGACACACCGTACCAAGGAGTGGATTCCAATCATATTGAGGTGTTTTTTCCAAAAGAAACAGCTGGAACTAAGCTCTCATTAACCTTCCGACTATGGTCTGGACTTGAAGGCGGAGGAATTCCGACACCCCAGGAACATAAAATTAAATTAGCTGAACTCACGGTGTTGGATAAAATGGCGGATGATTTGTTTTTTACCGGAAAGGCCATTCTAGGTACCGTGGAGATTTTTGAACAGAATCGCCCTGAACGGCAAATGCTATTAAGTAGCTTGGATCGTGCCTTTCGTCTAGTAGACTGGTCCAAGCCAGGTTCTGACCCATTCTATCAATCAATCTCTCAAGCGCAAGATTTTTTACAAACGGAATTAAAACAGATGGAGAAACATCATCCGGTGACCGTTCGCTGTATTGGACATACGCATATCGATGTTGCCTGGCTATGGCGCTTGAAGCATACACGTGAAAAAGCGGCACGTTCCTTTTCTACTGTACTGCGGTTAATGGAAAAGTATCCAGACTACATATTCCTGCAAACCCAACCTCAATTATATGACTATATTAAAACGGATTATCCGGAAATTTATGAACAAATTAAAAAGCGTGTGGCGGAAGGCCGCTGGGAAGCAGATGGAGGGATGTGGCTCGAGGCCGATTGTAACGTGACCTCTGGTGAGTCGCTTGTTCGCCAGCTATTGCTGGGAACGAAATTCCTCCGTGAAGAGTTTGGAGTGGAGTGTAAATATTTATGGCTTCCGGATGTATTTGGCTATAGCTGGGCCCTGCCGCAAATTCTTAAAAAGTCAGGTATTGATACGTTTATGACAACGAAAATCAGCTGGAACCAATTTAATCGTATGCCACATGATACGTTTAAATGGAGAGGTGTGGATGGAACAGAAGTGCTGACCCATTTTATTACTACTCCTGAGCCTAATCGAGATTGGTGGTTCTATACCTACAACGGACAAATCCGGCCTGATACGGTTCAGGGGATTTGGGATAACTACCAAGATAAGGCTATTAATCAGGAGCTGCTCCTTTCGTATGGCTATGGAGATGGCGGTGGCGGTGTGAATCGTGAAATGCTGGAGATGCGCCGTCGGTTAAATGATTTACCGGGACTACCGAAAGTGGAAACCGGTAGAGCGGATGAATTTTTCAAAAGGCTTCATCAGCGGGTAATTGAGACGGATCAATATGTACACACATGGGATGGGGAATTGTATCTTGAGTACCATCGAGGGACATATACAAGCCAAGCTTATAACAAGCGGATGAATCGCCGTCTGGAGCTTTTGTATCGTGAAACCGAATGGCTCAATGTGATGGCTAGTGTGCTTGAAAGGCAATGGAATCAATATCCACAGAATGAATTGAATCAAGGCTGGAAAATTATTTTGCGCAATCAATTTCATGATATTATCCCAGGTTCGTCTATTCGAGAAGTCTATGAAGATAGTAGGCTGGAATATCAGGAGGCAGAGAAACTGGGGCAAGATTCTTGGAGTCTCGCGGCTAAGACCATCGTACAGGAGTACTCAGAGAACACCTTTACTGTGTTCAATTCTGCCCCTTGGAAACGAACAGACCTAATCGAGATTCCCGTTAAAGAAGGGCAAGGGATTTGGGAGAATGCAAAGGGAGAAGAACTACAAGCAGTTAAGCTGGGACAAAACTGGTTAATAGAAGTTAAAGATATCCCAGCAATGGGCTTTAGTACAATTCTGTTTAAAGCCACTTCATCTACTCAAGCTAAGATAGCTAACTTTGATCTGCAGCCATCAGGAATCACCACACCATTTTATAAGCTTCAATGGAATGAAGCAGGTCAGCTTGTATCCATTTACGATCGGAAGGCAAAGCGGGAGGTTTTGGCTGAGGGACAAAAGGGGAATGTTTTACAAGTTTTTGAGGATAAACCAATGCGTTTCGATGCTTGGGATATTGATCTATACTATCAACAAAAAATGCGTGAGATTACCGATATACAATCAGTAAATGTGGTAGAGGTTACATCTTTACGGGCGATTATCCGTTTCGAATGGAAGTACATGGATTCTTCAATCCAACAGGAACTGATTGTCTATTCGGATAGTCGAAGAATTGATTTTAATACATCAGCGGATTGGCATGAACAGAACCAATTGTTAAAAGCAGCCTTTCCGGTAGCGGTGCGGTCAACGGAAGCAACCTATGATATCCAGTATGGAAACGTAAAGAGACCAACGCATTGGAATACGAGCTGGGATTACGCGCGATTTGAGACGGTTGCGCATCAATGGGCAGACTTGTCTGAAAGAGGATATGGTGTCAGCCTGTTGAACAACTGTAAATATGGTTACGATATTAAAGATCATGTGATCAGGTTATCGTTAATTAAATGTTCCGTTTATCCAGATTACCTGCAGGACCAAGGACACCATGAGTTTACTTATTCTTTACTTCCGCATGAAGATGATTGGGTAAAGGGCAATACGGTTCAAGAGGGATGGAAGCTAAATAATCCTCTTACCTTTGCTAATGGAGCTGCTCATCAATCGGAGTTTTCCCTTTTCAACACAAATGTTGATCATGTCTTGATTGATGCGGTAAAAAAGGCAGAAGATGATTATAATATCGTTTTACGTGTCCATGAATTCACAGGAAGCCGTGGGAATATTGAGATCAATAGCGGGCTCAAAGTTACTTCATGGCAGGAAGCTAATTTGTTGGAACAAGGTTTTGGAGAAGTAATTAAGGATGATAAGATTACTTGTGAAATAAAACCATATGAAATCAAAAGCTTCTTGATAAAACTAGCACAGGATTAATGTATTAGGGTTTCTACCAACAGCTAATAAAACACGCGGAGGAATTTTGCAGCATGGAAATGAATGTATTGAACAATTATGAAGAAATGTCAAAAGCCACAGCAGAATTCATCATCGATTATGTGGATAAGAAACCAGACAGCTTGATGTGCCTAGCAGGTGGTGATACACCTTTAAGAACCTTTGACTATTTAGTAGAAGCTGAAAAAAACGGTCGGGTGAATTTTAGTCAATGTAAATTTGTGAGTTTGGATGAATGGGTTGGTCTTGGGAAAAGCGTGAAGGGTAGCTGCCAAGAAACACTTTATCATAAATTTTATGACCAGATTTCTATTTCTCCTGAACAAATATGTTTCTTTAATGGTCTGGCAGAGGATTTTGAGGCAGAGTGCAAACGGATGGATCACTTTATTTTTACTAATGGTAATATCGATCTCATCTTATTAGGGATTGGATTAAATGGACATCTTGGCTTTAATGAGCCAAACGTGAACCCGAAGTTATACAGCCATGTCGTTGAACTGGATTCGATAACAAAAGAGGTTTCGTCGAAGTATTTTGAGGAAGAAGTAGAGGTAAAGCAAGGCATTTCCCTTGGTTTGCAGCACATTATGGAATCAGAAACCGTTGTATTAATGGCGAATGGAGCAAAAAAAGCCGAGATTATAAAGGAGACCGTGGAAGGTGAAAAAACGATAAAAGTTCCTTCTAGTCTCTTGCAGGATCTTTCGAATGTGAACATTTTCCTTGATAAAGAAGCCGCAAGCCTCCTAGTTTAATCAAACTATGAAAACAGCCAACTCTATTGAGATGGCTGTTTTCATTTAAAGGGATGGGCCGATAGCACCATTTATTAGAATATTTCAAAAAATTATATTTTAAATATTGTATTCTATTTAACTTCTATTTTATAATGAAAACGTATTCATTGTTAAACCGGTTTTGTTATATTTAGGAAATAAAGTTGGTATTTCAACGAATTATTAGATAATGTGTAAAAAAAGTGTAAATTTTTTTAATTTACTGTTAAACCGGTTTAATGAAATAGAGAGTAAGGTGATAATGATGGTAACAATTGCTGATGTTGCAAAACGAGCAGGGGTTTCAAAAGGGACCGTTTCAAGCGTGTTTAGTAAAAAAAGACCGATAAGTGCCGAGGTAACAGAACGGGTGTTAAATGTAGCAAAGGAATTAAACTATGTTCCTAATCATGCAGCAAGAAGTCTAGCAACTAAGAAAAATATGATTATTGGGCTGAAAATGCCGACATTGGATACCGAACTAAGCAGTTTCGATTTAAAGGTTATTAATGGGGTAGTCAAAAAGTGTACAGAAAGTGGATATCGAGTCCTTTTAGATAGAGTTTATGAAAGTGAGGACACGACTATTTTTTCTAGGGATCCAGTCGATGGAGTCATCTTATTGAATCCTAAAGATGAAGACCCAAGAATTGCTCAGTATAAACAATTAAACCTACCGTATGTTCTGATTGGCAGACCTGATAAAGAGGATGATGAAACAAAATTTGTGGATAACAACAATATTGAGATTGTGAAAGAGGCAGGAGAGTTTCTAATCGGAAATGGTCATCATGATATTCTTTTTCTCAATGCTTCCTACGGCATGACGGTAGCGGAAGATCGAAAAGAAGGATTAAAACGAGCATTTGAAAATTTTGGTTTGCCTTTTAACGAAGAAAACGTCATTTATAACGACCAGGAAAAATATAAAAATGCTTCTGATTATGGCTATTATAGTTTGCTAGAAACGATTAACGAAAAAAAATATACAGCGATCATTGCTGATACGGATCGTGTTGCACTTGGAGTCCTCCGGGCCGCAAGAGAACTAGGAATGGATATACCAAATGACCTTTCGCTGATGGCATTAAGTAATAGTGAAACGCTCGCCTTAGAGACAACTCCGAAACTGACGAGTATTGAATTGTTTCCGGAAAAACTCGGGGAGGAAGCGGCCGAAGTGTTAATCAATGTATTGAAGGAACAATTGGCTCCAAGACAAAAAATGATTCCTGCTAAACTCGTTATTCGAGATTCATGCAAAAACATCATGATGAGTAAAAGTTAACTTCTAGAAAATTGAGAGGGGTGATACACGAAAAATCCTATAAAGGCTTCAAAAATCATTAATAGAAGTTTTCTTACAAAGGGGAGAGTAGTCAATGAACTTTAAAAAAGTGTTCAAGCTTTTAGTACCAGTTTTAATGATTTTAAGCTTACTTCTTAGCGCTTGTAGTTCAAAAGAAACTTCATCGGATACCAAGGATAAAAGCGGTTCGAAGAATGAGGAAAAAACACTTCGTATTCTTACCAACGTGGTTGGCGGAAAAACTCCTGAAGAAAATGAACTGTTTATTAAAGAGATTGAAAGATTAACAGGAATTAAGGTAGAAATGGTAAAGCCGCCAGCTGATTATGACCAAAAATTAATGACAAGCATGTCCTCTGGTGAGAAATTTGACTTAATCCTTCTGACAAAGCCATTGATGGATGTATTAGTCGATCAAGGTGTTTTAACAGAATTAAACGATAAAATTGAGAAATCAAAGGTACTATCCGATTCTTCTGTCATTCCGAAAGAAGAATGGGAGTTAATCGAGTATGAAGACGGGAAAATTTACGGTGTGTTTAATAAGTTTGAGGGTGGAACACTTCCAACTGTCAGACAAGACTGGATGGAAAAACTAAAACTTGAAGAACCGAAAACACTTGATGATTTCTACAATGTTTTCAAAGCATTTAAGGAACAGGATCCAGATGGAAACGGCAAGGATGATACATATGGTCTATCAACAGCAGGTCTGTATGACATCCAAGGTTTCCTAAGTGCCGCTGGGGTGAAATATCGATATGTGATCGATAAAAATGGCAAACGTACGATTCCGATTGCAACAGAAAAAGCGGTTCCTGTTCTAGAATGGTTTGCGAAGCTTTATAAAGATGGTTTATTAGATCCCAACTTTGCGACAAATGATACTGGGAAAATGCGTGAAATGTTCTTAACCGACCGAGTTGGTATGGTGACGTATTGGGATGCATGGGTTGGCTTATTCAACAATATTAAAAAAGTAGAAGATCCGAATACCACTTTTGTAGCTAAAGGAATTAAAGGCGCTGAAGGTCCGGATGGAAAAGTAATGCTGCGCCGTGGTGACCAAAGTGTTTGGGCAATGCCTGTTAATGCAGAGAATCCTGAAACAGCGATGGAATTCCTTGAGTTCTGGCATTCAGAAGAAGGTAACGTGTTAGCCACACTTGGTATTAAAGATCATGATTACACAGAAACGAATGGTAAATATGAGTTAACCGCTACCGGTAATGAACACAGTATGGACCATGGGGCTCCATTCCCGAACAACACGAAGTGGGAAAATCCATTTGGTATGCTTCCGGGGGTAGAAGAGGCTCAGAAGGTAGTACTTGGTAACTCTTCATTAGAAACTTCAACGGCTGACTGGCCGACTGCTGAAAAGATTGTCCAAAACTATGCCTTTAAAGCGATGACTGGCGAAATGGATGCGAAAGAAGCAGTGAAGGAAATGCATCAAGAATTGTTAGATGCCGGATTAATCGATAAATAGAATTGACATGTGAAAAAGGGGTGAGCGTAATCTGTCCACTCCTTTTTTTCTAAAATTCCAAACTTAGGTGATGATATGAATGAGTACATATAAACGATACGCATGGCTTTATATAATGATGATCCCCATTTTCCTTTATTTTCTTCTATTTTCCTATTATCCCTTAGTACGGGGAGTTCTGATTAGTTTCCAAGAATTTAGAATTATCGGCGATCGACCTTTTGTTGGTTTTGAAAACTATATCACTGTCCTGAATGATCCTGTCTTTTGGCGTGTATTAGTCAATACACTCGTGATTGGCGGAGGGATCCTCATCATCGGATTTGCCTTCCCGATTATCGTCGCAATTTCCCTAAATGAAATCATTCGCGTCAGCTTTAAAAAATTCACCCAAATGGTTATCTATGTTCCGCATTTGTTTTCATGGGTAGTAGTGGGAGGAATCTGGATTTACCTTCTTTCACCGGATGGAGGGCTTGTGAATGAGATCATAAAAGCCTTCGGAGGGAAACCAACCCATTTTTTCACTCAGGATGAGTATGCCAGGCCATTAATGATCCTTTCTGCTATTTGGAAGGATATGGGGTACACCTGTATTCTCTATCTTGCAGCGATCGTCGGCATTAGTCCGACTTTATATGAAGCAGCCAAAATAGATGGAGCTTCGCGCTGGCATGAAATAAAAAATATTATGATTCCGCAATTATTTCCAACGATGAAAGTCGTGTTCCTGTTAAACCTGTTAGGTGCTTTAAGAATTTTTGACCAAATTATCGTGATGGGGAATCCATCGATCTCCCGAAAAGTAGATGTATTGATGACGTACACCTATGAAAAAGGGATCCTCGAATTTAAAATGGGCGTCGCAACCGCAGCGTCGATGCTAGTGATCATCGCAACTTTACTACTTACCCTTGTTGCAAGGAAAGTGCTTCGATATGACGAGGAGGCATAACAAATGAAAAATTGGAGTTTGAAACGTAAATTCTTTTATGGTCTTAATACTTTGTTTTTATTAGCATTAGTCCTTACGATGATTGTTCCGTTACTTAACACATTGGTCGTTTCCCTTTCTTCGAATATCGAGTCGATGAAGCCGGGGATTAAACTTTGGCCGACCGAAATCAACTTTGAAGGATATGAAACGATCTGGAGAAAGCTCGAGCTGTGGCGCCCTTTTTATAACAATGTGATTGTCACCGTTTTCGGGACTGTCTTTCATGTATTGCTTTCAGCCATGGCGGGGTATGTATTAGTACAAAAAGAACTGCCCGGCAAAAAGCTAATGACCACCTTAATCATGCTCACAATGATGATTCCAGGAGAGGCAATCATGATTCCTCTTTATGTGGTGAATAAAGATCTAGGGTTATTAAATACGCTGACAGGTCTCGTCATTAATGGGTTAGTTTCCGGATTTAGTGTATTGCTGATGCGTAATTACTTTTTAGGAGTTTCCTATGAATTGGCGGAGTCAGCAAGAATGGATGGAGCAGGTGATTTAAGAATTTTTACAAGAATTTATTTACCATTAGCGAAGCCTGGTCTTGCGACTGTCACCTTATTTGAATTTGTTAGCAGATGGAATCACTTTACTTCGGCCTTACTTTATATCAACGATGATAAAAAATATACGTTACAGCTGGCTTTACGTTCGTTAATTATTTCATCCGACGCCACTTCGAGCAGTGATTTTATTACAGCGAATGTCCGGATGGCAGGGATCATCATCGCTTTGATTCCTTTACTTGTTATCTACCCATTTGTTCAAAAATATTTTGTAAAAGGGATTATGCTCGGTTCGGGTAAAGAATAGAAAGGTCTAGGAGGTAAGAGGATGGCTATAATCCAAGATTGTTCAAAAACAGAAAGTATTTCAAGATTTATCTCGCATGATGAAGAGAATCTCTATATCGAGGTTCCATTTACGGTTCCAACTGGGACCGAACAAATCAAAGTAAAAATGGAAGTTATTCAAGAAGGCGTGGCTTCCAGCATCATTGACCTTGGTGTAAAGGATCCCAATCGTGTCCGTGGTTGGAGCGGCGGTGCCCGTACCGAGTTCTTTATCCACTTAGCCAAAGCGACTCCTGGTTATTTACATGGACCGATTGAAGCGGGAGAGTGGGCGGTTCTTCTAGGGGCTTACAAGGTCGCGAAGAAGGGCTGTACCGTCAATTTGACGATGGAATATACACTGGAGAAACTCCGATGGTTAAAGGGAGATCTTCATACACATAGTGTTCATAGTGATGGCAAGTTCACGTTAAGGGAAAAAGCAGAAATTGCCGTACGAGATGGGCTTGATTTTGTTGCGTTAACCGACCACAATGCATTCAGCCAAAACGAAGCCTATCCGCGTGATGTTGACACTTTGTTTATCCCAGGGATGGAGTTAACCACCAACTGGGGACATCTCAATTTTTTTGGGGTAAATGATCCAGTCCGTGATTTTAGAGTCAGTAATATGGAAGATTTACATGCACGATTAAGGGAAGCTCGCGAAAAGGGTGCCTATATTTCCTTAAATCATCCGTACTGCCGAAATACCGGATGGAGATTGGATTGGAATTTTGATTATGATTGGGTGGAAGTTTGGAATGGGCCTTGGCGCGAGGATAACCAGGATGCGCTCGACTGGTGGCAGGAACAGCTTGTCTCTGGCAGGCGGTTGGTAGCGGTCGGCGGCAGCGATGCCCATCGTCCGGATCCTTATGTTGTTCATGGTATGCCGACAACGTGGGTATATAGTAAGAGTTTAACAAGTTCCGAGATTTTAAAATCAATTGATAAAGGTCATGTGGTTCTAAGCTATTCATCACAAGGACCATTTATTGGGCTAACCTGCGGATCCAGTATGGTTGGGGATGTTTGTACTGATACGGATTTGCCGGTACAGGTGAACGTGAAAGATGTTCAGTATAGTGATGTAGTTAAAATCATCTCTAATTTGGGAGTCGAGCAGGAAGTAATGGTAGAAGAAGGTGAGGACACGGTCGATTGGTCCTTGGAAGTTGGGGGACGTTCCTTTTACCGCGTGGAAGTCTGGCGCTATTTCCCCCAAGTGAAATCAAGACTACTAGCTTCATTGAGCAATCCGATTTATTTTTCTAATAAACTATAACTCTCGGGAAAAGAGGAGGGATCACGATGAATTATATGACGCTTCATGGTGTGGTTGACAATAAATCGATCGAAAAAAGAGTCTCCCGTTTGATTTTAGGAACAGCCAACTTTTTTCAACTAGCTAGTATAGAACAGGCCTTTACGATTATGGATCGTTATGTCGCTGAGGGCGGTAATATGTTTGATACCGCCCATCAATATATTAGAAGTGAAGAAATATTGGGAGAATGGGTGGAATCGAGGGGAATCCGCAAGCATATCCACATTCTAACAAAAGGTGCCCATCCCGATGATCCCGAGACGGGTTCTCGTTTAAGCCCAGAATTTATCAATAAGGATATCAAAGAAAGTTTGGAAAGATTAAGAACAGACTATATCGATTTCTATGCACTGCATCGCGATGACACAAGTGTTGAAGTGGGAACGATAATCGAAGTATTGAACGAGCATATTGCATCAGGCAGAATCCATGCTATTGGCGTTTCGAATTGGTCTCATACACGGATTCAGGAAGCCAATGATTATGCAGCGAAGCATGGTCTAATTGGATTTACGTTTAACAGTCCGAACTTAAGCCTTGCGCAATGCAATCGGCCAAGATGGCCCGGTTGTGTGTCGGTGAATGAGGAAATCTCCAACTGGCATAAGGGAATGCAAATGCCACTATTATCATGGAGTTCACAGGCGGGCGGTTTCTTTAGCGGCCGATTCTCACCGGAAAGTCGTGAAAATGAAGAAATGGTAGAAGTCTATTATAGTGAGGAAAACTGGGAGCGTTATCACCAGGCGCAAAAACTTGCCGAGGACAAAGGAGCAAGTGCCACTGAAATTGCTTTGGCCTATGTACTAAACCAGCCTTATCCAACAGCCGCAATTATTGGTCCGGAAAAAGTAGAGGAGATCCTGTCTTCTATAAAGGGTTCCAAGATTGTGTTGACCTCAGAAGAACTGGACAATCTCAACTTACGTGAATCGAAAATAGGGGGAGCGAAATAAATGAAGCATAAATTTGCTGCTCAATTATATACGTTACGTAATGAAATCGCTAAGGACTTCCCTGGTGTGTTACGTGAGTTAAAGAAAATGGGTTATGCCGCTGTGCAAATCGATGGTCTCTATGATTATCCAGCCGAAGAAATCGCCGAAGTGTTAAACGAGACAGGGTTAAGAACAGCTGGTATGCATATCAGCCTCGACCGTATGAATAATGATTTAGAAACGGTCCTTCATGAGGCAGACTTGTTTGAGACAACTGACTTTTTCTGTCATTATCTCGAAGAAGAAATGCAGAATGAGGAAGGGTATCGCAAAGCCAAGCATGATCTTTTTGAAGTGGCGAAAAAGGTAACTCCACGAGGATATCGAGTCGGATATCACCATCACGACTTTGAATTTAAGACACAAATTGACGGGAAGTATGCACTTGATTTTATTTTAGAAAAAGAAAATGGGCTGACTCTTTATCCGGAAGTGGATACGTATTGGGTGAAAATGGCGGGGATTGATCCCCTAACTTATATGAAGAAATTTTCGAATCGGATTCCAATCCTTCATTTAAAAGATATGACAAAGGATGATCGAAAGTATTTTGCCGAAGTAGGAAATGGATCGATTGATTTTGAACCGATTTTAGCATGGGGCGAACAAAATGGGGTGGAATACTACGCGGTGGAACAGGATTTCTGTCCGGGTAATCCTTTTGACAGCCTAGAACTAAGTTTAACCAATTTGATGAAACTGGCGGAAAAAGTAAAGGTATAGAGACATACATAAGGTGGGGAGCAGCAACATGAAGGATATTGAAGTGGTGCATGTCATCTTCAAAACACATTTGGATATCGGTTTTACCGATTTAGCAGAGAATGTGACAGAGCAATATATTAAGTCCTACATTCCAAAAGCAATTGAGCTGGCGACGAGTTTAGATAAAGATGATACATCCGTAGGTTTTGTATGGACGACAGGTTCCTGGTTAATTCAGGAGTATTTAAAACAAGCAAATGATGAACAAAAGCGCTCGATGGAAGCTGCGATTCAAAAGGGTTATATCACTTGGCATGGGCTGCCTTTTACCACGCATACGGAATTGATGGATGCTGAGTTATTCAATTATGGGTTGTCGATCGCAAAACGCTTAGATAAGAAATATGGTAAACAAACGATTTCGGCGAAAATGACCGATGTTCCAGGGCATACAAAAGCGATGATTCCTTACTTGGCGAAAAACGGAATTGAATATTTGCATCTTGGTGTTAATCCGGCTTCAAAAGTGCCATCTGTGCCATCTATTTTTGTATGGAAGGGTAAGGACGATACAGAAATTATCGTTAACTATGCGGATAACTACGGGGACGTTCTCAAACTGGATGGAATAAATGAGGTTATGGTTTTTGCTCATACAGGAGATAATTGTGGACCACCATCCGTTGGGGATATTAAAACTGAGTTCCTTGGTTTACAGGAAAGGTTTCCGAATGCAGTTGTCAAGGCGTCTACGATGGATGCTTTTGCGGAAAAAATCCAGGACATTAAGCACACTCTGCCAGTTGTTTATGAGGAAATTGGCGATTCATGGATACATGGTGCCGCGACCGATCCTAAAAAGGTAGCCCAATACCGTGAATTACTTAGACTCAGAAACAAGTGGGTCAGCGAGGGCGAGTTAGAGGTAAATGGCGAAGAGTATACACAGTTTTCTGACTGGCTGCTGTTAATCCCAGAACATACATGGGGATTGGATGAAAAAAAATATCTAAATGATTATAAAAATTATTCTAAGCAAGATTTTCAAAGGGCGAGACAGAAAAATGCCATCGAGCCTGATTCTGTACCGGATAAATATAGCTATATAGGTTCCTTTGCGATGGATGAGTATGACCGATTATCAAGGGAAGTTTTTTCAGAGGCTCCTGACACTAGAGGCTATCAATTATTTGAGGCCTCCTGGAAGGAACAGCGTAGTTATATTCAAAAGGCCATCAATTCTTTATCAGCTGAAAGACAAAAAGAGGCCTTGGAAGCATTCCGATTATTAGAACCTCAAAAACAGGAACCAGAGAAAGAACAACTGCGAACAAACACCGCGTATCCTCTCGGAAGGTTTACCGTTGTTTTTGCAGAGGATGGCTCCATCAAGAGTTTACTAGATAGTAAGGGAAAAGAGTGGGCAAATAAACAAAAACGAATCGGCGTGCTTGAGTATGAGTCCTTTGGAGTGGAGAATTATGCTCGCTGGTTTGATGAATATGTGGAGAATATTGGCCAAACCTATCGGTGGTCGGAAGCAGATCAAGGGAAACCGGGGATGGAATTGGTGATACCAAGACCGAAACATGAAATTTTCCGCCCTGCGATCCAATCCTTAAGCAAAATGGAAACGGTGACAAGTGAACATGTCCTTGTTCATCTTCAGCTGCCAATGGAGGCAGTCGAACCATTCGGTGCTCCAAAGGAGGTCATCATCGAATACAAGTTTTCTAAGAATACAGAGCAAATCGATATTGATCTTCAATGGTTTGAAAAGGAAGCAAATCGTTTACCAGAGGCGATGTGGTTTTCCTTTGCCTTACAGATTGACAATCCGAACATTTGGAAGATGGATAAGATGGGGGAACAGATTTCACCGCTTGAAGTTGCGAAAAATGGAAATCGGAACCTTCATGCATTGGGTTCGGGCCTTTACTATCAAGGGGCAGATGGAGAAGCGGTTTTGGAGTCAAAGGATTCTCCTTTAGTCTCCCCTGGTGAAAAAAGATTGCTACAGTTTGACAATACCATTGCTTCCCTTGAAGGTGGATTTCATTTTAACCTTTATAACAATATTTGGGGCACAAACTTCCCAATGTGGTATGAGGAAGATGGGAAGAGTAGATTTACCTTAAGATTGAAATCAAATTAATAGTGATTCCTGTTTGTTAGGGGAGGTAGGAATATGTTTGGTGCAATTGAAGCAGGCGGGACTAAGTTTGTTTGTGCTGTTGGGGATGAAAATGGGAAAATTGTTGACCGAATTCAGATTCCAACAAATAATCCAGAGGAGACGATCCCAAGGGTAATCCAGTTTTTTAAGCCATACACTTTGCAGGCAATTGGGATTGGTTCGTTTGGGCCGATTGATGTAAATCAGGACAGTCCAACCTATGGTTCTATCACGACCACACCAAAATTAAGGTGGAACAACTACCCTTTTGTCGAAAAACTAAAGGAAGAATTTTCGGTACCGATTGGTTTTACAACGGATGTCAATGCCGCCGCATTAGGGGAACTAACCTTTGGTGCGGCCAAGGGGCTAGATAGCTGCTTATATATAACAGTTGGTACGGGAATAGGAGCAGGGGCAGTTGTACAAGGAAAAGTTCTTCATGGATGGTCACATCCTGAAATGGGTCATATCCTTGTGAGACGTCAACCGAACGACCTTTTTAAAGGAAAATGCCCATATCATGACGATTGTTTGGAAGGTCTTGCATCCGGTCCTGCGATTGAGGAGCGCTGGGGAGAAAAGGCGGCCGCTCTTGCTGACGAAAGCAAGGTTTGGGAGTTGGAGGGATATTATCTAGCCCAGGCAGTTATGCAATATGTGTTAATCCTATCTCCTAAAAAAATCATCCTTGGTGGCGGAGTAATGAACCAGAAACAAGTATTCTCTTATCTTTATCGATACTTACAAGAATTGCTCAATGAGTATGTCGAACTTCCAGAGCTATCCGATTATATTGTAAGTCCTGGACTCGGAAATGATGCGGGGATTACCGGCGCTCTTATCCTGGCACAGCAGGCACTTCAAGAGGACGGCAGCATAGATCATCACTAGAAAAGGAGAGCATCGCCCTCCTTTTCGTCTTATAGAGAATGAATTTTATTTCTAGGGAGGTTGTTTCATATGGAACTGATGATAGGGGTAATTGGTGCGGGGCGGATTGGAAAGATACATATTGACAACTTAAGGAGAATTCCAAATGTCCGGGTAAAAAGTGTATCAGATGTTAGCATCGGCCATCTCGAGTCCTGGGCGAAAGAGAAACAAATTGACGTCTTGACAACAAACTACCTCGACATCCTAAACGATCCAGCCATTGATGCTGTCTTTATCTGTTCTCCGACGAATACACATGCCACCATGATTAAAGAAGCAGCTGCATCAGGCAAACATATTTTTTGTGAAAAACCAGTTAGTTTTTCCGTTGAAGAAACGGAAGAGGCACTGAAAGCTGTGGAAAAAGCAGGTATCCAACTCCAAGTTGGTTTCAATCGCCGATTCGATCCAAACTTCCGTAAAATCCGTCAGCTCGTTCAAGTGGGAGAAGTGGGTACCCCTCATATTTTACGGATTACATCACGCGATCCCGAACCGCCGGGAATGGATTACATAAAGTCTTCTGGCGGGCTATTTATGGACATGACGATCCACGACTTTGATATGGCTCGGTACATCATGGGCAGCGAAGTGGTGGAAGTGTATGCCAATGGTGCGGTGCTCGTTGATCCGGCCATTGCCGAAGCAGGTGATATTGATACCGCGATTATTACTTTGAAGTTTGCCAACGGGGCACTCGGGGTAATCGATAACAGCCGGCGTGCCGTCTATGGATATGATCAGCGCTTAGAAATCTTTGGCGACCAAGGTGCAGCACAGGCTGATAATAACCGATCCAATACCGTCGAAGTTTCCTCCGCCAAACATATTACAAAAGAAAAACCGTTGTACTTCTTCCTAGAGCGCTATACACAAGCGTATATCGAGGAAGTAGATGCATTTATAGCTGCCATACGGGAAAATCAACCCGTTCTATGTGGAGGCCTTGATGGACTGCAGGCGGAGCGAATCGCTGAGGCTGCCAAAAAGTCGCTTGAAACCGGTAGGCCAGTACAATTGGATTCTATTAGTGGGGCTGTTGTTTAATGTGCTACTCAAAAGAAAGGATGGTAGGAGAAATTGAACCCACTTACATTTAATCAAAATCGCCCTTTCGATTTAATTGCGATTGGACGGCTCTGCATTGACTTGAATGCCAATGAAACCAATCGTCCGATGGAGGAGACGCGGACGTTTACCAAATATGTCGGTGGATCACCAGCTAATATTGCCATTGGGTCCGCGCGGCTTGGTCAGAAAACAGGCTTTATCGGTAAGGTTTCTGACGATCAAATGGGTCGTTTTATTACCGATTATTTGGAGAAAAATGGGATTGATACAGCTGGTGTTAAGATTGACCGTACGGGTGCAGTGACAGGACTGGCTTTTACCGAAATTAAGAGCCCGGAAGAGTGCAGTATTTTGATGTATCGGGACAATGTTGCCGATTTAAAGCTTCATCCTTCTGAGGTCGATGAGGCCTATATCAAACAGTCAAAGGCTCTATTGATTTCTGGGACTGCGCTTGCCCAGAGTCCGTCTAGAGAGGCGGTGTTTGTGGCGCTGGAGTATGCCGTCAAGCATGATATAACGGTATTCTTCGATCTTGATTATCGTCCGTATACATGGGCTGATGAAGCAGAAACAGCCGTTTATTATAATCTAGCTGCTGAAAAATGTGATGTTATTATTGGCACTCGGGAAGAGTTTGACATGATGGAAAAATTATTAAATATGAATGAATCCGATGATCAGCTAACTGCATCAAGCTGGTTTTCACACCGTGCTGAGCTTGTTGTCATTAAACATGGTGGTGCAGGATCAATTGCTTACACGAAGGACGGAGCCTCGCATCGAAGCGGAATTTATCGGACAAAGGTTTTGAAAACATTCGGCGCTGGTGACTCGTATGCTTCTGCTTTTATTTACGGACTTATGAATGGGAAAGATGTCTCAGAGGCGATGAGAATGGGAAGTGCCTCGGCATCGCTTGTTATATCCCGCCACAGCTGTTCGGATGCGATGCCAACGAAAGCAGAACTTCTTCATCAAATGGAAACAGCTCAATATGAATTTGTATAAACCATCTTTTAATAGAAAGGGAGTCTGTTAGATGTCAGTCACGACGGTAAAAACAGTCAAAAACTACATTGGCGGAGAATGGGTCGAGTCAACATCCGAAAATACAGAGGTAGTTTATAATCCGGCAACGGGAGAAGAGTTGGCAATCGTACCTCTTTCCACAAAAGAAGAGGTAGATCAAGCTGTCCAAGCGGGACATGAAGCCTTTCAAGCATGGTCCCAAGTGTCCGTCCCGAAACGTGGACGAATTCTTTTTAAATACCAGCAGCTCCTCGTCGAGCATTGGGATGAGCTTGCTAGATTAGTAACGATTGAGAATGGAAAAAGTTTTGCGGAAGCACATGGTGAAGTCCTTCGCGGGATTGAGTGTGTTGAGTTTGCTGCAGGAATTCCCAATTTAATGATGGGCAAACAGCTTCCTGATATTGCCGCAGGCCTTGAATCAGGGATGTACCGTTATCCACTAGGGGTTGTCGGCGGGATTACTCCGTTTAACTTCCCGATGATGGTGCCATGCTGGATGTTCCCGTTGGCGATTGCTTGTGGAAATACATTCGTGTTAAAACCATCGGAGCGAACTCCTCTTTTAGCAGCAAGGCTGGCCGAATTATTTGAAGAAGCAGGTCTCCCAAAAGGCGTCCTGAATATCGTTAATGGTGCGCATGATGTGGTTAATGGTTTATTGGAGCACAAGCTGGTGAAGGCGATCAGCTTCGTTGGTTCCCAGCCGGTAGCAGAATATGTCTATAAGACTGGTACGGCAAATTTAAAACGTGTTCAAGCGCTCGCTGGGGCAAAAAATCACTCGATTGTGTTAAAGGACGCGAACCTTGAGATTGCTGCCTCGCAAATTACGAGTGCTGCCTTTGGTTCAGCCGGAGAAAGATGCATGGCCGCAGCCGTTGTCGCCGTGGAAGAATCGATTGCCGATGCCTTGATTGAAAAATTGGTGCAGGCCGCCGATGAGATTGTGATTGGAAATGGCTTGGATGAAGGGGTATTTTTAGGGCCAGTGATTCGTGAAAATGCCAAACAGCGGACGCTTGGTTATATTGAATCCGGAGTGGCGCAGGGTGCGACATTGCTTCGAGATGGACGTAAGGACGAAGCGGTGAACGGCGACGGCTACTTTGTTGGTCCAACGATTTTTGATCATGTAACACAGGAAATGAAAATCTGGCAGGATGAAATTTTTGCACCGGTGCTGTCGATTGTCCGTGTCAAAGACCTAACCGAGGCGATTGAGTTGGCAAATGCCTCCGCTTTTGCGAATGGTGCCTGTATTTATACCGATAGTGCCTCGGCTGTCCGCCAATTCCGTGAAACGATTGATGCAGGTATGCTTGGCGTCAATATTGGTGTACCAGCACCGATGGCGTTCTTCCCATTCTCTGGGTATAAGGATTCCTTCTATGGTGATCTACACGCCAATGGAACCGATGGGGTGGAATTTTACACAAGAAAGAAAATGCTAACAGCTCGTTATGTAAAATAATTGATTTTCCTATAAGGGAGGTGGTGGGACGGATAAATGTCCGTGCCATGTCCCTTTTTTTTAAGGCTCTGTTATAACTGAATGTTGATTAAACAGTGTTTGAAAATAAGCGGAATAATTACCTTTATATTTGGAAAAACCGCTATTTCCTTCAAAATAAGGGAAGTTTTTTCGCCTATTTGATTAAAATCCTTGGATTTTTCCTTATTTAGAGCTAATAAGGGAAATATCTCCGCTTAAATCGGCTTCTTGGGCTGCCTTTAGATTCATTAACGGTAAATTCTTCTCTTAATTATTCTCAGTCAGACCATGAATATCAACAATGAATATAACAGAGCCTCTTTTTAAAAAAACTCTAAAAATAATCATTATAGGAGAGGGGTTTTCCATTCGTGAAAACGATTCGTATGACGACAGCGCAGGCATTGGTAAAATTTTTAAATGCCCAGTATCTAGAATTTGATGGTAAACAGCAAAGGTTTGTAAAAGGGATCTTTACGATTTTTGGCCATGGGAATGTGCTTGGACTTGGTCAGGCGCTTGAGGAAGATCCAGGTGAATTAGAGGTTTACCAGGGACGTAATGAACAGGGGATGGCGAACGCCGCAATGGCCTTTGCCAAACAAAAACATCGGAAACAGATTATGGCCTGCACAGCCTCAGTTGGACCTGGATCAGCCAACATGATTACTTCTGCGGCGACGGCTACTGCCAATAATATTCCTGTTCTGTTACTCCCAGGGGATGTGTTTGCGTCGCGTCAGCCTGATCCTGTCCTCCAGCAAATTGAACAGACACATGATTTATCGATTTCTACGAATGATGCCTTTCGCGCAGTGAGTAAATATTGGGACCGAATCAACCGCCCAGAACAGTTGATGTCAGCCCTTCTCAATGCGATGCGCGTTTTGACAAACCCTGCCGATACGGGTGCGGTAACCATTGCCCTTCCACAGGATGTTCAGGGTGAAGCCTACGATTTCCCGGAAGCATTTTTTGCTAAACGAGTGCATCGCATCGAGCGTCGTCAGCCATCGAAAGAAAGCGTCTGTGAAGCTGTAGAACTCATCAAGTCGAAAAAGAAACCGTTCATGATTTTAGGTGGCGGGGTCCGTTATTCAGAAGCCGCGGAAACGTTCCTTCAATTTGCGAAGAAATTTAACATTCCTTTTGGTGAAACCCAGGCTGGAAAAAGTGGAGTCGAAAGCTTTCTTCCGCTTAATCTAGGAGGACTAGGCGTCACCGGAAATGCCGCTGCGAATACCATTGCTAAGGATGCAGACTTAATTATTGCCGTAGGTACCAGATTCACCGATTTCACAACAGCCTCCAAACAATTATTTGCCCATGCAGACGTGTTAACCATCAATATTTCTGAGTTTCATGCCGCGAAGCTCGACGCTGTCAAAGTGGTAGCGGATGCAAAGGCTGGACTGGAAGCAATTGAGGAGATGCTTGGTGAGTATCGAACTGCTTATGAAAACGAAATAGCTGAGGCGAAGGAAGCATGGGAAGAAGAGTTAACTCGCCTCACATCACTTACCGTTGATGAAGGGTTTATACCGGAAGTTGCAGGACATTTGGATGAAACGCTACCTGAATATAAAGAAGTTTTCAGTTCGGACCTAACCCAAACAACGGTCATTGGCAAAGTGAATGAACTAATTGATGAGGACGCCATTATAGTCGGGGCATCTGGTAGTTTGCCTGGCGATCTCCAACGGATGTGGGTTTCTAAAGCAAGAAATACCTATCACATGGAATACGGTTATTCCTGTATGGGCTATGAGATTGCCGGAGCGTTCGGGGCAAAGCTAGCCGAGCCTGACAAAGAAGTGTACGCGATGACTGGGGACGGAAGTTATTTGATGCTTCATACGGAAATGGTGACAAGCCTTCAGGAAGGGAAAAAAATCAATGTCATCTTATTTGATAACGCAGGATTTGGTTGTATTAACAATCTGCAAATGGAAAATGGTATGGACAGCTTTGCCACAGAATTCCGCAAGCGGAATCCGTTAACTGGAAAATTAGACGGTCCAATCATGGCGATTGATTATGCGAAGGTGGCAGAGGGATATGGGGTAAAGACGTACTCAGTACAAACATTGGAAGAATTAGAAGCAGCAATCATGGATTCCAAAAAGCAAGCGATTAGTACGCTGATTGATATCAAGGTGCTTCCTAAAACGATGACCCGTGGATATGATGCCTGGTGGAATGTCGGTGTGGCAGAAGTTTCGAATAAGGAAGACATCCAAGCGTCTTTTAAAAGAAATAAAACCAATCTAGAAAAAGCCCGCGCTTACTAAGGGGGAATAAGGATGTTTGAGAAAAATCAGGTAGAGTTGGCGATAGCCCCAATCGGCTGGACAAACGATGATATGCCAGAGCTTGGCGGTGATGTAACGTTTGAGCAATGTATTAGTGAAATGGCGCTTGCTGGGTTTTCAGGTAGTGAGGTAGGCAATAAATATCCCCGCGATCCAGCGAATTTACATAAAGCACTATCCTTACGTGGTCTAAAAATCGCGAGTGCCTGGTTTAGTGCCTTTTTAACGACAAAGCCATTTGAGGAAACGCTCCAATCCTTCGTAGCCCATCGTGACTTTTTACATGAAATGGGCGCAAAGGTGATTGCTGTATCGGAACAAGGAAAAAGTATTCAAGGGAAACTGGAAACACCGCTGTTTATTGGGAAACCGGTATTTTCAGAGGAGGAATGGTCGCTTTTAGTTGATGGTTTACATCTCCTGGGTGATTTAGCTGCGGAAAAAGGCATGAAAATTGTCTATCACCATCACATGGGGACGGGTATTCAGACGACAGAAGAAATAGAGAGGTTGATGGCAGAAACGAATCCAGAGAAAGTGTCCCTTTTATACGATACAGGTCATCTTGTTTTTTCCGGTGAAGATCACCTATATCTTTTAAAAAAATATCTAGATCGCATTCACCATGTTCATTTAAAGGATGTGCGGATCGATGTGGCACATAAGGTACGTGAAGGAAGGCTTAGCTTTCTGGAAGCGGTTAAAGAAGGTGTGTTTACAGTCCCTGGAGATGGAGTTATTGACTTCAAACCTGTATTTGATGCATTGAGTGTAGGGGGTTACAAAGGTTGGTTTGTCGTTGAGGCGGAACAAGACCCAGCGGTGGCAAACCCATTGGAGTATGCCTTAAAAGCACGAGCCTATATACGAGAGATTAGCGGGTTGTAAAGGAGGAAAGAACGGGATGTATGAGAAGCTGGGTGAATTAAAGCAGGGATACACAAAGATTGCCGATATGGAAAGTAAGCATCCTGACATGCTCCAGGATATCGGAATTTATACTTTGGCAGTGGGAGATACGAAAATCCTAATGGACGGAAGAAAGGAGTGTGCCATTCTTCTTTTGGAAGGGACCTTGCACCTAGAGTGGAACGGAATCTCCCACGAAATTAAGCGTGATAGTGTTTTTGAAGAAAACCCATGGTGTCTCCATATTCCAAAAGAGGTAGAAGTAAAAATTACTGCGCTTTCGCATAGTGAGGTGCTTGTCCAAAAAACTACGAATGACACAGAGTTTGAAGCAAAATTATACACCCAAAATGATTGTGAAAGTACCGTCGCAGGTGAAGGGGTTTGGGATGGTACGGCAGAAAGAGTGATCCGGACAATCTTTGATTATAATAATGCCCCATATTCGAATTTGGTCATCGGTGAAGTGATATCCTATCCAGGCAGATGGTCCAGCTATCCACCACATTATCATGATCAGCCTGAGGTCTATTACTATCGCTTTGACAAGCCACAAGGGTTTGGTTGTGCGATGGTGGGGCCGGATGCGTATCGTGTTGAGCATAATAGCTATATCACGATTCCAGGTGATCTTGATCATCCGCAAGCAACGGCACCTGGTTATGCGATGTACTTCTGCTGGATGATTCGCCATCTGGAAAACAATCCTTGGACGGAGCGGATCATGGAAGAGGAGCATAAATGGCTGCTAGAGCCTGATGCGAAAATTTGGCCGGAAAAGTTAAAATTAATGGGTAACAGAAGAGAGAAGTGTTAGTACCTCTCTCTTTCTTCTAACTTTTGATTCTTTTTAAAAAATAGAGTATTGTTGTGATGAGATAATCTTACATAATTGATATAAGGTTTTTAGAGAATCATGTTGGAGGTAATCATTTTGCAACCATTGTTTTTAAAGCCAGTTTTTAAAGAGAGAATTTGGGGCGGAACCGCCTTAAAAGATGAATTTGGATATAGTATTCCAACAGATCAAACCGGAGAGTGTTGGGCGATTTCTGCTCACCCAAATGGTCCTTCTGTGATTGAAAACGGACCTTATGCGGGAATGGCATTGGACGAGTTATGGCGTAAACAACCGGAGCTGTTTGGTAATCCGGAGGAGGAAGTTTTTCCGCTGTTAACGAAAATCCTAGATGCCAATATGGATTTATCCGTTCAGGTTCATCCAGAGGATTCCTATGCCAAGGTTCATGAAAATGGCGAGTTAGGGAAAACAGAATGCTGGTATATCCTCGATTGTAAAGAAGGCGCTGATATGATTTTCGGTCATAATGCGCGCTCGAAAGAAGAATTAATCGAACAAATTAATGAAGGAAAATGGAATGACTTGCTGCGCAGAGTGAAGATCAAGCCAGGCGATTTCTTCTATGTCCCAAGCGGCACGATCCATGCCTTATGTGAAGGCACACTTGTATTGGAAACACAGCAAAGCTCAGACACTACTTACCGCGTTTATGATTATGACCGCCGGGATGCAGAGGGGAATCTCCGTGAGCTTCATCTGGAAAAAGCGATTGATGTGACGACTGTGCCACATCAGGATACAGGTGTCACCCCTAAGGTTGAAACACAAGAAAATGTCACGATCACTACGTTTGTGGAATCGGAATTTTTCTCCGTGTATAAATGGGATATTAACGGGAATTCCCGTTTTTCCTTCCACGACAAGTACCTACTATTGAGTGTCATAAATGGCGAAGGTACGCTTGCACATATTGGCGAGAATTACTCGCTGAAAAAAGGAACACATCTCATTATTCCTGTTGGTTTAGGCGAATTTGAAATCCACGGGAATTGTGAACTGATTGTATCTCATAAGTAATACGGAAAAGCGTAAGTGGACGACCACTTACGCTTTTTCGTGCCTGTCACCTATCGAAGGC
The DNA here is from genome assembly GCF_053749995.1 of Neobacillus sp. K501. Classification (NCBI taxonomy): domain Bacteria; kingdom Bacillati; phylum Bacillota; class Bacilli; order Caryophanales; family Bacillaceae; genus Neobacillus; species Neobacillus sp. K501. Next base: position 175,829 of record NZ_JBSLYA010000004.1, on the reverse strand, counting down.
TATCAATTGTTAAAATAATGTAAATGTAGTTCCGCCATAAACTTAATAGAAATATTCCCGATAATAATCGTAATAATAGTCTTTGGGGGAATGGTCTTGAAAATAAGTAAGAAGCTAGTGTTGCTTGTTACCATATTAATATTGGGAATAATCTTTACAGGTATTTTATCATCGGATCAACAAAGGAAAACGAAAACGACTTTTATTGAGATGCAAGAGGATGAAGCGGTCCAATTATTGTTGAAATCTCTGCAATATCGATTTACTGGAGTATCAAATGATGAAAGAGCCTTTCTTTTAACAGGCGATATGGAATTAGTTCAAGGGATTGAAAAGAAAGAAAAAGAGATAGAAAGCTATTTTACAGATCTTGATAAAATGAAATATCTTGATGATCAAGATAGAAGTGAGATTAAAAAAATAAAGGAAAACCTAGAAGCATATTTTATTACGAATGAAAAAATGGTTAATGAATATACGGCTGGAAATAAAGAGAATGCTTTAACCATCCATATGGAGGAGCAAAGAAGTATTCGTAAAGAGTTAGTCGATCCAAGTATTGACGCTTTCGTTCAAAAGATATCGACTGAAATTAAAGAAGATAAGTCATTATTTGCAAAGACGGAAAAAATTGAATCAACCATTCTATATGGAGTCCTTACTTTGTTTATTGTAATTGGTGTATTTGTCGCAGTATCAGTCATTCGTTCTATTGTTAAACCTCTAAAAACGATGACGACTAGATTAGCTGAAATTGCGGAAGGAGAGGGAGACCTCACGCAAGTGATTCAATTAAATACAAAAGATGAGCTCGGAGAGATGGCCGCTTCTTTCAACGCGATGATCAGGAATTTAAGAGAATTAGTGAAACAAGTAGGGATGAATGCGGAGCAAGTGGCAGCTGCCGCTGAACAGTTAACAGTCAGTTCGGAGGAAACAACGAAATCAACTGGATTAATTGCCTCATCGATTCAAGAGGTGGCATTAGGTTCGAAAAGGCAAGTTGATAGTGTAAATGACACATCAATAACTGTCACACAGCTTTCCAATACCGTGAAAAATATTTCAGGGAATTCTGAGCAAGCAACGAATACGGCAAAAACAGCATCGGAAAAGGCGATAGTAGGTAATCAAGCGATTGAAACCATTGTTGTTCAAATGAACGGGATTAGTGAAACTGTGAACCAGCTTTCACAAGAAGTGAAAAGGTTAGGAGAACGCTCTAATCAAATTAGTGAAATTGTCGATACCATTACGGGAATTGCCGATCAAACCAATCTATTAGCCCTAAATGCAGCGATTGAAGCTGCCAGAGCTGGTGAGCATGGCAGAGGCTTTGCTGTTGTATCGGAAGAAGTTCGTAAACTAGCAGAACAATCTGCAGCGGCAGCGAAACAAATTTCTCAGTTGATTTATTCCATTCAAGCAGATACTGAGCAAACAGTTCGGTCAATGGATGATACGATGCTGAAGGTTTCAGACGGAATTACACTCGTTCATGATGCGGGAACATCCTTTGATCACATTCAAAAGGCGATTTTGGAGGTTACGATTCAGATTGAGGAAGTATCAGGTTCTGTCAACGAAATAAGTGATGGAACGAATGAAATAGTCGTGGCGGTTAACACCTTCAAAAGTATCTCTGAATTAACGGACAGAGGAACTCAGGAAATGGCAGCGGCTACGGAACAGCAGGTTGCTGCTATGGGACAAATTACGAGTTCATCAGCCCTATTATCCCAGATGGCAGAAGAATTGCAAAAATTAATTGGTAAATTTAAAGTATAAGAGTTTAGTAAGCAGTGGATCTACGTGATTCCACTGCTTTTTTGCGGTAACCCAGAGGCCGGCATCGAGTTTTGTCGAAATTAACTAAATCTCACTCAAAATTTAACATTGTCTTTACATTGGATGATTAAAATGGATATATCATCCTAAATTAAAGTAGGTGCAGCCCTTGTACACCCAGGTAAATAGCCAGTCTGCATTGGAGACAAATCGATTATTTATATATTTAAAGTATTTAAACGATAGAGGCAGGAAAGAGATTTTATTTTATAAACGTTTAAAGGAATTGCAGAAAATAATCAAAAATAATGCGCTAGACACCTATTTTCAACCAATTCTTGATTTGCAAATGGGGGAAACGATTGGGTATGAAGCATTGAATCGTCCAGGTTGTTCAAACTTGTTTACAAACACAGAACATTTTTATGATTTTGTCGGTCAATCCAATCAAGTATTCATGTTTGAATGTTTTTGTAGAAATCTTTCCCTAAAACGATTTATGGATCGATATAAAGAGAATGTGAAGCAGAAACCTTCCTTGCTTTTTATCAATATTCACCCCCATGTTTTACTCGATCCCAATTATCATAGCGGAGAAACACTTCAACTCCTGTCTGAACTGGGGATTGCACCGAATCAAATCGTGTTTGAATTGACCGAGAAAAGTGCAGTAACGGACTATACTCTGTTTGAAAAGGTTCTCGCTAATTATCGTTCACAAGGCTTTCGCATTGCGATTGACGATGTTGGTTCAGGCTATAACAGTTTAAAAACATTAATTTATTTAAAGCCTGAATTTATTAAATTAGATAAATCACTGATTCAGAATATTCATCACAACTTAGAGCAGCAGCAATTGGTGAAGTTAATTGTAGAATATGCCAAGCAATCTTCTACGGAGATTATTGCAGAAGGAATTGAAAGCGTGGAGGATTTGGATTATATACGTAAACAAGGAGTCCATTTTGCGCAAGGATATGCTCTAGGTAAACCTCAGGAGGAAATAAATCCAGGGAGGATACCGGTAAATTCTATTGGAAATGAGAATGAAATCATTACTAGTCAATAGATAGAAGGTGAAGTTGTGGTGGCCTATATTGGTGATATCGTTGAGTTAGTCCCCTGTATTTCCCAATCAACTGTAAGTAAAGTGGTAGATACGATCTTTAGTGAGAATACTAGAATCCAGGGAATCGTTGTCGTACAGAATGAGATACCCATATCTCTTGTAACAAGAACTCATTTTTATCAAAAGATGGGGAGCCAATATGGATATAATCTTTATATGGGGAGGTCGATTGAATTAATCTTCGATAAAGAGCCTCTCATTGTCGATTACTTTCAGTCTATTACCGATGTGAGTAAGTTAGCAATGGAAAGAATGGAAGAACATCGTTATGATGATGTCATCGTAACAAAGAATGGGAAGTATAATGGAATTGTTAGTATTCAAAGTTTACTAATGAAGCTAGTGGAGGTACAGGTGGAATTTGCAAGTTATTTAAATCCTCTCACACGTCTGCCGGGAAACCACACCATTCAAGCGAAACTACAAGAGATGCTGCAACAAGAAAGGTTTAGTATCTTATATTTTGATCTTGATCATTTTAAAGCATATAACGATACATATGGTTTTAAAAAAGGGGATGATCTCCTTCAGGCTACGGCAGAGCTGCTGAAAGAAGCATTTCTTCAAAAAGGTTACTTCTTGGGGCATATTGGCGGCGATGATTTTATTGCGGTTTTAAGTCATTACGACTTTACTTCCATTTGTGAAAAAATGATTGCTGATTTCGATAGGGAAATGAAGGAGTTTTACACCTCCAGCCACTTATCCCAACAATTTGTAATTGCAGAAAATCGGCATGGGGTGAAGGAGAAGATCCCCCTAGTGTCATTGTCGATTGCTATTGTTACCAATCAACAAAAATCCTTTAAAACGGTTGAACAATTGGTTGAATTTGCAGCTGTCGTGAAAAAAAGCTGCAAAATGGTCAGCGGCAGCTGTTGCTTAATCAATACATAGAAAAAATAGATGCTAGTGTATAAACTAGCATCTATTTTTATGCCATTCTTACTTAACAGAGATATAAATATCAACCTGACCGCACGTAGGGTCGATTGCCCGTTCATCATAAAGCTCGAAATCTGTTCGAAAAGCCCGTTCATTCGTTTTTGACCATTCCCATATCTCCTGCCAAGCTTCAACGACAACCTCCTGCACAGGACCTTTTCGGGTTGTAAAAACAATATAATCGGACTCAGGTACTTCAAACTCCTCTAGTTTATCTGGGATTGTTTGCTTTTCCGTTACCTCAGTTCCAATCGCAAATGTATAAGGTCCAGTCTCATCCGATTCATATTCAGTATATAAGGCTAGGATTGTTGCATTCTTCTTGTTGGGTATTAAATCCAAGATCTGATCTTGATAAAAATTCGCCCACAATCCAGGGATACACCCTTCTCCAGTCATTTCAGCATGATTACTGGTTATAGCTGAAGTCCCCAAAAACTGAAATCCATGATGGCGAACTTTCCCTTTGCTTATTAAAGTAGACATATTTACCTCCTAAATAATGATTAATAGGTAAATTCTACTTTCATTTGGAAAAACCTTTAATTTATTTAACAAAAATTAACAATTTATGCTTGGTAACTTTTACCCTACGGGAGGATGTTGCCTGCCGCACGATAAATACTGTACCATTCTTCACGAGTTAGTTGAATTTCACTCGCTTTGATGCAGTCCTTCAAACGAGCGATATTCATTGTCCCGATGACTGGCTGCATTTGGGCTGGATGGCGTAAGATCCAGGCAATCGCGATCGTCGTGTTACTCACCTCATATTTTGCTGCGATTTCATCAATCCTCTGATTTAATTCAGGGAACTTGTCGTTTCCGAGAAATACTCCTTCAAAGAATCCGTACTGGAATGGAGACCATGGCTGAATCGTAATATCGTTCAGTCTGCAAAAATCAAGGACGCTTCCGTCGCGATTAACAGCCGAATCATTTTCCATATTTACATTGATTCCATTCGAGATCATCGTCGCATTCGTGATACTTAATTGCAGCTGGTTGGCCACTAGCGGCTGTTTGACATATTTTTGTAAAAGTTGAATCTGCATTGGATTTTGGTTCGATACACCAAAGTGTCGCACTTTTCCTGATGTTTCAAGAAGATCAAAGGCCTCGGCAACCTCTTCGGGCTCAACTAGTGCATCTGGCCGGTGCAGTAGAAGTACATCTAGATAGTCTGTTTTCAACCGCTGTAGAATTTCATCAACGGAGTTTAAAATATGTTCTTTTGAAAAATCGAACATCCCTTTACGAATGCCGCATTTTGACTGGAGGATGATCTTCTCGCGTATATCATCGTTCATGTGAATGGCGTCGGCAAAAATTTCCTCACAAGTCCCGCCGCCATAAATATCCGCATGGTCGAAGAAGTTTGCCCCTTCATCTAAGGCGGTTTGGACAAAGTGCTCCGCCTCGGCTTTTTCTAAGGAGTTAATTCGCATGCAGCCAACGGCTACAACGGGCACCTCTAACGTGCTGCTTCCAAGTTTCATTGTTCTCACGATCAATAACCTCCTGTTTTTGAAATAGAACCTTACATGGATTATTTTGACATAAGCTTAGGGGACTTGTCACTTAGCAGTGATTAATTAGTCTTTTTTGTGATTTGGAAACATTTTTTATTATGAAAGACTGCAAAAATAGTTGAATTATAGGGAGTCAACCACTATTATTTTTATTATGTCACTCTTTTTTTACTATTGTGATATAAGAGATTTATATTGAAAGGGAAGTGATGACTTGAAAAAATTTGGTCTTGCATGGCAAATTTTAGCGGGATTAATCCTTGGGATTATAGTTGGTGCTGTTTTCTACGGTAATCCTGCTATTGAGACATATTTACAACCAATTGGGACGATTTTTATCCGGTTAATAAAAATGATTGTTATCCCAATTGTTATCTCCAGCTTAATTGTCGGTGTCGCTGGAGTTGGTGATATTAAGAAACTTGGTAAATTAGGCGGTAAAACGATTCTTTATTTTGAAATTATTACGACGATCGCGATTATTATTGGTCTAGCGGCTGCCAATCTATTTCAGCCAGGGACCGGAATCGATATGAACGAACTAAGCAAAAAGGATATTGGCGGCTATGTTGAAACGACGGAACAAGTCGAGAGCCATAGCTTTATGGATACGTTTGTGAACATTGTTCCTGCCAATCTATTTGAATCGCTGATGAAAGGCGATATGCTGGCGATTATTTTCTTCTCTGTCTTCTTTGGTCTTGGCGTCGCAGCGATTGGGGAAAAAGGGAAGCCCGTCCTGGCGTTTTTCCAAGGTACGGCGGAAGCAATGTTCTATGTAACCAACCAAATTATGAAATTTGCTCCATTCGGCGTTTTTGCGCTGATTGGTGTAACCGTTTCTACTTTTGGTGTTTCCTCCTTAATCCCGCTAAGTAAATTGGTAATAACGGTTTATGGAGCGATGGTATTTTTTATTTTAGTAGTTTTAGGACTTACAGCAAAAGCATTCGGAATTAATATTTTCCATATCATTCGAATTCTAAAGGATGAATTAATCCTTGCTTATTCAACAGCCAGCTCTGAAACGGTATTGCCAAAGATTATCGAAAAGATGGAAAAGTTCGGCTGTCCAAAAGCGGTTACGTCTTTCGTAGTCCCTACTGGATATTCATTTAATCTTGATGGTTCTACGCTTTACCAGGCCTTAGCGGCGATCTTTATCGCGCAAATGTATGGAATTGACCTATCAATTGGGGAACAAATATCCTTAATGTTAGTGTTGATGGTGACATCAAAGGGAATCGCCGGTGTACCGGGTGTATCCTTCGTTGTTTTACTTGCGACATTAGGATCAGTAGGAATCCCATTAGAAGGATTAGCATTCATCGCCGGTATTGACCGTATTCTCGATATGGCCCGCACCGTTGTCAACGTTGTCGGAAATTCACTTGCAGCCGTGGTCATGTCAAAATGGGAAAAGCAATATGACGAAAAGAAAGCACAAGCCTATCTCAATGAAGTGATGGGGGCAGAAAAAACCATCCAACAAAAAGCAAGCTAACCCAGGCGAAATGGTGCATATCAATAACAAGAAAAAGCTAGGCTCCGGCCTAGCTTTTTCTATACATACATTCAACTGTCCGCCTGAGGTGGACAGTGTCCACGAGCGGTGACAGGCACCGCAGCAGCACCGCTATAACTTTACAGGTATTGGCTTTCTTTTATCGAAGTGATAGATATATTCAAATCCGCATTGTTTGGCGAGTTCAATGGCATCGTGAAAGCCTGCTCCTACGGTTTCGGCTTTGTGGGAGTCGGAGCCAATGGTGAGGATTTGTCCGCCCAGCTCACGATAGAGTTTTAGGATTTCGCGGGATGGCATGGTTTGGTTAAGACCGGCGTTTCTTAGGCCGGAGGTGTTGATTTCGATGCCGATGTTTCGATCGATGGCTTTTTCAATAATGGACCGGATGATTTCTTGGTGCTCCTCAAATACATAAAAGCCGTATTCTTTATAGGCGTAACGTTTCATTAAGTCGAAATGAGCAAGACAATCGATATCCGCAGCCGACACCATTTTGTAAAGCTCTTCAAAGTATAGTCGATACGCATCTAATTGATGTTCTTTCAAAGAGAGTCTTAATTTTTGGTTGTTCAAATTGTGGATAGAGCCTAAAATAAAATCAAAGTCAATCGGCTTTAGTGCTTTCTCGTATTGATCGATTAAAAGATGGGGTTCACAAAGCTCAATCCCCATTTTAATTGTAAGTTGACCGCTAAATTTCTCCTGACAAGCTTGGATATCCTTCTGATAGTTTGTCAAGTTCATATGCCCATAGGTTGGGGCAAGTGGATTGACAGAAAAATGCTCAGTGAAACAAATCTCCTCCAGACCATTGGCGATCGCCTGGTGACAAACCTCCTCCATAATCGCCATCGAGTCAAAGGAATGATTGGTGTGGTGATGAAAATCCATTAAATACATCGTATAATCCCCCTATCGCCATTTTTTACCTTTTACTATAGTGAATATTCTCCCTTATGTCCAATAGCTTGCTGAGCGCAATTTTGTCAGTATAACCTAACATCATTTGTTCCCAATCACTAACCTAAATGAAAGCGCTTTATAATATGATGATTATAGGAGGTAAAGCAAGGATGATTGAAAAACGGCCTGCCTTTTTGCTGAATTACCTTATAAAAGTAAGAAATACGACGATGAATCAGCTGATGGAAACGACGCAATTAACGAAACGGCAAGTTTCTTACGATCTTGAGAAAATCAATGATTGGTTGAGGGAAAGAGCGCTGCCAGCGATTCCGTATCGAGGCATTCAATATCTTGAAATTCCCGAAGAGGTTGTCGACTATTTTCGAAAACAGCATGCGGTCAGCCCGGAGCGCAATTTTGTGTTAACGGAAGAGGAACGCTTGATATTTATCAATCTTTACCTGTTTATCCGCCAAGAGCCGATCTCCTCCGTCCATTTGACCCAGCTGCTGCAGGTAAGTAAAAATACGGCGATATCTGATGTGAAAAAGGCAAATATGAGAAATCAGCCGTTCTTGGTGGAAATTCGTTATTCGAGGCAAAAAGGCTATCATCTTAGGGGAACGGAGTTTGATAAACGAGCTCTAATTATGCATTACGTAGCACAGCTTGTCCTGTTACCCTACTCTCGAAAACTAACTCAATATTTGTTAAAGGATCGAACGGGCCATCAGGACTTTCAAGTAATCTATCAGACACTTTTACAAATCGAAATCGAGTTTGAGCTGCATTTTGTTGAGGAACGAATCAATCAGTTTGCGTATTTTCTCCTATTCTATTATTACCGCCAGAAGGAAAGGAAGTTTGTCCAGTTTCATTCCGATGAAATGAAGGTGTTAAAAGAAGACCCAATTTGGGAGGTTTCTCAAACCTTAGCGAAACGACTTTTATTTGAAGAAGAAGAAACGGAGCTCTGTTATTTTACGATTCAATTATTAGGGTTGTCATTAGGGAGAAGTACTGTCCACGACACCGGCCGGGACTTACTGTTTAAGCTATGTGAGCAGCTTGTTTTTGATTTTGAATCGAAGGCCTGCATTGCTTTTGAAAAAAAAGACGAAGTCATCCACACCTTGTATCAACATTTTAAACCGGCTTATTTTCGCATGAAATACCGGATTCCCATCAACAATCCTCTTCTTACGCAAATTCAAACAGAACATAATGAGCTCTATACGATTGTCAAAGAACTGCTCCTTCCGATTGGAACGTTATTAAGTATCACGATTCCAGAGGAGGAAATTGGATTCATCACGATTCATTTCGGAGCTTTATCGCAAAAACCAAAACAAGAATTGCCGAAAAAGAAACGTGCCATCGTCGTTTGTCCGAGTGGGATTAGTTCGTCGCTGATGGTGAAACACCAACTGGAGTCGCTGTTCTCAGAAATTACCGTTGAGAAAACCTTATCGCTGCAGGAGTTTCAAAGAGTGAATGTCGGTGAATATGACCTCCTCTTTTCCACAGTTGAGCTGGAGACAACCTTGCCATGCTTTTATGTCAAACCCATCATGTCGCCAATTGAAAAAAATAACCTGGTCACGGAAGTGTATCAGTGCCTGTTTGGGATTCAATATCATGACATCTCAGTAAAAGAGCTGATGCACACGATTGAGCAATTCGCCAATGTCTATGATGATAATGGATTAAAGAAGGCGCTAAGCCAATTCACGTTTCATAAAAAAGCAGATGTCCAGAGGGGGAAACAACCAGTGTTACACGAGCTTTTAAAACAAGAAACTGTTCAAATGGTTGAACAGTTGACCGATTGGGAGGAGGCGATCAAAGTTGCTGCGGGTCCATTGCTGGCAACAGGAGCGATTCAATCCTCCTACATTGAAGCAATGATTGAAAATATTAAAACAATTGGCCCTTATGTAGTGATCGGACCGGAAGTAGCCATTCCTCATGCACGGCCGGAATCCGGAGTCCATCAAGTGGGGATGAGCTTTTTAAAGCTAAGTCAGCCCGTCTATTTTCTCAATGACGAAAAATACCCGGTTCGCTTGTTATTTTGCATTGCTGCGATTGATAACACGACCCATCTGAAGGCGCTGTCGCAATTAACCAAGCTGCTTAGTGATAAAAACAATATCGAGTTACTAAAGAATGCCAATTCAACCGATACCATTGTGAAATTATTTAGAGACTATTCTACAGCCGTTTAAAAATTCTAGGGGGAATGGGAATGAAAATTTTAGCTGTCTGTGGTTCAGGATTAGGAAGCAGCTTCATGTTAGAAATGAATGTTCAGCAAATCCTCTCAGAATTAGGGGTAACTGGAATTGAAGTCGAACACTCTGACCTTAGCTCCGCAACGCCCGATGCTGCCGATCTGTTTATTGCTGCCAAGGACATTGCCGAAGGAATGGGGCATTTGGGTGAGGTCATCGTGATCGACAGCATTATTGATATGGATGGAATCCGTTCAAAACTGAAGGAAGTTCTCGAAAGGAAAGGATTGCTTTAAAAAAGTAAAAGGGGGCAATACCATGGGCGAAAGAATTCTTGAATTGGTAATGGACATTTTAAGTACGCCGGCTGTTTTAGTCTCATTAATCTCCCTCGTGGGTCTACTTGTTTTGAAAAAGCCAGCGAGTGAGGTCATCAAGGGGACAATCAAAACCTTCTTAGGCTTTCTTGTCCTTTCTGCCGGGGCCAATGTCATCGTCGGATCACTCGATCCATTCGGGAAAATGTTTCAGGAGGCGTTTAATGTATCTGGTGTCGTACCGAATAACGAGGCCATTGTAGCGATGGCATTAACAGAGTATGGAAGCGCGACCGCGCTCATCATGTTCTTCGGGATGCTTGCGAATATCTTGATTGCACGGTTTACTCCTTTAAAATATATCTTTTTAACTGGTCATCATACTTTATATATGGCGTGTTTGCTTGCTGTTATCTTACTCGTTTCAGGTTTAGAAGGAGCACCGCTGATTATTGTTGGATCGCTTGCCTTAGGGTTAACCATGGCGTTTTTCCCAGCGATATGTCAGCCGTTTATGAGAAAAATTATCGGGAATGACAATGTTGGCTTTGGTCACTTTTCGAGCTTAGGTTATGTGTTGTCTGGTCTTGTCGGAAAGGCGGTCGGCAAAGGGTCTCGTTCTACGGAAGACATTAAATTTCCTAAAGGGTTAGGTTTCTTACGTGATAGCTCTGTGACCATTGCCTTAACGATGACAGTTCTATATCTCATTGTTGCACTGTTTGCTGGATCCGGTTTCGTTGAAAAAGAGCTTAGTGGTGGCATTCATTATCTTGTATTCTCTCTTATTCAAGCTGTTACCTTTGCAGCCGGTGTATTCATTATCCTTTCCGGTGTTCGTTTAGTCTTAGCAGAAATTGTCCCTGCTTTCAAAGGGATTTCCACAAAAATTGTTCCAGACTCCAAGCCAGCGCTTGACTGTCCAATTGTTTTCCCATATGCGCCAAATGCCGTGTTAATTGGTTTCTTCTGCAGCTTCCTTGGCGGGATTGTTGGGATGGTTATCCTCGGATTTACGGGAGCAGTGATAATTTTGCCGGGAGTCGTTCCACACTTCTTCACCGGGGCAACGGCTGGGGTTTTCGGAAATGCAACCGGTGGTGTCCGCGGTGCGACGCTAGGGTCGTTTGCCAATGGCTTGTTAATTACCTTCCTTCCTGTATTCCTGTTACCGGTTCTTGGCGACTTAGGATTTGCCAGCACGACCTTCTCCGATGCTGACTTTGGTGCGACAGGCATTCTCTTCGGAAATATTGCAAATACGCTAGGATCAACGGGTGTAACGATTACGGTTGTTGGCTTAATTGTGATTGCCATTTTGTGGGGAGCATTCAGAAAAGGCCGCAACAGCTCACATAATGTAGGAGCTTAAATTTCAAAGAAGGATAAAGAGCTCTTGGGAGGTATCAGCCCAAGAGTTCCTTTTTGAAAAAATAAAGGCCTATTGCGTTAAATGAACAGAGGTCTGATGAGGAGGTTTTTTTTCATGAGCATCAATCTGCAAAAATTAGAGACCTTTCGCGATGAGATTCGCTTGAAGACGTTGAAAGAGCTGTACCATCTTGGTTTTGGGCATTATGGCGGCAGTTTATCAATTATTGAAACGCTCGCGGTATTGTATGGGGAAGTGATGAAGGTCGATCCGCAGAACCCAAAATGGAAAGAGAGGGATTACTTTATTTTATCAAAAGGTCATGGCGGACCAGGGCTGTACGCCACCTTGGCGTTAAAAGGCTACTTTCCGGAGGACATTCTTTATACGCTAAATCAAAATGGCACCATCTTGCCATCCCATCCTGATCGGAATTTAACCCCAGGTGTAGATATGACAACCGGTTCTTTAGGCCAGGGAATATCTGCAGCAGTCGGAGTCGCCCTCTCTCATAAATTATCCCATCGAGATAATTACACGTACTGCATGGTTGGTGACGGGGAATTGAATGAAGGCCAGTGCTGGGAAGCAATCCAATTTGCCGCACATCATAAATTACACCGTCTGTTTGTGTTTGTTGACGATAATAAAAAGCAGCTAGACGGTTTGACGAAGGAGATTATCGACCCACTCGATTTTGAAGAGAAATTTCGGGCGTTTGGGTTTTATGCGATGAAGGTGGATGGTCGTTCCTTAACGGAAATTTATGAATCGATTGAAAAAGGGAAATCGCAGACCGTGCAACCAGTGGCAATTATCCTCGACACGGTAAAGGGACAGGGTGTTCCTTATTTAGAAGAAAAGGCAGATAACCATCATATTCGTCCAAGTCAGGCGGATAAGGGAGCGATTCATGCGGCGATTGCCGAATTGGAAATCAAGCTTGGAAAGGCGGTGAGTTCATGATGCAAGCACCCTCTAGAACGTATGAGTTAGACAAAATCGAGATGAGACAGACATATGCCAACACGCTATTAGAGCTCGCGAAGGGAAATCCGCAGGTAATCGGCTTGGAGGCCGATTTAATGAGTGCAATCACTACCAATAAAATCATGAAAGAAATCCCTAACCAATTGATTAACTGCGGAATTATGGAAGCGAATATGATTGGCGTGGCAGCTGGTTTGTCGCTGACAGGCAAAATCCCTTATGTCCATTCCTTTGGTCAATTCGCGACCCGCCGTCCATTTGACCAGCTATTTGTCTCAGGAGCCTACGCCAAAACAAATATAAAAATCATCGGGTCAGATGCAGGTGTAACAGCAGAGTTTAACGGAGGCACCCATATGGTCTTTGAGGATCTTGGTCTTGTCCGGTTAATTCCACAAGTAACGGTTTATGAAGTCAGCGATGCGACGATGTTTCGGTACTTGCTGCGAAAAGTTGAAAACGAGTATGGCATTCATTACTTCCGAACGATCCGGAAAAATGCCGTAAAGCTATACAACGAAGGGGAGGTTTTCGAAACCGGAAAAGGCAAAGTGCTGCGCGAAGGCAGTGATGTAACGATTATCGCAACTGGAATTATGGTTGCGGAGTCTTTAAAAGCGGCAGACATGCTTCAGGAACAAGGTATCGATGCCGCTGTTATCGATATGTTCACGATCAAGCCAATCGATCGCGAGTTAATCGTAAAATATGCGAAAAAAACGAGAGCGGTGGTAACGGCGGAAAACCACAATGTCATTGGCGGGTTAGGCAGTGCGGTAGCCGAGGTACTAAGCGAATATTGCCCAACACCACTTAGAAGAATTGGCGTGAAAGAGCAATTCGGCCAGGTTGGAAAAGTAGACTACTTAAAAGAATTTTACCAGCTTACTCCAAAGGACATCGTCAATAAGGTAATAGAACTGGTGTAATCCTATCAGTACCCAGAGCAAGGGACACTTTCATTACCAGTGAAGGTGTCTTTTTTAAATTCGACTTCCGTTTCATATTTCTCTTGCATCTGGAGATTCTTATAATGAATGATAATCCGAAAACATAAGGTGATGGGATGAATCGATTTACGAAACGGTATTCCGATATAATCTTTAATTTACTTAGTGATAATAAATGGTGGAGTTTAGCGGAGCTATCCGAGAGGACGGGGTACTCCAAGAGTACGATTTGGCGCGATATCGTATTTTTGGAGAGTATCCTCCCTGAGGATTGGAGTGTGGAGAAAAATGAAACCCAAGGTATCCGTCTCCACAAACCAGAGAATGGAACATTGGAAGAGTTATTGGCCCAAATCCGTGAAAAAAATACTTATTTACATACATTACGATTAATTCTTTTAAATGACGGCGTGGATATTTCGCAGATTTCAGCAGAAGTTCATATTAGTCGCTCTGGGGCGTACCGCCACCTCGAAAAATTAGAGGATGTTGTTAACGAAGCTGGTGTTACACTAACATCGAGTCCTTTTAAACTCATTGGAGATGAAAGAAAGATTCGACGATTTATCATGCAATATTTGGATTTTATGTCATTTGAATCGCAGCCTATAAATGAAGAATATGAGGGACCGAAAGTGGAATCCACCTTGGCCGAACTGTCCAAGAAATATTCAATTTCTTTTCGAATTGGTGCATTGCACCGACTTTCGATGGTATTAATGATTTCTAATCTTCGTATTTCAATGGGATATTACGCTGCTTTCCCCAAGGACCTCTTACAAACCTATGAAGGTAGTAAGTTTTTTGAGTTATCTAAAGAAATGGTCCGATTTATGGCCAAGTGCCCTACTAGAGAGATTCAACTACAAGAAATACTCTTCTTTTCAATATATTTGATGAGTGAAGAACGGCCGCTTAATAAATCCGATTCTCTCCAATATATTAAAAAAAGAATGAAAACAAATCGAGGATTTCCGTTCACAACCTTTTTAAATCATCTTTCTGAATATATTGGCTTTAATTTATCAGAAGATGATGTTTTTTTATATTATGTATTTCAAACCTTCAAGAGAATTAATTTCGAAACCGAGTTTGAGACGGAAACAGTAAGGACCTCGATGCTGCAGTATCTTCCTTATTTCCAATCGAATTCGATTTTTCAAACAATCGAAGAGTTGGCAACAGAAGACTTTGCTTCTATCCCTTTAAAAATTAAGAAACTGGATGTTCTAGAAATCTTCTCACTGCTTCAGGCTTCCATCTTGCGTAAGTGGAATCAGTTTAAAATTCAGATTGCTTTAGTGAGCCGAACATATGACGAAAAGGATTATATTCGGGAAGTATTAAAATTCCATTTTGGTAATCAACTGGCTATCTCCACTGTGGACCCATCGGCCTTAGAGTTAATTTACAATTACGAGGAATTTGATTTGATGATTTCCACAGACGTCGGCCATACTGCTGTTATGATCGAGCACATTCCGACGATTAAAGTATCAGCCTTTCCGACTCCTCTAGAGTTAATGGAAATCAAACAATTTATTGAGAATCAATTTTTCCGTCATCTGGGTATTAAGCGGAGTGACATGGCAACCTGGTAAAAAAGGCATCCGAGTCAACGGATGCCTTAAGGTTAGAGATCAACAACAATTTATTAATACAGGGCATTTTTCAGTTGGGTGTCCCATGAGTGAGGGGGGACGAAAGGTTTTCAATTCAAGGTATTCAATAAAGGAATGCATTAAGTCCTCATCAAAGTATTTTCCACTGAACGAATACATTTGCCGGAGTACTTGAATATGTTCCATTGGTGATTGACCCATATAACCATGACGAAGCGAATCATACGTATCGACAATCCGAATCATCCTAGCTAGAAAAGGGATGTCTTCTCCTTTAATACCGTAGAAACCAGTGCCATCCATATTCTCGTGGTGGAAAAGAATGACATCTGAGAACTTAGAAGAAAGAGAAGGGACTTTGGATATCAATAATTCTCCAAATAGAGTATGCTGCTTGTACTCGTTAAACTCTGGTTCCGTTAGTTTGTCTTCTTTATTTAATATTGAAGGATCAATCTTAATTTTTCCGATGTCATGCAGCGCGCCAAGGAGAAATAATTGGTCCGTGTCTTTAAGATTTAAATAATGGCCAAATCCATACAAATCACTTGCTACTTGAAGTGAGTGTAAGAATGTCCGATTACAATGATTGCTCAATTTTGTGAGTAAGCTTAATGTATGCTCATCCATCTCTGACACTCCTTTAATGAGGTGTTTGCTATATTAGAATAGCATTTATGGTTTCAGCCGGAATCTCAGAATTGAAACTCTCAAATCTATTTTTGATGTTTTTGTAGCAACGGAAATTTTGAAATCGTATTTTTGAAATCGTCTATTTCAAAAAAGAAACACCAATTAATGTTTTTTCTATTAGACTAAATTTTGTTTAACTCCCTGATTTCAGGCAAGTTCTTTACAATGAAGTGAAGAACTTGCCTTTTTTTTTACTAGAAGATTTTTGTCGGAATTATTTTTCTAATTTTGATTGCATGCAGAACTTATGTTCGATTATAATAATATTGAGTGCTGGTAATAATGGCGCTAACGTTAAAAGATAGCGAAGGAGACGGGAAAATGATTAAACCTTATTTAATGTTTAACCGAAATTGTGCAGAGGCTTTTAGTATGTATCAAAAGGCTTTTAATGGAGAAATGATTGCCATTCAAAAATATGGTGATATGCCGCCAAGTCCTGAATTTCCTATTGCTGAAGAGGATAAAGACCTTGTTTTACATGCAGAATTGAAATTAACAGCATCTGGACATATTATGGGTTCTGATAGTCAACGGGAATTACAAGAAGGAGAAAAAGTTGTTATCAGTGTCGAGCTTAATGATGAGGAACGTGCCATCAGCGCTTGGAACATCCTGAAAGATGGCGGAAGCGTCTTTATGGACCTTGCCCCAACCTTTTTTGCGAAGCTTCATGGTTCGGTGAAGGACAAATATGGTGTGACCTGGATGTTTACTGTGAACTAGAAACGGTTTTACATTCTCACCTTGAATTTTTTTCAAAAAGCAGGAATATCCTGAGTTTGAAAAGAATAGAAATGTGGACTAGGAACAGGGGGAGAATGAATGGTAACAAAAGACCAATTGGCTGAGATCAAAGCCCTTCAAGAGGTTTGTGAGAAACAAGGCGGATTTCAGTTAAAGTTGAATTTCGATATGCTGGAAAATCGTGCAGAAAATAAGGAAGAAGACTTCTTCCATTATGAGGATGGCAGGCTTGTAGGTTTTCTTGGAAGCTATGGATTTGGGAATAAAGTCGAGCTTTGCGGGATGGTGCACCCAGATTACCGCAAAAGAGGCATTTTTTCTAGCTTGCTGAGAATGGGACTAGAGGAAGCCAGGAAACAAGGAATCAGAACGATCTTGTTAAATGCGCCTACCGGTTCTCAATCAGCAAAGGAGTTTTTGAAAACGATTCCTTGTGCCTTTGAAGTGGCTGAATACCAAATGAAATGGCAGAAAACAGATTTGATCATTGATCCGACGATAACGCTTAGGCCTTCTGTATCAAAAGCAGATTGGGAGGCGGAAATCCAACTCGAAGTCTTGTGCTTTGGTTTTACCGCAAAGGAAGCCGAGGAGTTTAACGAGATGATCCGGGAAACAAGCAATGATCAAAACCTAATCATTGAACTTGATGGGAAAACCGTTGGAAAAATGCGTGTCGCCGAATCAGATGGTGAAGCATGGATTTTTGGATTTGCCGTTTTCCCAGAGCATCAAGGAAAAGGAATTGGTCGAAAAGCATTATCCAAAGTGGTGAAAATGGAAGACCAAAAAGGCTTATCTATCTTCCTCGAGGTAGAAGCACGAAATGCCCATGCACTGGGACTTTATGAATCATGCGGATTTAGAAGCTACCATTCACAGGATTACTATTTATATCAATACTAGAAGAAAATGACGTGGTCTTACACGTTATTTTTTTTACCTATTACCTTAAGAAAATCGACAATATTTTTGCCAGAAATAGCAAGTATATATGTTTATGAAGGCGTTTTTTGCAGGTTTAATCAAACGATTAATTAGTTGAGGTTTGTATTCATCAATCGTTTGATTAAGAACGTAGATGTCCCCATTATGCCAAGCTTTCATGTCTTTAAATGGGAAAAAGTTTGTCGAGCCATGGATTCATTGTACAATGGAGAAAAAGGGAATATTTGAAAGGATCGTTATGGCAAAAAATATCTTAATTGTAGATGATGATTCAAAAATTGTGGAATTGATTGAAATATATTTATCGAATGAAGGATATAATGTGTTCAAGGCATATGATGGGGAAGAAGCTTTAGATTCTGTAGAAAAGCACGAGATCGATTTGATGATTCTTGATGTGATGATGCCCAAGCTTGATGGCCTCGAGGTTTGTAAACAGGTACGGAGAACAAGTCAAATTCCGATTCTCATGCTAAGTGCGAAGGCAGAGGACATGGATAAAATTATTGGGATTATGACGGGTGCCGATGATTATTTGGTTAAGCCGTTTAATCCACTTGAATTGACCGTTAGGGTGAAGGCGTTATTACGGCGTTCAGCCTTTGTTCAAAATGTGGGGCAGCGGGAAAATGGAATTCAAATTGGCCCACTTGTAATTAATAAAGATACGCATTCTGTTAAAATCGAGAATCAAACGATTAAACTCACGATGTTAGAATTTGAAATTCTCTATTTGCTGGCGAGTCAGCGCGGTCGAGTTTTTAGTTCAGAAGAGATTTTTGAGGCAGTATGGAAGGAAGACGGCTACGGTGCCAGCAAAACTGTGATGGTTCATATCAGCAATCTCCGCGACAAGTTAGAAAAGGCCTCGGGTGGAGAGAAGTTCATCCATACGGTTTGGGGAGTGGGGTATAAACTTGAATTATAGTATTCGAAATATCCTTCAGGTTGTTCCGAGATGGAAGCTTGTCCTCTATTTGTTTGCGAGTGTTTTTCTCACGATTGTTTCTACGTATATGGTAACCCAGTCTGTGAGGAATTTTGTTTTTAATTCGGTTACCCTAAGTGGATTGTGGGAAGAGCTGACCAGACTCATTGGAGTATATAAATTTAATCTGTTTATGGTCGATTATGGAGGCCTCCTCTATCTGCTATTAAATGGTGTTATTTTTTTATTCTATTTACTGTTATTCTACTATCACATTCAAAACATGGTTTATCGCCATCAATCTAGTGAAATTGTTGATCAAGTAGGATTCATAGCGGAAGGGAATTTTGACCATCAACTGGAATCCTCCAACATTCCTGAATTTAAGGAACTTGCCAATCATGTGAATGGGATTGTCGCAAAGTTACAGCAGTCACTGGAAGAGGAGCGTTTAGCTGAACAGGCGAAAAAGGACTTAATCACCAATGTCTCACATGACTTGCGGACACCACTAACAAGCATTACTGGCTTTTTAGGGTTGATCGAACAGGATCGTTATAAGGATGAAACCGAGCTTCGCTACTATGTTACATCGGCTGCAGAAAAGGCCAATCGACTCCAGCAATTATTGGATGACTTATTTGAATATACACGTGTTCAAAATCGAGGACTAAAGGTGAAAAAAGCCCCGATTGATCTTGGGGAAATGCTCGCCCAGCTTGCCGTTCAATTTCGACTTGAAATGATCGAAGCGGGAATGGAGTGCCGCGTTTTTATCCCAAAAGAGAAATTGATGGTTGAAGCAGATGGAACGAAGCTGGCAAGAGTGTTTGAAAACCTGATTAGCAACGCCCTAAAATACGGAAGCGAGGGCAAATTTATTGATCTCTATGCGAAAGTGGATGCAGAGAAAATAAAAATTGAGATCATCAATTATGGAAATCCTATCTCCAGCTTAGATTTACCGTTTATTTTTGAACGTTTCTATCGGGTGGAAAAATCAAGAAGTGATAGTGATAAGAGCTCCGGACTGGGGCTAGCGATTGCAAAAGGGATGGTCGAGCTCCACGGCGGAACGATCGGAGTCGAGAGTGACCAGGAGCGGACCGTTTTCACGGTTACATTGCCAAAATTGTAGATCGTTTCTCCTTTTTTGTTTTTAACGTTTAACGAAAGCTGCCTCGGCAAGAGTGCAGTTTTTTTATTTTTTTGTAAAAATTTGAAGGATTTTGTTATTTGATAATAGGAAAATATACCTAAAAAAACAAAAGACAATGGAAAATAGAATTCTAAAGCATTTTTGTCTAATTTTGTTTATTGTATGAAACGACTATTTTGATAAGATTGACCTATTTATCAGGTGGGATTAAATTCATCTATTGGAAAAATATGATAAAAGTGATAAAAAAGGCCTATGGAATATCCATATTTCTTTTCTTATAATGAAAAAGGCTTAAGTAACTGGAAATGATTAGATATTATTCTAGTATTTAGGTAATTTATATTATTAGCTTAAAAGTATGAATAAGGAGAGGATTCTCTTTTATAGACTAGAAAGAAGGCAGAATCGTAATGGCTCTTAAAGAAATCGTTTCTTTTCATGTAGTGTTCGCTATATTTTTTGGGATATTAGGGTATATTTCATTCTCGTTGTTAGCAGACAATAATGTTTTAGAAATAAAAGCTTTAATAAACGATTATGATCATGTAGTCGCTGAGCAGGAAAAGGCAGGGATCATCATGATTTTCCTAAATAATATTTCCTTTTTCTCTATAGTCTGTCTATTACCATTAATTAACATTATATATTTAATCGTTCAATTTTTTAATATAGGTACATATATCTATCAAATACAAGAGTTAGATTTATTACAGCAATTCAATTTGCTCTACAGACACTCCATATTTGAAATAGTAGCGTTAATTATATCAATCTACATAAGTTATTCATTATTACAAATAGCCAATACCTATTTGAAAAGTACGGTTGATGATTTTCCTTATCGGAGAAAGTTTAAAAAAGTAGCAATCGCTTATGTTTTGATTCTGATCTTAACTCTGGTTGGTGCATTATTGGAGGGAAATGTTCGTGTACTCGTTTAATCATGTGGATTTTAAATACTCAGACTATATACTGAAGGATTTCAGTATAGACATCTACGATAAAAAGATAGGGATTATAGGAGAGAATGGAATTGGTAAAACCACATTATTGAAGTTAATGAGTGGACAACTAACACCAGATATTGGCGGTATTTCTATTTTTGGGGAATCCTATTTTGTGAATTTTGATTTAAGCAAATATAAGCAATTCACACCTCAGGATATGTTGGACATGTGTAGGAAATTAAAGTCCTTTCATTGTACTAGAGATGTAGAGTATGTTGCTGCGTTAAATATCCCTTCCTATATGAATGTTCCGATTGGCAAACTATCAAAAGGAACATCAAAGAAAGTAGCACTTTTGTTGGGTTTGTTATCTGTTCATCCTGTTTTATTAATCGATGAGCCATTCGAATCTTTAGATGAAGCTTCGAATGAAAATATTATTCGGTTATTTAAAGAAGAAGAAAAAGGGTTGGTAATCGTTAGTCATGATATCCGTATGCTGGATCAATCCGTGGATACCATATATGAGTTGAAGAATAAGGGATTGAGTATGAGTGATGTTAGATTACTGCTATAGTTTCTGTACCATACTATTAAAACGAAATAGTAGAAATATTGTTAAAGAGATTTTCCTAGGTATCATTGCTTCACTAATACTTATGGTGGCTTATCAAACAGCTGGAATGATTTGGGGAAATTTAATAGTATTGTTCTATTGTTTTATGATTCACATAACTTGCATGGTAGAAAACGAGACCTTCTTTAGTTATCAAGACTTTGAAATATTAAATTTTAAAGGAAATAACGTTCATTTTAAGGTCATCTATTTACTACAAAGAATTCTATTAGATATGTTTGTTGCCAATTTTACTGTGATTGTAAGTGTCTTTACCTATTTACTCATTGCCGCTGATGTTACGAACTCACTTTTTTTTCTAACCATTATTATCATGAGCCATTGTTTAATGCCAAGTTATAATTATTGGGCATATAAAGTGGGTGACCAAGGAGTAATTGCATCTGTACTATTCCTCCTTCTATTTTTAGTTTTAGTGGTTGTTGGAGCTGTTCACAGCATAGACCCGATACGCTGGTTGTTTAGTGGTAGTAGTTATCTATGTTCTTTATTATTTGTTTTGTTCACTACCGTTTATATTCTTGTTCTGGATTTTATTAGTCACCATTATAAAAAAAGGCCAGGATCCATCTTCCATACTAGATTTTTCTTTTCATGGATCAAACCAATGAATGTATTTGTCTTTAAAGACTATGTCCTATTTTATAAACATGTATTGTTTAACCTCGTCATGATCATTACATTATATAGCCTTTTGATCATGGGTACAGAGGAGAGATTACTCCCATTTATGACTGCCTTTATTATCGGTAGTAATAGTATTTTTGCTGTAAAAAAGAAAAAACAATACACTTTGATTTCGGAAGATTCACTTTTTGATGAGTCCATCATAAAAATGGATATCAAAACAATCAGAATCACAAAACTGCAGACCATTCTAAGTGGTTCGATTATCAAAATAATCCTATGCTATGGGATTCTGTTCTACCATGGTTTTCATGAGTGGATGATCTTTTCTTCATTGGCAGTCATCATGATTCTAGGTTCAGTCATCGAGTTTATCTTCGTTTATCGAAATAGACTTTCATCGACCATTATGAATAAAATTTTGGTCTATACAGCAATTGTTTTATTTGGAATATCCTCTTATTTTGATACCCATTATATGCTTCTTTGGACTTATATAATGGTCCTTAGCTTATATTGCTTGGTATTCACCGTTGAGTTATTAAGTAAGGGTTTAGTTCAATCGACTACCAAAAAAGATTATTATTTTGCCAAATCATAAAAAAGGAAAGGAGTGGAGTATATGAAGTCAGTCAAATCCAATCAAAAATTACTCCTTTTTATATTATTAGTAGGACAAGTGATTTTAGGTGTCCTAACAGCAGATAAGGATTTTGTAGCTGTTTTTGAAGGAAATCAAAAATATTTGTGGTTCTTGTTATTAGCAATCTATTATGGCGTTTTATTATTCCTGACCATTTTGTTTGTCTCATTTTTAACCAAATTAAGTTACAAGATTGCTAACAAAGAAAACTATAACCAAACAAAAGTGACGATTACATCTGTGTGGATCTTAATCATAACCTCGTATACACATATACTCGTACTTTACATCAATCATTTCATGTATAGAGGGGCTGAGCTTTTACTATTATTTATTATCCCTGTTATCGGTCTTCTTTTTACCATAATAAAGGATACGAATATTTTAGGGTTTAAAAAAATAATTGCTATTATTCCGCTCATTATTTATTTGGGATTCGATGTTATGACCATTTACGCCGTCATGTAATAAATGACTTTTCCGCTTGTGGTTGAGCAATATTTCATAGTTTGAGAAGGGGAGAAATGACAGAATGGATAGAAAAACAAGAGAGGCATTAGATGCTATTGAGAAAATAAAAGCACCAGGTGATACCATTTATGAGATTTCCCGAAAGGAGAAGAAATCTGCAGGGTTTGTCTTATGGGATATGTTATTCGATAATATCCTATCTACCTCCAATTCACTAATGAAAGACAAGGTCATGTATTTACTTGCTTCTGAAAAAAGTGGAAAAATACTAGAAATTGAACATGGGAAAATAACGAATACGGTAGAGATCCCTAGTTGGACGAGTGAGCAAAAGGATCATTTTAAAAAGGTCATTATTAATAATTACGTATATAAGAAGTTTAGAAAGTTAACGTAAAACATACAGACGAAGGAAGTATGAATATGAAAAGGAAATTCATCAACACAATAGTATTTGCGGTATTATCTGTACTTTGCATTACAGGGTGTTCATCTAATCAGCAAACGGCTGAATCCGAAAATAAATCGAAAAAGGCAAGTGAATTTCCGATTGAATCGATCGAAAAAAATCTTGATCAGAATGAATTTAAAAAAAAATATCCAGACTACCAAATTGAATTTGATAAAGAATCAGGGATGGAATCCATTTCCATCATGAATCACGACCCTAAGGATATTGTCAACCTGCCAAATTACCAAGAACTCATTCAATATGGATATATTAGCTTAGAATCGGATGATATGGTCTATGCCATTGATATATTTATCGATGATACGGGAAGCTTTTACTCAGCTGAATATGATGCGAAAACAAAAGAGTTATTAACGGAAGAAGGAGATTGGACTCCAGAGGGGGATCTAGCGGAGTTTGTAGCGGAAAGATTAGAAATGATGGACTTCGTTTTGCAATAATAAACAAGGGTGGATAAATCTGTGTCGAATTGTAAGAGAAAAGTATATTTACCATTTTTCATCATTATTCTAACTATTGGCATTTTGTCCGCTTGCATAAACAAAGAAGAAGCATCTGTTGTTGAGAAATATCAGCTGAAGGAAGAGGAAATTAAATTTAAAGGTTATTTGTCACCGATACAGACCAAAACGCTTGATCTTGAAGAATCAAAGTTGCTTGTAAAGAACGGCGATCAAGTGGTTGCAGGTGATATGTTAACGAAAATCGATGATAAAACAAAAGCTGAGCTGGATGGATTAGAAAAAAAACAGCAACAAATGGAAGTTGAATTAGGATCCTTCGATAAAAATATATCAGAAATTAAGAAAGGCCATTATTCCATTAGTTCAGATCTATCTACAGAAGTTGAAACTTTAAAGGAATCCATACATTCTCAGGATTACGTGATACAGGAATTAGAGCTAAATCTTCAAGAAATTAAATTCAGCTATGAAACGGAAAAAAGTAATTTTAATAGGAAACTAACTCAAAATAAAACAGATATCAATAGTTTAAATAGCAGGCTTGAAAAACTCAAAGCTTCCTCTCAAGATGCGAATTTGATAGCTGAAGAAGTGACAGGGATCAACAATGAAATCAAGCTCCTTGATCGTGAATGTAAGGAATTAGAGGCCAGTCTTGCAGCATTGGAACAAACCTATAAATACAATGAGAGTAGAACAAGGCAAACCTTGCAAAACACGATTTCAACCAAGGGGTCTTATGAAGAAAAGTATCAAAATATTATCAAAGGGAATAGTAAAGACCCGTCTGTAATGGCAGCCCTTCAACAGTTTGAAGAGGAAAGAAAAGTGATACAAGAAAATCTGGATGAAATCAAAAAAGAAATGGACACCCTTCGGGAAGAATCACAAATCGCGGCACCTTTTGATGGTCAAATAATCGTCACAAATGGAAATGTAGTGATTCAAGGATCAAAATATCACTTCTTATTTGATGCCACCGAAAAACAGCTTGATGAAGTGAAACAACTTGATAGCTTGCAGTTGGAATATAAATCTAAAATCATTGGGAAACTGACATATCATTCCTCCAAATATAATGAGGAAATCTCTGTTAATGGTCAGGTACCTTACTATAGTATGGTTTTTGAGATAGACTCAACATCGGATTATAAACCGATGCGCAACGCAACAGCCTTTATGGTCTATAAGAAAGGAATTACCATACCTGATGAGTATTTAGGAAAAAACAAAGATAACTATTATGTCCTAATCAAAGGGAAGAAAAGGAACGTAAAAGTTGAAAAACTTGATACGCAGTATATTCTCATTGAGGGTGCCAAAAAAGGAGACATACTGGAAAAGGTTGTGAATAGGTAAGTGATTCAATTAAGGGACATATATAAAACCTATATAGGCCGTAATTATGAGGTGAAGGCACTGAATGGCATTGATATCACGATACCAGATTCTCAATATGTTAGTTTAGTTGGAAAAAGTGGTTCTGGAAAATCTTCGTTAATTAAGGTCATCGGCATGTTAGATTTTGATTATGAGGGTGAGTATATCTTTAAACAAAAAAAAGTCGAAAATGACAGCGATCAAATCATTTCGAACTATCGAAAGAAAATCGGCTATGTTTTCCAAGACTTTCAATTAATTAATCGCTATACCGTTCAGAAAAATGTAGAGATTGCCAGTGTCATTAAACTAGGTAAACTGGATTTAGAAGCGGTTGATGACGCTCTTAGAAGAGTTGGAATGGAAGACAAGAAAGACAGTTATCCTGACGAACTAAGCGGTGGGCAAAAACAACGAGTTGCAATAGCAAGAGCGATGGTCTCAAATCCTGATATCATGATTGCAGACGAACCAACTGGGGCAATAGATGAGGAAAATACGAAGGGGATCCTCAGACTCCTTCAAAATATCCACGAAGCATCTAATACGACAATTATAGTAGTTACACATGATAAAGATGTTGCTTTAACAGCTCAACGTATCATTGAGTTAAGAGATGGCAGGGTAGAAAGTGATTTATTTTGTTAAAAATCTAAAAGAAACCTTTCAATATAATAAATTCAGGTCGATCTTAACGGGCCTAGGCGTATTTATCGGAATTGCAGCCGTCATAATTATTCTCACCATTTCTACTAGTTTTTCCAAGAATTTAGTAAATAAATATGCTACTAAAACCACAATCGGTTTGGTCAATAGTGTGGATAGCATTGTGGATTTAGATAAGGTAATGAGTGGTAGTGAGGTAAAGGATAATATTGATCAAGTACGAGATTTGCCTGGAGTTAAGAAGTTTTCTGAGGCGTTCGTTGAAGAAACGGTCGATGTCTATGTGGAGCAGTCTAATGTTTTTAAAGAGAATGTTGTGGTTGAATTTAAAGATATTGAGGTAACGGAGGGAGTCTCTTTTAAGGAGAGGACTGGAAATATCGTCATTGTTCGAAACAATGAAGAATTTGATACAGACTATTCCATTGGTGATTTGATTTACGTTAATAATGAGAGTTATGAAATAATCGGGATCACCGATGAAGTCAGTGAAACAAGTCCAAGCCTATATTTTCCATCGGAGTTAAGGTCGATTATTGAGGTTAACTCCAATTCGATAAGTAGTACATTTGATCTTGTGCTTCAGGAAGGGTTCAAACTGGATCCTATAAGAGACCAGGTATTAACCATCATGAATAGTAATTTGGATGATAATATGAAATTTATTGACTATTCAGAGGAAACAAGCAAGGCAATAAAAGAGACAATAGGGAGTATTTCTATCTTCCTAGTACTGATTGGCACGATTTCATTGGTGGTAGCTGGAATAAATGTGATAAATATTATGTACATATCCGCATTAGAAAAAATGAATGAGGTAGCCATTTATCGAGCGATGGGAATGAGGAAAAAAACAGTTATTAGTTTATTTTTAATGGAAGCGTTAGTAATAGTCGTTGTATTTGCTATACTAGGTTATTTGTTTGGCCTATTAGTAGCGGCTATTATCTTAGCCATTCTGGATATACCTTTCGTGTTCTCTGTATGGCATATGTTCCTTGTGTTATTTATAAGCATGATACTAGGGATTGGAGCAGGAATAAAACCAGCCATTAATGCTGCTAATTCAAGTCCAGCATCCTTATTAAGATAAGCAAGTTTTGTAGATTACTTGAAAGGAGGTGAAAAATATGAAAGCAGGTTATCTTGTAGGTAAATGGGTAAGTAATAAGCTTAAGTCTTGGTCTCAACAAAGTATCATCAACTATCTTGCTGCATCAGTTGGTAAGGCTGCAGCTAAGAAAATTGTAAGTAAAGTAGTACAAGTTGGTGCAACAGCAGCAGCAGCATACATTGCTACATTACTTGGAGCAAGTGGAACGGTAGCTGGTCCAGTTGGAGCAATTATCGGTTTTGCAACGGGTTGGCTCTAAAACTAACGGTTTTGAAAACAGTATAATTAGATGGGACGCTTTGTAGCCGCAAAGCGTCTTATTTTTTTATTTAGAGCCAACCTTATTTTTATCATATCCACTTTGTTGATTTTATTCAACTTTTGAGTGAAAAATACATATAAATTACTAGCTTTTCATTTTATATTTGGGAATTTATTACTCACTACAAATTAATAGAAAAGTAATATTATGCTCCATTAAGTGGAAAGGTCTGTGAGAGTGACCAGGAGCAAACTGTTTTTTTCAAGGTCACCTTGCCAAAATTAAAAAATCTTTAGAAATTCTTTACCTTTTCTTTCACTTACCTAGAGGTCTATTTTGTAAGCTTTAATAGAAGTTCAAGATGGAGGGATATACGGTGAAGAAACGAAAAATCACGATACTATTTTTTATTGCCATTATTTTGATGTTTGCTGTGGTTGAGTTTGATCCTTATTTTTCAATTAAGGAACCAGACGTCAAGGCAAAATCTTATATATTAATTGATGCAGAATCTGAAGAAAGCTTGATTGGAAAAAATGAGGACGTGCCCTATGCTGCAGCCAGTATGACGAAGCTAATGACGGAATACTTGGTGTTGGAAAGGATTAATAATGGAAACTTAGACTGGGATGATGAAGTTGAGGTTTCAGCGCATGCTTACAGTGTGGAGGGGGTCCGAATCAATGTACCCATTGGTGCGAGGTTAACAGTTCGTGATTTGTTCAACGCGATGGTAGTTGCCTCAGCGAATAATGCCGCTGTTAGTCTTGCGGAAGCGGTGGCAGGGAGCGAAGAAGCCTTTACGAACCAAATGAATCAGAAAGCGAAAGAACTGGGATTATCGGATTTAACTCATTTCGTGAATGCTACTGGACTTTCAAATTCAAAAAATGAAGAATCACAAATGACTGCGCGTGATGTTTCAAAATTAGCAGTGAAGCTACTAGAACGATATCCCGAGATTCTCGAAATCACGAAGCTTACTTCCTATCAACTTCAGTATGATGGAATAGTAGTGCAAAGTACGAATCAAATGCTGGATGAAAATAACCCCGCGCTTTGGTTAGAAGGGGTGGATGGCCTAAAGACAGGATTCACCGACCAGGCAGGCTATTGTTTCACGGGGACGGTCGAACAAGATGGAGAAAGGTTTATCTCAGTCGTGATGGGGACAGATGAAACCGATGCAAGATTCATCGAAACAAAGAAATTGTTTTCTTACGGATTGGACAGGCCCTATATCCCTTCTGTTAAATCCGTTGTGAAAGAAGTGGTGGACTGGTATTAGTACCAGTCCTTCTAGCTGTAGTGCGGAAACCTCCAAATTATGTAACCTTTATCAAGTGCCTTATTTGCCGGGATAGGCGGCAATTTGGTTGCACTTGCCAAAAGCGGGGATTTTGAACTGATTACAGACTATGCGATACAATATATGGAGAAGGTACGTGCCGCAAGAAAGTCATTTCAGCACGTAAACTAAAAGGAGGTTAGCTAGATGCCAACAAGTTTAAAGGACACAGTTACGTTACATAACGGAGTGAAAATGCCATGGATGGGTTTAGGAGTTTTTAAAGTTTCCGAAGGGGAAGAAGTGGTTGAATCGGTAAAAGCTGCGATTCGAAATGGTTACATCAGTATTGATACCGCTGCTATTTATCAAAATGAAGAAGGTGTCGGTCAAGGAATTCGAGAATCTGGTGTACCTCGTGAAGAATTGTTTGTGACGAGCAAGGTTTGGAATTCAGATCAAGGATATGAAACCACCTTACAAGCTTTTGAAACGAGTTTAAATAAGCTAGGGCTAGATTATTTGGATCTTTATTTGATTCACTGGCCTGGTGTGGATAAATATAAAGACACTTGGAAGGCGCTTGAAAAATTATACAAAGACGGTCGTGTCCGTGCGATTGGCGTTAGTAACTTCCAAATTCATCATTTAGAAGATTTAATGAGTGACTGCGAGATTAAACCAATGGTTAACCAGGTGGAGTTCCATCCTCATTTAACACAAAAAGTACTTCTTGCGTTTTGTCAAAAAGAAGGTATTCAAATGGAAGCATGGTCACCATTAAAGCAAGGCCAGCTTTTAAACGAACCTGTTCTTGTCGACATTGCGCATAAATATAACAAGTCCGTTGCTCAAGTCATCTTACGCTGGGATCTGCAGCATGAAGTGGTTACGATTCCAAAATCAATCAAAGAACACCGCATCATCGAAAACTCGGATATCTTTGACTTCGAACTAACGCAGGGAGATATGGAAGAAATCGACGCACTTAACCAAGACAGCCGTGCGGGATCACATCCGGATACGATGAGAGTAGGGTTTTAGCGCACACTCTTCCAAATAAAATGTTTTGGCCTGAATTTGGTAACCAGCTCTAGTGTAGTAAAATAAGCGGAGAATTTCCGGTTAAATGCAGAATGGAGCCCGTTTCGGGACAAATAAGGGGAAATTTTCCGGTTAAGCAAAGCAAAATCTTCTATTTTCGAATTTTTTGAGTAAATAGGCGGAATCTCTCCGCCTATTTAAGCCTTTTTTAATAAGTATTAAGAAATAAGCGGAATTCTTCCGTTTATCTATTAGCTCGGGTGCTTATCCTAATCCCCCAACCGATAAGCTTAGATGAGGGAATCCGCAGTTAGCTTATAAAGATCCTTCATGGTGCATTTTTTTTATGACGATCCGCACCCACCACCACAACTTGAGCAGCTGGATCCGCCGCCCGACGAGCAGCTAGAACAATGGGACCCACCGTGGCCCCCGTCTCCATGACCGCCTTTATCGCTGTTATCGTTCGATGCATACCCGCAAAAAACAGCAGTTGAGCAGCCGCTTGTGTATTTGGAGGCATTGGCCGCCGCATATACTTTTGCGTGTGTCCAATAGTCATCAAAATAGTAGTAGGAGCAAAAGACCATGACGAATGACAACTGAGTCATTTCCCCAAAGGTTTCCTGCTTCTTAAACGATCCCTTTTTGTCCATTTTTTCAGCTTCGTGTAATTGCTGCTTCATTTGGATGACCAAATATTCCACAATTTCCTTGTTTTCCTCGGTGACTTTGAAGTATTTTTCCATCAGCCATTCTTTTGTATGGACGTTGAAATCCTTCAATATAGCAGTATCGAGTGGATATCTGAAAAAACTCCCCCATGTTCTCCAGCTGAATTCCGTAACCGTGAACAGTTGGGAAAATACCCAGTCAAAAAAGGCTCGTTCCTGCGGTACCGGTTTTGGATTGGTATTTGGCGTATGGTGGAGCATTTTTCCTAAAAACTGCTCGGAAAAGACCTGGTATTTTTGCGTGAAGAGAATCATCTGATGCCAAATTTCATCTACTTCCTCACTAAACATTGGAGCTTGCTTTAATAAATTGGTTAACAAGAAATACCGCTTCAGCTCAAATAAGCGCCACTCAAATTCATCCGCCGTTACCTTTGGATTTTCTTGGAGAAAACGCTCCTTCACTTGGCTTACAAACTCATCATCTAGGGCTCCATCCAATCTATTAAGCAATGAATCTATTGGTACACCTGGAAGAATCCCGAGACGCGACGGGATATTTTCCTTTGATAACTTCATTTGCTCGTTCTTTTTTGAAAAATAAACAGCACCAACCGTGATTCCACCTAAAATAATTCCGGCTGCTACAATTCCAGTAATCATTCCATCACCCCTTAAATCCTATTGTATAATATTGGATAATTTTTCTAAATAGCTCTTTTAAAAAAAGCTGTGTAATAGCGACATGATAATCCTCTGGTGTTTGTGCTAAAGTAAAAGTAGAGACCATTTAAACAATAATGAGGGATATTAATGTATAGAATCATGATGATTGAGGACGATGAAAAAATTAGACGGATTGTCGCGGATACCTTGAAAAAGTGGCAGTATGATGTCGTGGAAGTGGCTGAGTTTGACCAAGTGCAGACACAGTTTGAAGCGGCTGAGCCCCACCTAGTTTTATTAGACATAAACCTTCCCGTTTTTGATGGCTATTATTGGTGCCAGCAAATCCGCTCCGTTTCCAAGGTACCAATTATTTTCTTATCATCGAGAAATCAGAACATGGATATCATTATGGCCATCAATATGGGCGGGGATGATTTTATCCAGAAGCCGTTTGATTTGGATATTCTTATCGCAAAAATCAGTGCGCTCATCCGCCGGAAATACACCTATCAGGCAGGTGAGACCTTAACGTTCAGCCATCGGGGCCTGAAATTAAATGTGACCAATTCAACGATTGAATATGATGGAAAAAGTACGGAGTTAAGCAGAAATGAATTCATCCTCTTACAATTGATGATGCGGAATATCGGAAAAATTGTTTCGCGCGAGGACTTGATGCAAGCACTATGGAATGAGGATCAGTTCGTTGATGATAATACCTTGACGGTGAATGTGAACCGAATGCGACGGAAAATCACTGGGCTTGGGCTGGATGATTTCATTGTGACCCGAAAAGGAATGGGGTATTTGATCGAATGAGCTTCCTGCGCTTCTTACAATTTGAAAAGTCCTATATTTATTTGTATTTGACTAGTTTCCTTATTTCCGCCGCGGTGTTTTTTATCGATAGCGGCGGGAAGTTTGAATGGGGGACTTTTAGCTATGCTTTTATTCTGTCTTTCCTTGTATTACTCGGATTTATGATCTATCGCTACCAGCAGAATACACGAGTGATCCGACAAATGAAAATGAAGGAGAATTACGATAGCGTATCACTGGAAGGAGATTTTGCCCAACAGTACATCGAGGATCTCCATAACCAGCATATCCGTGAGATGAACATCATTCAAGAACGAAAGAATGAACACTATGATTTTATTGTTTCTTGGTTCCATGAGATCAAAACGCCGATTGCGGTTCTTCGTTTACTGCAGCAAACCGATATGGACTCGGATAGTTTAAGAGAAGAAATTTCGAAGATTGAAAATTACGTTGATCAGGCGCTCTACTACGCCAAACTCGACAGTTTTAATCAGGATTACGATATTCGAAAATGTGACACTATCAAGGTTACAAAGGAGATTGTGAAGTCACATTCGAAAACCTTTTTTTCCAAAAAAATCCGTGTTAACATCGAGGTAGATTCACTAGAGGTTCAAAGTGATCCGAAGTGGCTGCAGTTCATTGTCAATCAGTTGGTGACCAATAGTTTAAAATATACCGAAATTGGTGGAGAGATTACGATTTCAGCTTTAGAAACACCAAAAGAAAAACAGCTGATTGTTCGGGATAGTGGGATCGGCATTAGTCCACAGGACCTGCCGCGGATTTTTAATCGTGGGTTTACAGGGGAGACGGGACGTACGCATGCGAAGTCTACGGGAATGGGGTTATATTTAGCCCAGCAGTTAAGTAATAAATTAGGACATTATATTAGTTGTACGTCGGAAGTGGGGGAGTACACTAAATTTATCATCCACTTCCCAGTAGATATGGATCCATATTTAAAAATACACGATGAGTAGAAGCACTCACCGTGTATTTTTTTCACTGATAATTTTGTAGTAAATGGATGTTGATGATAGGTAAAAGATTAAATACGTTAGTACATACAATCCCATGACGGAAAAAATGATCGTCGTTAGCGAAGGTAAATCTTTTATGATTAGAATGACGGTGTAATATAAAAGAAACCAACTGTGTACCAATCCAAGGATGAGTGGCGGTAAAAAGACGAACAACAATTGCTTGCGAATAATCCTTTTAATTTCTTTATCGTCCACTCCCATTTTTCGCAGAATAGCGAAGTGTTCTCGCACTTCTGTTGCTTCGCGCAGCTGTTTGAAATAAATGACACTTCCTAAAGCAAACAAGGCAATGACGGCAAAAAACGCCACGGAGAACAAAACTAAAGACGACGACTCGGTATCAATGGAATACATATCGATAAAGGCTGAATAATAGGCGCCTTCTGTCTTGCTAACTAGATCGTATATTTTTCTTGAAACGTCATTCGCTGTTTTCGGATCTTCAATCTGGTAAATTTCATACGAAGAAAGGGGATGATTCGCTTTTAAGTCCGCAAAGGCTTCGTCTGAAATCACAAGTACAGAAGGTTGTGGAGCGGTATCTCCACCAGGATTTGTTGGGATACTTAACAACGGATAGCGGATTTTTTCGACAATCCGAAATGTCTGATCTTCTAATACCGTCATCTCAGGCTGTGGGCTTTTATATTTAGTCGGTTCATCAATTCCTCTTGTTAAAACAATGGCTTCTTCCCCATCTACCTCTACTTTTTCACCGACTCCACGTAAATCCACGATTGCATTTAATTGTGACTCAGGGAAAAGGTAAAACTCTTCGGTATAATATTCTGGATAGCTTAATACTATTTTTCGATTTTGAATTTTTTCAGTTTCAATTCCGGTGATGGTTTCATGAGCGATAATCGGATGAGAGTCATTCATAATTTGTTCGATTAGGTTTAGTGTTCGATCATCCTGTGTCGAAAAGGCAAAATGGTTCGGAAATTCCTTTTTAACAACATCTGCTTTTACGGCATAATCAACGGCAATAAATCCAACCGCAAAGATAATAACTGCACTAATCAAGGAATTAAACGTAAAGTTAATCGTATTTCCTCGAATCGAAAAGCGAAGGGAGGAAATCCATAACATTTTGTTCCCTTGAAAGTAATTTTTACTTTGACTCATTCTTTGTAATACCCAACCAGAAAACTGGCGGAAAAATAAATACGTTCCGAGAATCAATGCCACGGTTGTTGCGATTAAGGTTACCTTTTGATGATCTTTCCATAGGTCTGTATTTCCCGAAAGTGTGATCGTGTAATAGGATCCGACAATCAGGATAATCGACAATAGTGCTAAGCCAAAAGAAAATCTAAACGGTTTATCCATTTTTTCTTTTGCATGAAATAATTCAACTAGCTGCACACGACGGACGCTAAGATAGCTTTGAATCGTAATAATCCCAATTAATAGAGCGAATAACAAAATCGTTGAAACAATCGCCTCAAGTGGAAAGGCAAAAGAAATGTCCTCATTGTAGTGCATAAGATTCATTAGTACGGCACCGAAGAATTTCGATAATAACCCGCCGATTAAGATCCCGCTGGATACAGAAATGGCACTTAAGAATAATGTTTCAAAAAAGACCATTGCCGCCACTTGTCTTTCTTTCATCCCGTAAAGTAAATACATACCAAATTCTTTTTTTCGCTGTTTCATGAAAAAGGAGTTCGCGTACAAAATAAAGAACACAATAAACATAAAGACAATCACCGAGGCAATGGAGATAACCATTTTGTAGTTTTCTTTATTTTGAATCGCTTCGACTACGTCCTTGTTAAACGTTAACCCCGAAAAGGTAAAGTAAATGACAACCCCGACAAGCATGGAAATGAAATAGATGGTATACAAGCGGAAGTTCCGCTTCACATTCCTCCAAGATAAATCCAATAAACTCATCGCTTGTCACTTCCTATTGCACTTTGAATCGTTAGGATCCGGTCAAAAAATTCTTTTTCTGATTGTTCTCCTTTAAACATTTCGTTGACGATTTTTCCATCACGCAGGAATACCACGCGCTCACAATAGCTTGCTGCATATGGATCGTGGGTAATCATTAGTACAGTAGTGTTAAATGTTTGATTCAGTTGTTGCATTTGTTCAAGCAGCTGGGTAGCGGACCGGGAATCCAGTGCACCCGTCGGTTCATCGGCAAAGACAATCGCTGGATTGGTAATAATCGCCCGCGCTGCAGCTGTCCGTTGCTTTTGGCCGCCGGAAATTTCAGACGGATATTGATGTAAAATGGATTCGATATTTAATGATTCAATTATTTTCGCTAACCGCTGCTCCATTTCCGCGACAGGCGTTTTTTGCAGGGAGAGCGGCAACAGGATATTTTCTTTCACTGTTAAGGTATCAAGTAAATTGTAATCTTGAAAAATAAAGCCCATTCGTTTTTGGCGGAATTCCCGTAAGGCTTTCTTTTTCAAATCGAGGAGTGATTGTCCCTCGATCCAGACTTCTCCGCCGTTAAAGGAATCAATGGTGGAGAGGGTATTCATTAAGGTGGTTTTCCCTGAGCCAGACGGTCCCATAATGGCGGTGAATTCCCCTTTTTCAATCGATAAATCAATATTTTTTAACACTTGTGTTTTTCCGTAAGCTTTCGATAGGTTCTTTGTTTGAATTATTTTCGTCATTGTTTCGTCCTCCTTCACCACCATACTATACCGACTAATGTGCCCTCGAACCATCGAACTAACAACATCTAAAGTGACATTTTTGTCATGTTGGGTGAAGAATAGCAAAGTTTGTCTATATTGAGTAATATCAGGTAAAGAGAATAATAGTGGAATTTTTGTCGATATATGATAAAAAAGGATAAAAAATGTAAAAATATAATTCTAAATTCCTAGCAAAATGTTATAATTATTTTTGTTTTAAAAGAAAATATTACAATTTTTATAGGAGGATATCATGCAAAAGTGGAAGAAGTTTCATATACTGGTCGTTACGGTACTGTTACTGGCATTACTGGGCCCTGTAGCAAAGCTGGACCAGGTTTCAGCGGATGTGGGTAGAATTAATCTCTCGGAAGTTGAACATCATAATTTTGGTCAAATGTCTTTAAAATGGGATGCTTATGTTGAGATTGGAAAAGAATTTGACAGATTTGAAATCATCCAAAATGGTGAAATCCTTGTTGTCGAAAACCTTACCCCGGTCCGTTCAAAGGAGCAAGGGGATGGTCTTTATAAATTCGTAGAGTATGAGTTCATAGGTATTTCGCCAGAAGCTGAAGAAGGTTCAGTGATTACCTATCAAGTAAATGGATGGAGTAATAATGAGCTAATTCACACCTCTAACGTGGTTACCGTTACAATGCCAGGTATGGATGGCCCTGATGAACCGGAAGATATTAATGAAGACTTATACTTGGGTCTGGATAAGGCAACGGATGAGTCTATTACAATATATTTCTCTTATGTTGGCTCACAGGCAGTAGATCACTACAAAGTTTTGGTTGATGGTGATGAAGTTGGAGAAGAGGATGAAGAGGGCTTGTTCCGGATTGTAAACTTATTACCTAAAACTGATTATGAAATAACTGTAATTGCGGAAGATGTAAATGGTCAAACTATTCTTGAAACTACAGAGGTTTTTTCCACTTTAAATGCGCCAACAGGGGCTATGGTTAAATTCCCTGATAAAATTCTTGAAGCAGCGATTAAAGAACAATTGGGATTAGAACGAGATTTACTAGAAAGTGATTTAGAGCAAATAGTGTCACTTGATCTTTATGAAAAGGGAATTTCAGATTTAACTGGTATTGAGAAATTGGTTAATTTAGAATGGTTAGAACTTAGTTATAATCAAATTGTGGATTTAACCCCACTTACTCAATTATCAAAGCTGGACGCCTTAGATTTAACAGGTAATCCTATCACAGATGGTAGGCCTCTAGGTCAAATTTCATCTTTAACCTCTTTAGATTTAGGATCTGTAAAAATAAAGGACTTTTCTTTTTTAAAAAATTTACAAAAATTAGATAGTCTCCGATTAGATGATAATCAGTTAGAGAATATCGAGTTTTTATCGGGAATGGAAAATTTAGTAGGCTTAACTCTGTATGATAACAATATTTCAGATTTGAACACGATATTGTCGTTATCAAACTTAGAATTTTTAGAGTTGAAAAATAACCCTATTGTAGATCTTGCCGGTATTGAAGGGTTACAGAAATTGATGATTCTCGACTTACGGTTAACACAAATAACAAATATTTCTGCTGTGGAACAACTTGCTCATCTAAATTATTTAGTACTGGGTAACATGCCAAAGTTAGATTTATCTGAGTATTCACCAGCAAGAAATACGATTCAAAAGTTAGAAGAGAAGGGTGTTCAAGTATACTTTAATGACCCAGCGAAGGAAGTAAAAAATTTACTTCATGTGAATCAAGTGTCTACAGATTCTATTAGTGTTTCTTGGGACAATTACGAGAATTACGATGCCCAGATGGTTTCAATCAACGACGATTATTATGAGCTTGAAGGTAAAGAGAGTTTTGAGTTTACTCACTTAAAACCGAATACAAATTATTTCTTAACGCTTGAATTAGTTAACGATTCGGATGATAACATTTATAGCACAGTTCAAGTCCGTACACTACCAGTTGAAACCGGTGAGCCAGAACACCCATCTACAGGGGATGGAGAAGGTAATACAGAACAGCCGGGAACAGGGAATGGCGGCAGTGAGAAGCCTGGAACTGGAAATAATCAAGGTACTGAGCAACCTCAGCAAAATAACGGTTCGGATGGGCAAAACAATAATTCTGGTGGTAACGCAGGACAAGTAACGAAAGATGTTACGGTTGTTGTCCCTACTGTAAAAGGAAACCAAGCAGCTGTTTCAACTACTGAAGTAGTGAAAGTAGTAACCGGCGGAACATTTATGGTTAACCTTGGAAAAGAAATAAAAGAAGAAATAGACGTTGTCCTGACCAAAGAGCAGATTCAAAAGCTTAAAGAAAAGGGAGCAGCACTTGCTGTGAAAAATGAAGCGGTTTCCCTTCATATTCCAATTAGTATTTTTGCAGATGAAACCACAAGTGTGACATTGAAGAAGCTTCCAACAGTAACAAATGCTGTTAGTGATGTCTATGATTTTACGATTACACAAGGTAACAAGGTTGTCAGCCAATTTAGCCAGCCGATTACATTAACCTTCAATGTAAACCTAGATGGAGTGAAAGATCCTTCGAAATTAAAAGTATTTTATTACAATGAAAAAACAGGGAAATGGGAAAATATTGGTGGAACTTTTGCTAATGGTGTAGTAACCGCAGAAACCAGCCATTTTAGTACGTATACTGTTTTTGAATCAAATGAATCGAATGTTTCCACTCAGGGAACTGGTTCTGTTGTAACGAAGAGTGAGGGTGAAAATCTTCCAAATACAGCAACTTCCATGTTCAACTATTTAGCAATTGGAATGATTCTCCTTTTAATAGGAACAAGCCTATTGTTAGTTAATAGAAGAAAACAAGCGTAAAAAAACCGTCGGAGAAATCCGACGGTTTTCTTTTGAACAGCAGTCTGAGGCACCTGCTTATTTTAGTAAATCATGAAATAAGCCTTCTAATTCTTCTACGGTTGCCATGCCGTTTGCAAATACGCGGCCATCTGGTTTCAACCTAATTTCTAAGCGATTTGGTTTGCTCATTAACTCCTCCTTCAAGTGGAGATAGCGGTCGGTTAAAAAGTGATAACGCTGATTGGCTGACCCGACCCATGGCCGGCTGAGGTCTCGCTGTTCCTTGATAAAAGGGCCATCAATCAGCAGATCCGTTACATTTAATAAGTCATTCCAGTCCTTGCGATTTGCCTTGCGAATATCTTCGAGCAAATATCCTGAAAAGGTCATCACCGACAGGCCTTTCTCCTTTAAACGAGCCCCTAATTTAGCCAAGGATGCAGCTTGCTCAAAAGGCTCGCCGCCTAAAAAGGTAATCCCTTCTACCTTAGGTCCTTCAATGATCCGCTGAACCAATTCCGAAACGGTCACATCGTAACCACCCTTGGTGGACCATGTAAAGGGAACGGCACAGCCGGAGCAGCGAATCGGACATCCTTGAACTTGGATACAGACCCTTTCACCTGGACCCTCCACTCGGGTAAAGGGAATAAATTGATGTAATCGTAGCTTCATTAAAAATCAACCATCCGTCCGGACCATGCTTGCGGCTGATCTTCCTTAGGGACTGTGACCACTACAAGTGGACGAATTCTTTCGACGATATGTGGTTTCAAACCCAAGGGTTGAGAAAAATCTTCTAAGGAGCGGAAGCCACCCCTGTTTGCACGTTCTTTTATCGCTTTCTTTGCCAAAATTGCCCCAACCCCTGGAAGCTCGGCCAGTTCCAGCTCTGAAGCATGATTGAGGTCAAGCGGAACAGAATTCACCATTTGAACGGGATTGCTATCAACCATTTTACGGCTTGGTTGTGGTACAGGAATCTGCTGTCCGTTCATTTGTGATGATGCTGTTTCCTGTTTTAATCTCACACCATATTCAGATTCAATCTTTCCCCTTAATCTCCGTTCTTCTTCAGGTTTTGCTAGTTCAACTGCCTCCAAGCGAAGCAGGTACTCTTTACGAATTCGGAAGGCATGGATTATC
This sequence comes from Neobacillus sp. K501, assembly GCF_053749995.1. Classification (NCBI taxonomy): domain Bacteria; kingdom Bacillati; phylum Bacillota; class Bacilli; order Caryophanales; family Bacillaceae; genus Neobacillus; species Neobacillus sp. K501. The sequence goes on along the minus strand of NZ_JBSLYA010000004.1, from coordinate 136,182 downwards.
GAGGAAATCCATCCTACCATCAGGGCTAATCCAATTGGTATTTCACCTACATAGAACAGTTCATCAAAAATGATAAAGAGAATAAATGGAAAGGAATAAAGTGCTCCATACATTTTCCACTTTTTATATTTTGCTTTATGGCCAATCACAAAGAAAGCTACCCAATTTAACACAATGGTAAAGGTGAATAGAATCCATAAGGAATTCTTAACCTCCCAAAAAGTCTTCTTATTCATATTTCCAATCCTCCTAAAGTGGTTCATTCATAGGTGGCATTATTTCTCGATATTGAGTGTGATCACAATCGAGTTATCGTCTAACACTTCTTCTGATTCAATCGATAAATTTTTATCGGCAGCCCGTTGTTTCAGTTTTTCATAAACAATGGATTGAACACAGCGCTTATACTCATCATCCACATCAGATAAATACAGAAAGATTTCGTGTAGGTTTAGTGGATTTTTCATTTCAAGGGTAAAAGGTGCATCGTCATACTGACGGAAGGTTAGCTTTGTCCCTTGAACGGTACAAGTAATCGTACCATCGTCCCCTTGAATCGGATTGACTCCAAACTCTTTTAACGTGCGGGTTAAAATTTGTCCATCCCGGAAGTTGGTAGGGAAGGATTGGATGGATTCACTAGTAAGTTGTTCTTCTACTTGGTGAATATCGCCGATGAAGATTTTTCGCTGCGATTTTTCTTCAATATCGTTCATAAACTGCTCGAGAACCGATGGTGAATCTGATTTTGCAAAAATAGCGTGCCATTTTCCATCGACCTGTTCCCAATAGAAGAACTGCTTTCCACCATCTAAATGAGTCTTAATACTACCACCCGTTTTTTCGGCATCATAACCTGCTCTTCGTAAGGTTTTCACAAGGTCTAGTTCGTTCGTAAAGTTGGTTGCTACCTTCACTTGCATGGAATCTGCCCAGTCATGAAATTTGTCGTTGCCCATTACAGCTCTTAATGTAAGGGCAATGGGAATGAGGGCTAATGACACAGACATGCTAAAATTCCCCCTTTGCTTTCTGGTTTAGTTTGTTTAATTCGGAGAGTTCGAGTTCTTCCGATTCAAAATATTCCGGGGTATATTCCGAGTCAATCGTTTCTGCCTCTAGTAATTCTTCCAGGATCGAAATATAATCGGTGCATTTTTTTCCTTTTATACCTAAAACCTCTGCTTGAATTTGACCATCCTGGAAAATTTGGATTTTCAATTGTTTTGACACCTAAATACACCATCCTCTGTTTTAAGGCTCTTTTCTGTAAAATTGTTGCTTATCATAAAAGAAGGCATCTGATGACCGTCAAGCAAGGAAACCGAAGCTAGAGGTCATCAGAGAGACGATCTGATTCCCATCAAGCAAGGAAACCGAAGCTAGCGGCCATCAGAGAGACGATCTGATTCCCATCAAGCAAGGAAACCGAAGCTAGCGGTCATCAGAGAGACGATCTGATTCCCGTCAAGCCAAGAAAACCAAGCTAGCGGTCATCAGAGAGACGATCTGATTCCCATCAAGCAAGGAAACCGAAGCTAGCGGTCATCAGAGAGACGATCTGATTCCCGTCAAGCAAGGAAACCGAAGCTAGAGGTCATCAGAGAGACGATCTGATTCCCATCAAGCAAGGAAACCGAAGCTAGCGGTCATCAGAGAGACGATCTGATTCCCATCAAGCAAAGAAAACCAAGCTAGTGGTCATCAGAGAATGCATCTGATTCCCATCAAGCAAGGAAACCGAAGCTAGCGGTCATCAGAGAGATGATCTGATTCCCATCAAGCAAGGAAAACCAAGCTAGTGGTCATCAGAGAATGCATCTGATTCCCTCTAAACAAGAAAACTCATAAATAAGGGCATCAGTGCTTGAGTGCATGTGCAAATTAATTTGCTATCTCTAATTCGAAAGATTCGAAACAACTAAGGTCCTTCGGAGACAATAAAAGCAACAGTGATTGCAAAAGCCGTCACTCTAAAAGTCTACCGCTCTACCACCCCGTGATTTCCGGACATCCTCGTCATCCTTGGTTAGTGACATTTTCTCGACTGCCTGTTCATTCTTGTATTCCACCCGATCTTCTTTTGGAGTGGCCGCCACCGCACGAACATTTGCCCAGGCTCGAATGGCCTGGATTTGTTCTGCTTGGGTCACAGAAAGGGGGACGGTATTACGAATGGCCCTCTCAAAATCAGCGAATTCAATGCTCCGGTCCTCCGAAAAGGCCTCAAATAACGCCGAAATCACCACTTGCTCCACTTCGGCTCCTACAAATCCCTCTGTTAATTGGGCAAGTGCTTCCAATACTTCGTCCGTCGCTTCAAACTTTCCGATCACATCAGCGTCCGTTAATCGTTTCTGAATATGGACCCGGAAGATATCCAACCGTTCATTCATCGTAGGCAGGTCAACGAAGAAGATTTCATCGAAACGGCCTTTCCTCAGCAATTCCGCTGGAAGGGAATGGATATTATTGGCTGTTGCCACCACGAATACAGGCTTCGTTTTCTCTTGCATCCATGTCAAAAAAGTTCCAAAAATCCGGCTTGACGTTCCGCTATCTCCTCCAGAGGAAATCCCGCTGAACCCTTTTTCAATTTCATCAATCCACAGAATCGACGGTGAAATGGCTTCAACCGTTTGAATCGCTTTTCGCATATTTTCTTCACTGCTGCCAACAATCCCGCTAAAAATTTTTCCCATATCTAGGCGAAGCAGGGGGAGTTGCCACATCGCACTAATCGATTTGGCAATCAAGCTTTTTCCGCAGCCAGGGACACCGGTGATGAGAACTCCCTTCGGTGAAGGTAATCCATATTTCTGTGCTGAATCCAGCCAGGATTTATCCCGTTTCTTTAGCCAGCGCTTTAGGTTTTCGAGTCCGCCAACATCCTCCATTTTCAGATCACTTTTTATGAATTCGAGAATACCGGATTTTTTGATGATCTGCCGCTTTTCTTCCATAATAATCTCAACATCATTTACATCTAATCGGCCGTCCTCGACCATGGCTCGAGCAAAAGCATTCTCCGCTTCATGGAGGGTCAACCCTAATGCCGCTTTTACCAGTCGTTCTTTTTCATCCTCTTTCAAATCAATGACAATCCGCCCGCTGCGTTGGTTGGCATGTATCATCTCATCTAAAACGGACTTAATTTCGGAAAAAGATGGGAGGTCAAAGTCGACAATGGTCACATCCTTTTGCAAATCGTCTGGCAGGACGAGGCTTGGGCTGACAAAGATTACATTTTTCGGGCTTGGGCTTTGCTTCAATAAGGGTAAGAGATCCCGAACTTTGCGAATGAGCTGATTATCTCCAGGCCGTCCATTTACCCCAAAGTACACATGGAAGTCTTTCAAGATAAAGATGGCTGGTTCATCGTATTTTTCAATAAACTCGAGTGCTTTTAAAGGAGCCTTCGAGTCCTCTTTGCCTTTTTGCCCATTCTCGGACAATCCAGTTGTTACACTCCAGGTAAAAACCTTCCGAGGGGTCTTGATTAGGCTTTCATCCGTGACAACCGAGCGAATCACAGAAACTGCCCGCTCCTCTTCCCATGTTGCCATATATAAATAGGGGAAACGTGCTTTTAATAGATTAGAAAGATAGATTTTAAAATGAGAATTGGTTTGTTCCGACATTCCTATTGATCTCCTTTATCCCGCATTAACGGGTAGTAAATCCCCACTGAAAACTTGAGGAATAACCAAAGTGTATAGATGGGGGATAACTGCTCGTAAATGCCCGATTGGTTCAACTAACAATCATTGGGGGATGAAAAAAACCCCCAATGATTGAAGTTTCACCTTAAATAAATTCTAAGAATTTCCTTTTATCATACACCGAAATGGGTTAAGACAAAGAAACTACTAAGATAAAAATTACAAAATAAGACAAAAGTCCTATGAACAATGCCGTGTTTTTCGACTTGGATACAGTCAAAATTTCCTGTTTTTTGTCAATAATTATCAAAAAGAAGGAGATTTCTAGATTTTGTGATAAAATTTTATTGGTAAAAAAATTCCAAGATAAAGAACAGAATGAATACAGTTATTTCATAAGCTTCAAATGGGATGGAACAAGGGGAAGTTAAACAAATGATCGTAAATTTAATTAGTAAAACGAGGATCCACTCGATTACTTTACCTGAAAAAATTAGAGGGCAATATTGGCTCTATGATTCTACAAATACAAAAAAGCTTATTGGGATTGAAGGAATCAATGAAGAGTGGATTCTAAAGTCCAATAAGGATGTTAAGGTTGTTGACAGCTCGGGCAAACCCATTCGAAATACGGTGTTAAGCCCGTTAAGTATTTATAACTTGGCGATGGAAGGTCAAGAGGGTAAATCAATCGTCTTTATCGAGCCGAGTACGGATGACCGCCAGATATTTACGAAATATTTGGTTAATCAAGATATCGATATCTCAATTGGGAGAACTGAGCAAAATGATGTCGTACTAGCCAATCGATTTGTATCGGCCTCACATGCAAAGCTTTCATTCCGGAACGGTCAATGGAGCATTGTCGATCAGAATAGTACGAATGGAACCTTTATTGCAGGAGAGAGAGTGACCAGTAGGAAATTAAAAAATGGCGACATGATTTACATCATGGGATACAAAGTGATTGTTGGTAGCTGTTTCGTGGCTTTTAATAATCCCGATGGAACCCTATCCCTACGCACGAATGCTTTAAAGCCTTTTATTAATCAACCAGTCGAATCTCCAGATGAAGAGGAGGAGTATGAAGCTCCTGCCCCTGAATATTTTTATCGCTCACCGCGATTTAAGAGGGATATAGAAAAGGCAGAAATAAAAATTGACTCCCCACCGCCGAATGCGATTGGGGAAGAGATGCCGCTAATGCTAGTGCTTGGTCCTTCTGTGACGATGGGAATGGCCTCGATGGCAACGGGGATATTTGCGGTTAATAATGCGATGGCAACGGGCGATTTTTCCAGAGCAATGCCTTCGATTGTCATGTCCTGCAGCATGCTCTTAGGAACGATTCTTTGGCCGATCTTGTCCAAGAAATATGATATGAGACGCAGACGTAAAAAGGAAAAGATTCGTCAAGAGAAATATAAAAAATACCTAGATAAAATCGCGGTCCTTTTTAGTGAGGAAGCGGAGAAGCAGGAAGAAATTCTCCGAGAAAATCATGTTCCCATGGAGAATTTGATTCAGCGAATTGAAAAGGTCGAACGAAATCTATGGGAACGCGGCCCGGGGCAAAATGATTTTCTTAAATTAAGGGTCGGAACAGGCAACGGTCTTTTAGCTGCTGATATTAGCTACTCTGAAAAAAAATTCTCGATTGATGATGACAATCTAGAGGAAGAGTTGTACACACTCATTGAGTCTCCGAAAGTATTAAAAGATATTCCAATCACGTTATCACTCTTTGAAAATTACATATCCGGTGTCATTGGTGACCGCAAACAAACGATTGAATTTGCCAAAGGATTAATTTTTCAAATTGCCGCTTTATATAGTTACGATGAGGTCCGAATGATCTTTGTGTATGATGTCGAAGAGGAGGAGCATTTTGGTTTTACCAAGTGGCTACCCCATGTTTGGAGCAATGACCGTAAGTTTCGTTATATTGCAACCAATCCGAATGAAGTAAAGGAAGTTTCAGCTTTCGCTGAACAAGAATTAACGGTCCGTCTCGCTAATCAAGGGAATGAAATCGATGACGTGAAGCCTTATTATATTGTGTTTGCCTTGAGTAAACAGCTGTCGATGAGGGCGGAGATGTTAAAGCAGATTTATTCGAAGAAAAAGAATATGGAAATCAGTGTTATCACTTTTTATGATGAACTGAAAAATCTCCCTAAAGAGTGTACGATGGTCGTCGAACTGGATGAAAAAAGCGGCCGGCTTTTTGATAAAAACGATATTACGGGTAAATCAACAGATTTTATCCCGGATATTTACTTAAATGCTGATCCTTATGAGTTAAGTGTCAAGTTGGCCAATGTGACAATTGATACTTCTGCAAATTCCTTTCTTTTACCGAATATGGTCACTTTCCTAGAGTTATTTGGGGTAGGGAAGGTGGAGCATTTAAATGCACTCACAAGGTGGCAGGACAATGATCCAACGAAATCATTGGAAGCGGCCGTTGGTGTCGATACAATGGGCGAATTATTTAAATTGGATCTGCATGAGAAATTTCATGGCCCCCATGGATTGGTAGCGGGTATGACTGGTTCAGGTAAGAGTGAGTTTATCATTTCCTATATCCTATCATTGGCCGTAAATTACCATCCCAATGAGGTTGCCTTTATTTTAATCGATTATAAAGGCGGCGGAATGGCGAAGTCTTTTGAAAAACTGCCGCATACAGCTGGGATTATTACCAATTTAGATGGTGCAGCGATTAAAAGATCACTCGTTTCGATTGAAAGTGAATTGAAACGCAGACAGGCAATGTTTGCAGAGGCAAGTAAAGCTGTAGGAGAGAGCAATATTGATATTTATAAATATCAAAAGCTTTATCGTGAGGGTGTTGTCAACGAACCGCTCCAGCATTTATTCATCATTTCGGATGAGTTCGCAGAGCTAAAAACGCAGCAACCGGAGTTTATGACCCAGCTTGTTAGTGCCGCCAGGATAGGTCGAAGCCTTGGAATCCACTTGATTTTAGCGACACAAAAACCAAGTGGTGTGGTCGATGATCAGATTTGGAGTAATAGTAAATTTAGGGTCAGCCTGAAGGTTCAAGAACGAGCCGACAGTATGGACATGCTGAAACGACCGGACGCGGCTGAGCTGACAGATACAGGCCGCTTCTACCTTCAAGTCGGTTACAACGAATTATTTGAAATGGGGCAGTCAGCTTGGGCAGGGGCGCCTTATTATCCATCTGATAAGGTCGTTGTTGAAAAAGACAATAGTGTGGTCGTGATCGATCGCAATGGCCGTCCGATTAAACAAGCGAAATTGGATAATAAGAAAACGCTGTTTACCAATCCTAAAAAGCAAATGGATGTTATTACGGACTATTTAAGAAATATTGCGGCTGAAGAACAAATTAAAATTAGGCCGCTTTGGCTGGAGCCGATTCCTGCCATGATTCTATTAGATGATGTGAAGAAGAAATACAAGATAGGTAAAGAGAATCCATTGGTCTTGAATCCGGTAATTGGTGAGTATGATGACCCGGTAAGACAGCAGCAATGCATCCTTCGCCTGCCACTGACAGAAGAAGGCAATACGATCGTCTATGGGGTGGCTGGAAGTGGCAAGACAACGTTCTTAAATACGATGGTCTATTCCTTGATGCAGGAGCACACACCTGATGAGGTAAATATCTATCTACTAGATTTTGCCTCGGAAACATTAAAGGCCTTTGCCAAATCCCCACATGTGGGCGATGTCATCCTTTCCTATGAAGGAGAGAAAATCAGCAATCTATTTAAGATGCTGCAAATGGAAGTGGAATTCCGCAAGAAGCTATTTGCTGATTATGGGGGCGATTATGCTTCCTATCTCAAGGCTACAGGTGAAAAACTGCCGTCAATTGTTGTGGCGATTAATAACTTTGCGGCCTTTACTGAAATATACGAAGAAAAAGAAGCGGCCGTATCCTACCTTTCACGTGAAGGAACAAAGTATGGAATCTACTTTGTCTTAACGGCTCTTGGAACCAGTGGGGTTCGATTCCGTTTACTGCAAAACTTCAAGCAATTGTTAACTTTACAGCTAAATGATGAGACCGATTATGCGACTGTGGTTGGTAAAACAGATGGATTATACCCATCCAAATTCAAAGGCAGAGGTCTTGTGAAGAAGGACGCGGTCTATGAATTCCAGATTGCCCAAATCACCGCTAATTCGGTACCATTCCAGTTTATCCAACAGGAATCCCAGAAGCTTCAAAATGCTTGGAAAGGGAATATGGCCAAGAAGATTCCGATCTTACCAGAGCGGGTAGATAGCGAATTCTTGACAGAATATGTTCGCGGCAAAGGAAGCCTAACCGTTCCAATCGGGGTAGAGAAGAACACGCTGAATGTTCACTATTATCCATTTGGCCGCTCCTATCTCAATATGATTTTATCTGCTTCAACAGAGCACCAAGCCTTAACCTATGACTTATCAAGGTTTATGGCGGAAAAAGGTGGATTAGATGTCACGTTAATCGATGGCCAGCAAGCCTTTATCGATAGAACGAATGATGGGCTTACTTATTGTTCAACCATTAAAGACTTTGAAAATGTTGTCGCCGCACTGTTTGACCTGGTGCTTTATCGAAATAATACCTATAAAGAGGCGCTTGAAAAGGGGATGGACGTGGAGCACTTTGACCATAAAGTCATTGTCATTCATTCTATCGCTGCCTTAAAAAATGCTCTATCAAAAGAAGGGGCGGAAAAGCTTGGCTTACTTCTCGAAAAGGGCGAGACTAAGTATAATCTGACATTCATCATTGCGGAGCAATCTAAGAATCTATCAGGAATTACTTTTGAGAAATGGTATAAACACCATATCAATCCGAGTGAGGGCATTTGGGTTGGCGGCGGCATCATGGAGCAATTTAACCTGAAGGCGACAAAACCAAGCGCGGAAATGCGCGAGGATATGACAGCTGAATTTGGCTTCTCCTTACAAAATGGCAAAGGGGTAAAAGTCAAGCTCTTAAACGATAGAGTGGAGAAGGGGGATATCGATGAATAAAGTACTTGTTGAAATTTTCCTTCCCGCTGCGGGTAAAAGCTTTGATGTTTACCTTCCATTAGAAAGTCAAATGAGTGAAGTAGTCGTGCTGGTCTCCGCTCTATTAAGCGATTTATCCGATGGCAAATACAAAGCCAACGACAATGCTGTGTTGTGTGATGCAGCAACAGGAATTATTTACAATATTAACATGGCGATTGCAGAACTGGGCATCACGCACGGTTCTAAGCTCATGCTGATATAAATTAATACAAATCGAAAGGGGAAAAGGAACATGGGAAAACGTATTAAAGTTACTCCACAAGATCTTGAAACAGCTTCAAAGAAGCTTGCTGAGTTATCCGAGTCTTACACAAGCATTTACACACAACTTATGCAGGCTGCAAGCACAATGGGAGAAGCATGGGAAGGGGAAGACAACCTTGCCTTTGTTGACCAAATCAATGGCTTCAACGATGACTTGAAAAGCATGGCTGACAAGCTATTAACAGCAAGCCAAACACTTGAAACACAAAGAGCTAATTATGCATCGATTCAAGATAGCAACACCGTTCAGGTAAGAAAACTAACAAACTAATTATTTGAAAGGAGTGGGAGAAATGGCTGGACATATTAAAGTAAGTACTGCTCAAGTTGGTGATATTGCCACACAAATCGAGGGATTAAATACTAGATTGGCAGAAGAGTTAAAAAATAGCCAAAAAACAATTCAAAATTTATCTAACGTTTGGGAAGGGGAAGCATCCCAGGCAACGGTTGGAGCTTATGATAGCTTCGCAGCAAAATACTTCCAAAACTATCAAGACATTCTAGATAACTATGTAAAATTTCTACGAATGAATGTTGACCAAGGCTACTTCGAAACAGAAACGGCCAATACAAACTTAGCTGACGCATTTAAATAAAAATTAAAATCTAAAGGCGATGGATACCCGTCGTCTTTAGTCACATTCTGAAAACAACTCTCATGGAGGGTGTAAATAGATATTCCCAATTGGCTCTGAGGAAAGAAGGGATAACTTTGCTGAAAAATATATTAAAAAAGGTGAGTGGGGTTGTAATGGCGCTATCCATTTTCAGTTTAATCGGCTGTAGTGAAATTGATAAGCAACAGGCAGCTGATGTCGAAAAAATATTAAAGGAAAAATATGACCAAGAATTTAAAGCGACCCATATTGGTGAGCGCTATGGAACAGCGAGTAATGATACGGTAACGACTTATTTACACCCTTCTGATAAGGAAAATGTTGTTTTTAGTGCCGTAATGAATAAAGATGAAGAGTTGGTTTCCGACAGCTATATCCCGCGTCTTATCAGTGATCAATTAAATCAAATTTTAAAAGAGGAACTAGCCTCGAAAGGAATTGAAAGTGATACGTACACTTTCGTTATGAATAATGAAAAATCTAGTTTCACAGAGACTAACCCGGATATCTCTTTAAATGATTATGTGACCAACTATAAACCAGAATATTTTTCCGGCCATATGATTGTGAAGGAAACACCTGACTTAACACCAGAACTTTTTGAATCTGCGTTAAGGGCTGTATATGAAGCAGGCTTAAATACCGATTACCAAGTAGGTATCCGGGTTATCTCTGCAGATGAGTATGAGGAATGCCTAGAAAAATTCAAAGTACTACCAGAAGTTTCTAGTTCATGGTTTCGTGATTACAACGTAGTAGAAGAGATTGACGCTGTAGTGGATGCAAATGGGTTTAATTATGCTAAAGCAGGCGTTGCTGAGGACGGTGAGTAATATTGGCAGCAGATAAGAGCTCTTTAACAGACCAAGACCTAAAATTTGCCACGGATATCGCATATCTAGATCTAGAAGTCCTAAAAGACAATGGTCGTAAACAAATTCCCGGTTCCACCGGTGCAGGAAACAATCAGGGGAATACGGTTGGAGATCTTTTGAAAATACAGCCAGAAGGACGAGGAGACGCAAAGTCCTATGATCATCTTGTTGCTGGAAAAGATACGAAAGGTGACCAGAGTATCAGCTTAAGTGCTGATAAAATCAATAATCTCCCCGATCACGCATTGGATTGGAAAATAGCTCATACGTTTGATCGAAATAACCCTGGACAATCCGGCTTTTATGGTGTCGTTATTGAAACCGATAAAGGGTTAATTGTATCTTTCCGCGGAAGCGAAGCACCCAATGAATTACAAAATATCCATCAAGATTGGATTAATGCTGACCTTGCGCTTCTAGAAGGCAGAGTGACAGATCAGCAGCAAGATGCAAATGCATTTTTAAGAGAATTGAAGGAAATGGGCTACTTTGAAAAATACGATAATATTACCTTTGCGGGGCATTCTTTAGGGGGGAATCTTGCAGAGCATTCCACCTTCTATGCTGCAGAACTGGGAGTCATTGACAGGATCGACAGAACCATCAGTTATGATGGACCTGGATTTACTCAAGAATATATAGAGAAATATAAAGAATATATTGAGATGGCCACAGGCACCGTCGACATGGATCATGTGGAGCAATCTTTAGTTGGCGGATTGATGCAGCGTGTAGATGGGATTAATTACTTTTTTTCTGAATTAATCGGGAAAGGCGCTGTCCAGCACGGTACGGAGAATGTCAAATTTAATCCTGACGGCAGCATTGTCACCACTGACCAACCATCAGCCCTATCAACGGCACTATCAAAATACATTACTTCTCCATTTACTCAGGGAATGGATCGCCTTGTCAGTCCAGAGGCTGCAGCCTTATTCACTACGGCCTTGGTCGCAATTACCGGAGCAGGATGGGCGCTAAAAGATGCTCTATTTAAAGACGGAAAGTTAACTACAGCTGGGAAAACAGTAGTGGCAACGATAGCAGGTGGTTTAGCAGGGATTGCCATCGCCTTAGGTCCAGTAGGAACGGCAGTAGCAGCCGTTGCCGTAACCGCTGCCCTCGTAAAATTAGTTATTGGTGTCGTTATCGTGGCGGCCGTCTTTGTAGCGGCGGTGATTGCCTATGACTTTATCATGGACCAAATTGAAGCATTTGTGGATTATATGATTAATGATTTTATTCCGAAAGCACTTGACTTCGTGACGGAAACGGTTGGGAAATTCGTGAACTGGTCGAAGGAAAGACTGGCGGAATTCGGGAATATGCTCAAGAATGGCTACAAAGCATTTATGGACGGTTTAAGTCATCTTTTCGGAGCGGGTCCGAAGGTCGCTGCAACTCCTCATATTAGAATTGATACTTACAAGCTGCGCCAATACGCAGAGCGTCTAGAAAGCCTAAAAGCACGTATTTCTTCTGTTGATTCTGACTTGAATATCCTATATTTAACAGAGGGCTTTCTGGATATTATCAATTTAGCGATTGCGGAAAATTTACCAACAAAGGGCCAGATGAATAAAGTCATCAACTATCTTCAGGATACAGCTGCGGAGTTTGAAGCAGCAGAAAAACGAATTATGAGCATTTAGGATAAGTGGTCGTCTCGTCCTTAGTCTTAATTCAAAATAATTCTTCTATGGTAAAAATAATCTAAATCGGCTATGGAAGAGAGTAGGAAAAATATGTTTAAGAAATTTCTTATAAAAGTGAGTGTGCCTGTTATCGCCATTTCGATTTTAAGTTTGCTAGGCTGTAGTGATATAGAAACGCGGAAGGCAGAAGATGTCGAAAAATTGCTGAAGGAAAAATATAAGAAAGAATTCAAAGTAACCCATATAGGCGGCGGTAATGGAACAGAGGCTAAAGAAACCGAAACTACTACTTATGGGCATCCCTTTGATAATGAGAGTTTAGTCATCAAAGCTGTTGTGGATAAAAATGGAGAGCTGGTAGCTGATAACTATATTCCACGTTTAATAAGTGATTCATTAAATCAAGTTTTAAAGAAAGAACTAGAATCTGCAGGGATTGAGGGTGAGTCAAACACTCTAGTGATGGATGCGGATAGTTTTTCAGAATCTAACACGGAAATTTCATTAGAAGAGTTTGTGAAAACTTACAAACCAGAATATTTTTCAGCTGATATGATTGTGAAGGAAACGACTAATGTAACTGCTGAATCATTTGAAAAGGCATTACAGGCTGTTTATAAGGCTGGTTTAAATACAACTTTCCAGGTTAATATTCATGTTATTTCAAAGGAGGATTACCAAGCCTGTTTAAAAAAATTCAAAGAGCTATCTGAAATATCAAATAGTATGTATGTGGATTATGAAGTACTAGATGAGATGAAATTATATATCGATTCTGAAGGTTTTCATATTCATCAGGGTAGTAAGGTTGATGATTAGCGTTGTGAAATAAAAAAGAATTTATTGACCAACAGCGGAAATTTGATGTCATAGGGAACTAGGTCAGCAGAAAAACGAATTATGAGCATTTAGATGAGGTGAGGAGAAAATGGGGTTAGGCACGATCAAATCTGAATTAAGCAGCATTATACGAGAGCTTGAAAGTATTAAATCCGGACTCGCATCTGGGTTTGAGGGCATCGGCAGCGAAAGAGCCGCCAATAAGATTGGTGATTTTATTGATGAGTGCGAGCGTGCGAGGAGAGCATTAGGCAGGGTCAATCCTTCCAATCTCTCCGAAGCATTTTTAAGCAAAAAGGAAAAAAGCTGATTTAAGGGGGTAAGAAGATGTCAAATCAAATTCAAGTCGATACAAATAAGGTAGTGGCGGCGGCTGATCGGATAGGCGAATTAAACCAGGATATAGATCACGAGTTTGAAAGACTTGAAAAGGCGATTCAACGTTTAAATGGTAGATGGAACAGCCGCGCCTCTCATGTGGTGATTGGCAAATTCTATTCTGTTCAGAACAATTTTAAAGATAGCCGGTTTAAGGTGATGCAGGACTATACGAACTTCCTAAAACAGCAGGTGTCAGACGGCTACAATGTGACGGAAACGGGGAATACAAGCCTAGCAGATGCTTTCAAATAGGGAGGGATGGAAATGAGTTCGTTCATCGATGTCGATTATAGAGAGTTTGAGAAAGCGGCAGATGCGGTGGAAGATTATGTCGCAAAGCAAAAACAAAAGATGAAGCAGGCAAATCAAGAGGTAACAAAGCTTGGTGCAAGCTGGCAGGGCAAAGACTTTCAACAGTTTCAATCAAAGTGGAACGAGCTTGATGATGGTTCGTCCACAGCAGGTGCCTTGCAAAAGACGCTTGAGGATTATGCTGATACATTAAGATATGTAGGAGATCAATATAAAAACGCACAGAAGAAGGCACTTGATTGGGTTAATAGTTTATAAGAAATCGTTTGGAACGTAAAAATATTCATAAAAAATCTAGGTTTACCCATTAAAGGCGATGGTCCGCCGTCGCCTTATGACGATTGAAAAGAACCCCATGTGGTTAATATATAGAATACTATTTTTTAAGACCTTTATGCGTCATTAAAAAATACAGAAACGAAAGAAGCAATTTTGCGAAATTTGGAGAATGATGATGCAAAAAATGGTAACTTTTATCCTTATGATTTTCTTAGCTTTAGGAGTAAGCGGCTGTTCCATTTTCGGTCCCGATCGTGACGACATCGCGAAAAAACTCTTGAAGGAAAAATACAATGAGGATTTTGATATTCTTAGCTCGGGTGAAGGGCATGGCATCCTGCCTTATGATACGTTTAAGGTCGTCGCTGCCCCGAAGAGTAATCATAACTTATTATTTGAAGCTAAGGTTGAACAAGAAGGCGCCTATATGATTGATGAATATGTTGAGGCGCTAGTGGAAGACGAAATTAAACAAATTGTCAGCGGTAAAATCAGTGAGCTGACGGATGGATTTTTTATGAAAGTCTATGTCGCTTATGGCGGTACAAAAATTAAAAGTAAAGAGTCTGTTACCATAGAGAAATTCAGGAATATAAGTCCAGATACACCCCTTGTAATTACCTTGCTATTGGATAAAAACAAGATGGCAGCAATTAATGCTGAAACAGAATATCGCGTGCTGCAGGAATTATTTTTGGAAGAGCTCCCATATAATGCGGCAACGGAAATTTACTATACGGACGGGGATATCCTGAAAAAGGCAGAGGATTATTTTAAGGAAAATGCAGAGACTTACAGTAATTTTGACGAATTGATCGAAGGATATAAGGATAATGGCTTTGGTGTTAATGTAGGTCAAATAAATGTATCATTAGATCAATTTAAACAGCAAAGACAGGTGCAGTAACAATGCCGTAAAAGAAGGTTTTAATAAAGAAAGGCGAGGAATTATGGGGAAATTTAATCGAGTTTTTATATTTTCTATTGCAATTATTTCGTTAATAGGAGTGAGCGGCTGTATGCATATCTTTTCAAGTACTCCCAATCGGGCTGAAATTGCGAAAAAACTCTTGAAAGAAAAGTACAATGAAGAGTTTGATATTTTTGCATCGGGTGAAGGGTATGGCACCTTAAAGAATAACACATTTAAGGTAATCGCTGCGCCAGAGGGGAATAAAACTTTATTGTTTGAAGCTAAGGTTGAAAAAGAGGGAGCTTGGATGACTGACCAGTACGTCGAGGCGCTGGTGGAAGACGAAGTCAAACAAATTACTAGCAGTAAAATTAGTGAGCTGACGGATGAGTTTTTCATAAAAGTCTATGCCGCTTATGGCGGTACAGAAATAAATGATAAAAAGTCTGTTTCTCTAGAGAAATTTAGAAGTATCAGTCCAGACACACCACTGGTGATTACCTTGCTATTGGATAAAAACAAAATGGCTTCTATAGCTGCAGAAACAGAATATCAAGTGTTGCAGGAATTATTTACGGAACAGATTCCCTACAATGCCTCCATGGAGATTTACTATACGGACGGGGCTGTCCTACAAGAGGCGGAGGAATATTTCAAGAAAAATGCTGAGACCTATTATGGTTTTGATAAAAAACTTGAAGGTTACAAAAGACATGGTCTTGGTGTCAATGCGGGCCAATTAAATGTAACATTAGAACAATTTAAAGAGCGAAGACAGGTACAGTAACGATGGCATATTCTGATCAGGATCTTTTTACCGTGTCTCAGCTTGCATATTATGAAATTAGTGAAAAGGATATTAATGATTTGAAGGATAGAGGATTAGAACCCACTCTGGGCAATCTTCTTAAGAATGAAATAGAATTAAGTAACGACCTGAAAAAGGACCTGGAAAATGCTAAGAAAACAAAAGATCCTATTGTGATTAACAAGGCTCAAGGAGATCTGGATTTATATAATCAACTTACTGATCCTGACTCAAAATACAGTAATTGGAAGGTTGTCAATGTCAGAGATTACAATGATGAAACCGGGTTCTACGGCCTTTTGATTGAAACAAGCCCCAATAATGCAATTGTTGGCTTTAGAGGCAGTGAATCCAAGGGTAATCAGTTTGAAAAAGATTGGGCAAATACTGATTTTAAGATGTTAAACGAAGGCGTTGGTGTGGAACAGCAGAAAAATGCCGCTGATTATATGGAGTTTATCAATGACAAATATCAGTATGACGAATATGCCACGGCGGGCCACTCTCTCGGAGGCAACTTATCGTTCTTTGCGGCGATTACCGCCCCCTCGGAAATGAGGGCGAAAATTATCCGTTCCTTGAACGGGGATGGTCCTGGGTTCGCTCCTGAATTTCTGAACAATCCTCTTTATGCCGAGGGAATCCGCGATATGGCGGGGAAAATGGATCACTATCAGTGGTCCTTGATAGGTGCGATTTTAAATCCGGTTCCAGGTTCCAATTATATGTCGATAAAAACAAAGGATGTTGTGGATGGCGACTATGGGCTGAGCGCCTTGATGGGTAAACATAGTATGACGTTTGCTGAACTTGACGAGTATGGACGTGTCATTAAAGGTGAAATGGACGAGTTCGCTAAGAGTATCGGCCGTTTGACTCGGGAGATGGATGAACTGCCGGCAGGAGTCGGACACGTGCTGACAGGGATTGTGGAAGGGATTATGTCAATGTCCGATGGTCAAAAGAAACTGTTGGCAGGGGCGGTCATCGTCAACGTCGGAATGTTTTTTGCCACACATCCAGTTATATTTGCTACGACTGTGATCGTAGGGGTAACGTTTGCTGTAATCGGTTGGATTAACCCGGAGTTTTTTGGCGAAGTTTTAATACCTTTTATCGTTGATGCTCTTGCCTATACAGCCGATACGGCGCAAAGAGTAATTGAAGGTGTAAAAGCTATCATTACTGATGTGCTCGAGGGTGCAGAAGTAGCCAGTGAGGTCATCAATAAAATCATCGAGGGTGTTGCTGCCGGCTACAAAGCATTTTTGGAAGGCTTAAGTCATCTCTTCGGAGCAGGTCCGAAAGTGGCAGCCACCCCGCATATTAAAGTCGACACCTACAAACTGCACCATTTCGCTGAGCGCCTGGAAAGTGTAAAAGCACGTATTTTTTCCGTTGATTCTGACTTAAATTTACTTTATTTAACAGAGGGTCTCCTGGATATTATCAATCTAGCGATTGCAGAGAATTTACCATCGAAAGGTCAGATAAATAAAGTCATCAACTATCTGCAGGATACGGCTAGAGAGTTTGAGGCAGCAGAGAAAAGAATAATGAGTATTTAGGAAGAAGCTTATAGTTGAAGGGCGAATTATAATGAGAAGAGTTAAGATTTCAGTATGGACTTTATTAGCCATAATTTTTTTATTGGTAGCGAGTGGCTGTATGAAGAAGTCTGAGAGTTACCAAGAGGACATATTGAGTTATTTAGAGGCGAAATATAACGAAAGATTTGTAGTTGAGAGCATGAAGAAAGAAATAGGGATGGGAACTGAAGATAATATTTTCTCCTGAAGATATAAAAGGAAATTATTATGATAATTATGAGTATCCAGATGATTATTTTGCAAATCTAGACACTTGTACATCAAGTGCCATCCTAACGATTGAAAATGGTATTGCCATAGAGTCAAACCAGGATATTTTAACAATGTTAGAAGAGTAGGGTAGGAAAAGTTTCAAACATTCAAATGAGCAATGATCGTTTCCATTAACAGAGCAAATAATGATAAAGCAGGTGATAATGATGGGGAAAGCAACAGTCGAATTTAAGAAAAATAAATATGATGTGGTCAATAAGTTAGTCAACCCTGAGGCGATCAATGAACGTGAATTAAACGCGATTGCAGGGGGATTAATGGACAGTTTAATTCCTGTTACGACAGAGATGAATAAAAAAGGTGTCGTTTTAAAAAGCTCCATTATCGACAGGATGTCACTCAGAACTTATTTTAACAGTGTTGTCAGTAAGAAGATGTTTTTCGACGTGATTCTTCAAATGATCGCGGTTGTGAAGGAATGCGAAAGGAATTCCCTGAATGTCGGCAATCTTATGCTTGACCGTGACTACATATTTCTTGATCCCAGGACAAAACATGTGAAATGTATTTTCTGGCCGATCGTGAACAATCAAAACCCACGCGGGATTGCTGAGTTTTTCCATGAACTTCCCTTCCATGTCGTTTTTTCGAAACACGAAGATCATGGGTATATGCGAACTTATTTACAATATTTCCGAAAGCTTACCCCGTTTTCCATTAATAGCTTTGAAAAATTAATTCTTGAAATCACCGGTAAAACAGTAGATACCAAGTTCCATATTCCAACGGGGTCTGCGGAGATGCGAGGGGAGAACACTTCTTCTAAAGAGTTCAAAACGAATACTGGTAATATCTCTTATAACCCATTTCAAAACCAGGGCAATACGAATGATCCAAAATCCAAGGTTTGTTCCACCTGCAAAAAGGTATCAGAGGAATGGGCTAGGTATTGCTCAAACTGCGGGACCCCATTGAATATTGTTGACCCATTGCCAGGAGAGGTCTTAGACATTTCACAAGTGTTAGGGCTATCCGAAACACAAAGCTTTAGTGAAACGACGGTACTCGGTGCAGCGGAAGTAGGAGGCACAACCGTACTGGGTGCTGCTGTGATAGATGAATTGGCCTTCCCATACTTAATTAGGGAAAAGACGGAGGAGAAAATCAGCGTAAATAAGCCCTCGTTTAGAATTGGCAAAGAGAACAGCTATTGTGATTATTTCGTTTCCGATAATAACGCGATTAGCCGCAGCCATGCAGATATCATTACAAGGGATCAACGATACTACATTATTGATCATAACTCGACCAATAAAACCTACGTGGATGGTCGGGTAATCCAAGTGAAAAAAGAGATTGAGATATTCTCAGGCACAAAAATAAGACTAGCAAATGAAGACTTTGTCTTTTACATCTAAGTAAGGAAGGTGCTGAAATGGAAGTTATAACGGCAGCCTATACTGATAAAGGAATTCAGAAAGCAACCAATCAAGACAGCCTGTGTATAAAAATCGCTGAAACATCTGTTGGAAAGGTCGTTTTAGCCGTCATTTGTGATGGAATGGGTGGACTTTCCAAGGGAGAAGTCGCTAGTGCCAGTGTGATCCATGCCTTTTCAAGATGGTTTGATCAAGAGCTTCCTGTACTGCTTGCGAAAAACAACTACAACGATATCCAGTATCGCTGGGAGCGGATCATTAAAGAGCAAAACCAGCGAATAGCTGAGTACGGAAAGAGTGTAAGAATGCAGCTTGGTACAACCTGGACAGCACTGCTTTTAATTGATACCAAGTTTATGCTGATTGGTCATGTCGGTGATTCAAGAGTCTATCGAATTGGTCAAGAGCTAGAGATTATGACAGATGATCAAACCGTTGTTGGTAGAGAAGTCAGAAGGGGTACCATGACGCCAGAACAGGCAAGGGTCGATCCAAGGCGCAATGTTCTCCTGCAGTGTATCGGTGCATCCAAGCTGGTGGAGCCACAATTTATCCCCGGAACACCCGAGCCTGGTGAAGTGTATATGCTTTGTTCAGATGGGTTTCGTCATCGAATTACCGAGGAAGAAATCTATACTGCCTTTTTACCCCAGAAGCTAGTGAATGAAACCGTGTTGGAACAAAAAGCAAAAGAATTGGTGGAACTTAATAAGCAAAGACAGGAAACGGACAATATTTCTGTTTTGCTTGTTAAAATTCTGTAAGGATGGGGATCAAGGGTTGGCAGCGATTGGATCTGTTATAGAAGGAAAATATGAAATACTGAAGCTGGTTGGGCGGGGCGGAATGTCCAAAGTTTATCTTGCGATGGACAAGCGTCTTAACAAGCAGTGGGCAGTGAAAGAGATTGAAAAAAGAGCAAGAGATAAGAATAATGAAGTCATTATTCAGAGTGCGATTGCCGAAGCCAATATGATTAAAAGGCTTGACCACCCGTCCTTGCCGCGGATTGTGGACATCATCGACCATACGGATGTTATTTATGTCATTATGGACTATATCGAAGGCGAGCCGCTAAGTAAAATTTTAGAGGAGTACGGAGCACAGCCACAGGATATTGTGATTGAGTGGGCCAAGCAGCTCTGTGAAGTACTTGATTACTTACATACCTGTAATCCATCGATTATTTACCGTGATATGAAGCCGGCAAATGTGATGCTGAAACCCGATGGCAATATTAAACTAATAGACTTTGGGATTGCTAGAGAATACAAGGAACAGAATCTGGCAGACACGGTCAGTCTCGGGACAAAAGGGTACGCCGCGCCGGAACAGTTCGGAGGGAAAGGACAGACCGATCCACGAACGGATGTCTACTGTCTAGGAGTTACACTTTATCATTTAGTGACAGGACATAATCCTTGTGAGCCGCCTTATGAGCTCTACCCGATACGCCATTGGAATCCTGGCCTTTCGGGAGGATTGGAAAGAATCATTCAAAAATGTACTCAGCTTAATCCGGAAGATCGATATCAGTCTTGTGCCGAGCTATTATATGCACTGAACCATTATGAGGAAGTGGATGACCTCTATCGGGAAAAACAAAAAAGGAAGCTGCGCCAATTTGTGATGGTTACCGGAGCGGCACTTGTCTGCTTAATCAGTGGGATTTTTAGTCAAGTGATGAAAATCCAAACGAATAATGCCGATTATAACAGTCATATCCAAATGGCTGAGAAAGCTTCCACAGATGCCAATAAAGTTAGCTATTATTTGCAGGCCATTGATATTAAGCCTACCGAGACAGAAGCTTATTTAGGATTAATCGATGCGTTTAAAAGTGATGCCGCTTTTTCAGTTGAGGAAGAAGAAAAATTCAAGAAGAAAATAAATGGGAATCTGATAGACTTCCGAGAAAATCCTAAATATGCAGACCTTGCCTTTGAAGTCGGGAAAATCTATTGGTATTACTATGATTATGGTAAATCTGAGAATAGTGACAACCAAATCACAAGAATGAAAAGCTCGATTCAATGGTTTGAAGATGCCGTTTCCTATGGCAGTAAAGAAAGTGATTATTTTGAGATGGCTACGATTTATCGAGATATCGGCAAGTTCCATCAGGAAATTACCCTTCACATAGAAGAAGCATCTGATAAGGGAAAATACCGTCCTTATTGGGATAATATCAAGGGTCTGATTAAAATAATAGACAAGAATCCCGATGAGAGTGAAATGGTGAAGCTTGAACTCTATAAACTAACGATGTATTCGATTGAAACGTATGCGAGGAAGTTTAAATTAGATGGCATAAAGGAAAATGATATCCGTGAGATTACGGAAACCGTCAAGAAAAGTACGAAACAGGTAGAGGTTACTGCTGAGAAAACTGAAAACATAAAAAAGGATGTCATCAACCGCTTCGAATTAACTGCTCAAGCGATTGATCATGCTTATCGAAACGAATAGGGGGGATTTGAATGGATGCAACCACTTGGCAGACGATTTCTATTGTTGCTTATTCCCTTGCAGGAGTACTTGTTGCTACGGCTATCTTCCTTTATTTTAAGCTGAACATCCGAGCGATTATCGGAGATTTGACGGGGAGAACAGCAGCAAGACAAATACAAGAAATCCGGGAACAAAATCAACTTACGGGCCATAAGCTTCATCAACCCAATTTGTTCAATATACAACGTGGATCCTTGACAGAGCCTGTCGAGTCACGTCGTGGGAAAACGGGAACTTCAGAGGCATTTGCTCATCAATCAAAACTATTTGATAGGGTGGGTCAAACCAAAACGACGTCCCAGACAAACGTGGTGGAAAGCTTTCTGACAGAAGTGAATCAAGCCTCAGCAAGCATTCCACCAATTGGTGAAGAGACTGTCATCCTAGCAGAGGCCACCACATTGTTATTTGCTAATGAGGTTCCGTCTGCTGCCACGGAAGTACTGGCGGATGAAACAGAAGTGTTACTTACGAATGAAACTGAGGTACTGGAAGATGGTACCGAGGTTCTCACAGAGGATGAGGGGACAACCGTGTTATATCCAACCGTTGAATTAGAACCTGAGGAGGTAACCGAAATTCAAGTGGTTGAATTTAAGATCGTAAAGGACATCAAGGTCACACATACGAATGAAGTAATTTAAGAGAGATCAAGGGGAGAGAGAAATGCATAGGAAGAGAAAATCGAATGTGACACGGATAATAGCTGTTGTTCTTGCAATTATGCTTGTTGCTTATAACTTTCCTGCTGGAGCGCTCTTGCCGGTATTTGCCGAGGGGGAGGCACAGGATGTGTTCACTTTGCAGATACTGGAAGGGGTTAATCCAGTAGAGGTTAACGTTCATAACATGGATAATGCAATTGATGTAACTAGATCCACTGATGAAAATGGTGTGGTTCAGTTTCCGGAATTAACGGATACAAATTTCGGAGAAAACAATGAATTTGAATTTACGGTTGGGGAAGCAAGACCCTTTAAGATTCTATTAAGTGAAGGAACAACCGATCACTATACGTATAATGTGAATACGGAAGAGCTTAAAAAGGTAGTGGTTAAAGAAAATTATCAGGTTACCGTCAATAAAACGGGTGAAGGGCTAGTTATAATAAATGGCCATGATTACACAGCTCCTGTTCCATTTGAAGAAGGCACTAGGGTTGAGGTCGAAATAACTCCAGCTGCTAATTACGAGATTAAAGCAGTGAAAATCGGTGAAGAGACAAAAACGCTAACAGAAAGTGAGAAGGTAGGATATAAAGCTACGATTGATTCCCTTTCTGATAATACGAACATCGATATTGAATTCGCGTTAAAAACCTATACGATAACGTTTGATAGCTATCAAAACGGTGAAGTTAGGGATCAGGGGAATCAACTAATTGACACTAAAGGTGGAACGGTCCAAGTTCAGCATGGTTCAGACTCCTCTTTCACCGTAAAACCAACAACAGGGCATCATATCGAAGGTATTGTGATTGATGGCAAGCCATTTGACTTTGAACCGGATCAAGATGGCAATTATACGTATACCTTTACCGAGGTTGACCAAAATCATTATGTCAAAGTGACCTTCCAAATCAATACTTATGCAGTTTCTGCCTCAGTAATAGGTGGTGGCGGCGAAGTCGAACTCGATAAAGAAACAGTTGATTATAATGGTAATGCCGTTGTGACCATTAATCCATATGGGAAATTTCGATTAGACAGCTTAACCATTAATGGGACAATTGTTCCTAATGATAAAATTGTTGAAAATAAAGATGATGATAATCTTTCTTACACCGTTGAAAGTATCACCGCAGATACTACCATCGAAGTAAAATTTGCTAGTATACCATTTTTAGAGGGAACTTGGTCCCAGTACGTGTCGATTTCACCTGAACCGGTTCAGACAATGGAAGATGGGAATTTCCGGATCTATTCAAAGGATGCCGATGTAAGGATCAAGCCGATTGCCCCATTTACTCATTTAGACATTGATCCCTCTAATACTTTTTGGCAGTGGAATAAGGAGTATAAGATCTCAGAATCCACCTCTATTGAAAGATTACTAGTTAAGACAAAGGGATTTTTCTTTGAGAAAAATGAAGGAGAAGTTAAACTTACTAGTCCCTTAAAGCTAGTATTTGATACCCAAAGCCCGATAGTAGATGAGCCGCAATTAACGGGTGAAAATAAAAAAAATGTGGATGACGCAGTATGGTATAGCGGATTGGTAACAGTTTCGGGTGTCATTAAAAATGGAACACAGAACTTTGATACTGTTGATTACGCCACTGACATTGATAAAGTCTATTACAGTGAAGGCACTTCCTACGCGGATCGTATAGAGGCAGATTTTGATCCAGTAACGAACAGATATAGCTTCAAGACAGAGGATAAGGATTACCAGGGAGTATACAGTATTTGGGCTGTTGATAAAGCAGGTAATCTATCGGAAGTTAAGCAAGTAAACATCAACATCGATAAAACTGTACCAACTCTCGAGAATGGAGAAGCGGTAACCTTTGTTCAAAAGAATACGAGCCAATTTGCGAGTGTCTTAAATTTCCTTACTTTTGGTACTTTCTTTAACAAAGAAATTGAAGTTACCGTAAAGGTAAAGGATGACGCTTCTGGTATTCAAGGACTTACTTTGAAAACAAATGATGAGAAAGTGGTTCCAGAAATGGTCGCTGATAGCTTTGAAAAAGATGGACTAACAGCGAAAGCAACGTTCCGATTAGACGTCGAAAAATTCAAGGGCACTTTTCATGTAGACGTTACCGACAATGTTAAAAACAATAAGGTCTATCTTGTTACAAAGGACAATTCAAATATGAAGGCCGACAACAGCGGCGTCACTTTGATTGAGAAAAACCCCCCTTCAGCGAAAATTACGGTTCAACCGAAGGAAAATGTTGCATCCAATGGAGACGAGTATAACGGAGATGTAGCCTTTGATATTGCCGTTCAAGATGGTGCTACTCTGGATGAGGATGAATCTGGGGTCAATTCCGTCAGCATTTATGTGAACGACAACCTTTACAAGGAATACGATTTTTCAGCAACAAAAGAAAATCGCCCGGCTATTGCTTCCGTTAAAACGGATGATCTCGAAAAAAATATTGATGGAAAATATCATGTTTCTGTTAATGTCATCGATAATGCGGGAAACACGAATACAGTAGAAAAAACAATCTATATTGATAAAACAAGTCCAAAAATTATAGATTTTACTTTTTCAACAATCGCTGATAATGGGCAATATGAGAAAGTAGAAGAAAACGTTAGTTTAAGAGATTCTGTTGAATTAACCGATTACGGATACTTTTTCAATAAGCATACACAAGTAACGGTTACAGCGGAGGACCCTAAGGTAGATTACGAGTACACCAGCCAGGTTAAATCGATGACGGTTTACTTAAAAGATTATGAGAATGGGAAATACTTTGCTGTTCTGGCAGATGGCAGCTTGAAGGAAATCTCAGAGGCAGAGGTTGAGGGGATTGCACCCGTTTCGACAACAGATGAACTTACATTCAACGTTCCTGAGGCGTTTAAAGGGCAAATTTTTGCCAAGGCAACGGATCATGTTCAAAACACAGGTGCATATGAAACACCTGATGGTACCGTGATTGAGAATGAAAAACAGCATGCTAAGGAATCCCATATTCAATTTGAAAAAGAAAAGACAACGAATCGTGATGGGCAACAGTTAGAGCTTTTTTCCCATAATGTGGATGTAAAGTTAACAGTGACGGATACGTATTCGGGTCTTAGTGAAATTGAGTGGTCTGTTATCGCACCGTATGATACTGCGAACAATCAAAGCGGTAAGCTTAAGATCAATAACGATCAATCGTTTACGGCAGATAGTCAAACAGAAGGATGGGGGATAACGAAGACCGATAAGAATCTGATTACGGAAGTGGTGAAAACCATTCCGGTTACCCAAAATAGCAATAACATTGTAATCAAGGTAAAGGTTACGGACCGAGCAGGTAATACGTCTGAGGATGAAATTTCCTTTAGCATCGACAAGACGGCTCCGACCATTCAGGTTTCTTATGATAATAATTCAGCAGATGCAGAAAATGCAGATTATTACAAGGCGGATCGGACAGCAACCATTGAGGTTACAGAACGTAATTTCAAGGCTGAGGATGTCATCCATCAGATTACCAATACAGATGGTACGATTCCAAACGTAGTTGGCTGGACAACCAAGGCAAATCCGCAAGATCCTGATAAAACCACTCATACCGCAACAGTGAAGTACACAGCGGACGGAGATTATACCTTTGATATCCAGTATAAGGATAGTGCTGGGAATGCGGCGCCATTATTCGCCCAGCAAACCTTTACCATTGATAAAACCATTCCGGTCATCAAGGTAGCGTATGATAATAATCAAGCCACCAATGGGAACTACTTTAAAGCGGGAAGATCGGCGACGATTTCGGTTACCGAGCATAACTTTGATCCAAGACGAATTAGGGTGACAGGCACCGCAGCAGAAGGCGGCCAACCAATGGCGTTCCCGCAAGTAAGCGGTTGGACTGCAAATGGTGATGTTCACACGGCAACGATTCGCTATGCAGCCGATGGTGAGTACAGTTTTGACATTGATTTTATGGATATGGCAGGAAATATTTCGGCCGATTATAAAATGGAAGAATTCATCGTTGACCAAACGGCTCCTGAATTGACGATTTCAGGTGTTCAAGATCAGTCAGCTAATAACGGGGATGTTGCCCCGGTTATTACCTATTCTGACAGAAATTTTAATAAAGAGGCGGCCAGTATTCGCTTAACAGGTGCGAATCATGGGGAAGCAAAACTGAATGGTCAGTATTCTGAAGTCGCGAACGGCCAAGTATTCATGTTTAACAATTTTGAAAAGACGAAGGAAAATGATGATCTTTACACATTGACGGCTAAGCTTACAGACTACGCTGGAAATGAAACGACACAAACGATTCGTTTTTCCGTCAATCGCTTTGGTTCGGTCTATGCCTTTGATGATTCTTTGAAAAATCTCGATGGTAAGTATGTTAAGGACGAAATCGATGTCATCTTGACCGAAACCAATGTTGACAGCTTGAAACCTGAAACCGTGAAAGTGAAGTTGACCAAGAACGGTACTCCTAGTGAC
Source organism: Neobacillus sp. K501 (assembly GCF_053749995.1). NCBI lineage: Bacteria > Bacillati > Bacillota > Bacilli > Caryophanales > Bacillaceae > Neobacillus > Neobacillus sp. K501. The sequence continues at coordinate 109,594 of NZ_JBSLYA010000004.1, read as the reverse complement.
TTGGTGGAAGGTAAGGATTATTCGGTTACGGAAACTGGCGGTGAAGGCCAGTGGAGTCAGTATGAATATGTGATTAAGAAGGAATTGTTTGCTGGTGACGGCAGATACAATGTTGCTCTTTTCTCAGAGGATGCAGCAGGAAATATTAATGAAACGATCGACGAAACGAAAAAAGCGGAAATCTCTTTTGGTATCGACAAGACTGCTCCAGTGATTGTTCCGATTGATATTGAGAATGGGGAGCAATATCCGTTAGAAACGAAGTCTGCCGCTGTTTCGATTAAAGACAATCTTGTTCTCGATGAAACAGAATTCTTCGTAAATGGTAAAAAGGTCGAGCACAAGGCGGAGGGTGAGAACTTCACTTTTGAAATTCAGAGTGATAACGCGAAGCAGGATGTTAAGATTGTCGCCATTGATGCAGCAGGTAACCGATTAACGAAAGAGGTAAGTGATTTGCTTGTATCAACCAATCCAATCGTGCGCTGGTATAACAATACTCCTTTGTTTGCCGGCTCTCTTGGTGGAGTGGGGGCTGTTATTATCTCAATCTCATCATTCCTCCTATACCGTCATCGAATGAGAAGAGTAATTGTTGAAAAAGAAGTTGTAGGAGGTTAAAACATCTATGTTGGAAAGCTCATCTTTAATGATAATATTCATGATTGCTAGTTTATTGCTTAACCTCGTTACAATGATTGTTATGATTATGATATATAAAAAAGTGAAGCCAAGCTCGAACGCAAAAGCAGTAAATACTTCAGCGGGAGCGACACATTCAGTTGCTGGAGTGGTTTTTTGCCGTCAGTGTGGTGATTCATACGATTCCACTCTGCTTGCCTGCCCGAGTTGCAAGGCTGCGAGGTAATCATCAAGGGAGAAGTGCTATGCCGCACTTCTCCCTTTTTATATGTTTAGTAGACCCAGCCGAAACCGAAAGTCATATCCTTCTGGAGTGACCGTAACAAAGGAAAAGTTGCATCTTCGGTCAGAGAAAGCTGTCTTGAGTGACCGTAACAAAGGAAAAGTTGGGTCTTCGGTCAGAGCAAGAGATCTTGGGTGACAGCAATTCAAAATTCCTGTACTGCAATGAATCAGATAGTATAAACTAAACGGATAAACTCCCTCATCCCCTTAGAGATTTGCTCCTCATTAGCAAAGGAATAGCTTAGCCTGAGCCAGGAGGAAGGCTCCTTCAATGGATCGCAGATTTGTCCGGGTACGAAGGAGATCGCATTCTCCAAACTGGCTGCCAATATTTCTTCCGTTGATCTCTCTTGAGGCAATTGGACCCAAAGGTTCAGTCCGCCATTCGGACTGGTCCAATGCCAATCAGTAACCGCAAGTTCTTTTTCCATGATTTCCTTTCGTATTTGTAAGGCAATACGCAATTTTTCAATATGCTGCTGCAGTCTTGTTGAAGAGAAGAAATGTAGGAAGACCTTTTGATTCAGAAGGGGTGAACCGTTATCCGCTAAGGACTTTACAGCCAGCAGTGATTTGATCATCGGTGATTGACACACCAAAGCGGCTACTCTTAGGCCAGGTGAGATATATTTACAAAAGCTTCTGATATAAATAACGAATCCGGCTGTATCATAGGTGTAAATCGGTGGTGGTGACGGACCCTCAAAATAGATGTCATGGTAGGCATCGTCTTCAACGAGCAAACAATGATACTGCTCCGCTAATTGAACTAAAAGCTTTCTCTGTGAAGCAGGAACCGTATAACCTGTTGGATTATGGAAAGTTGGATTTAGATAAAAGAGACGAGGCTTATGCTTTTTCATGAGGAATTCAACCTGCTCCAAATCGTATCCTTCCTGATGAATGTCAACCGTGACAATATTTGCTCCCTGGGCTTTAAAGGTATCAATTGCGGCGCTGTAACTTGGTCGTTCCAACAAAATTGTGTCTCTTGGCTTCAGAAAAGCTTGGGCAATGAGGTGAATGGCTTGCTGTGAACCTGTCGTAATGATTAGCTGCTCTGCCGATGTGTCTGTTTTATACTGCTGATTAAAATAGTGAGCGAGTTTTCCCCTTAATTCTTCATCGCCTTGAACCGTTGCATAGGTGGATAAGACTTTTGGATAGAGGTCAAACACGTTTTTTACATAGTCGGAAAAAAAGCGGTTAGGCAGCAGATTCGGGTCAATCAATGCTTGTGAAAAATTATAAGTAACGGTAGCCTGATGGATTTCCGATAAATGATTTTTTTGGACATACGCTGAAATGATTGGGTTATCCATGTTTTCAAATGGAGCGTGTCCGATTGGTTGTACATAGTAGCCGGATTTATCTTTGACATAGAGCTTATTATCTTGTTTTAGCTGCTGATAGGCTTTTAATACGGTTAAGCGATGAACCTTCATTTCAGCGGCTAATTGCCGGATCGATGGAAGCTTCTCCTCTTCCTTCCACTCCTGGCGTTCGATTCGGTGTAAAACATAATCATAAACTTGTTTAAATAAGTAATCAGCCATTTCCTTCACCTCAATCTAGATTTTACCATTTCCCCCACCTCATCTGGTCTATTTTTAATCATCTGTTCTACCCCCCTTCTTCTATAATGTAGAAAAAGGGGGAATTTTCCATGGTATGGCTCGGTTATATGTTTATGTGTTTAATTTTTGGAACAACCTTTCTCGCAATAAAAATTGGAGTAGATACAGGAGTGGCGCCGTTTTTTTCTGCAGGAATCCGATTTTTCCTGGCTGGATTGATTCTATATTTGTTTATGGTGCTGCGAAAGAAAGCCACGTTTGGTTTATTTTTTCAAAAAGAAATGCTGATTACTGGAATCGGCTTAACGTTTGGTACATTTGCGACGCTGTATTGGGCAGAACAGTATGTGACCTCTGGAACTGCCGCCGTCTTATCAGCAACAGGGCCGATGATAGTTTTATTGTTACAAACATTCATTTTGAAAATGAAAGTTAACCGTCTATCCTTTATTGGCTGTTTTGTTGGGCTGATTGGTGTCTTTCTGCTCATTCTACCAAGCTTCACTTTTGCCATAAATCGATATTGGCTGCTGGGTTGTCTATTGATTGTGATTGGTGAAGTTTTTTACGCATCTGGAGCTATTTATTCAAAACATGTGATTGGCAAATATGCTACAACTTCCCCCATCGCGCTAAATGCTGCCCAAATGATGCATGGGGGGATTTTGTTACTACTGCTCTCTCTTTTTACAGAAAAAGTTGAGTTTACTAACCTTGCAAGTCCAGCGGCTATTGGATCCCTGTTGTATTTAATCATCTTTGGCTCGATGATGGGACACACGCTATTTTATTGGCTTGTTTCCAGGACCAATCCTGTTTTTCCGTCGACTTGGCTTTTCATTTCTCCCGTTATAGCCGTCTTTCTGGGAGTAGTGTTTTATCGGGAACATCTCAATTTGGTGAGCGGGATAGGCGTTTTGACCATTATGATTGGGACGGTATTGGTCCAGATTAAGGTCCCTGTCACCCGCAAAATGAAAAAGGATAAATGGTTATTCCAGAAAAATGTGTAAATGTACCAGACTGTTTGTCCAACCCATTTGTTCTCTTCTTAATAAACTATAAATGAGGCTGATAGTTTATTAGAGAGGAGAGTGGAATATGAAAGGGAAAGGTAACAAAAAAAATCATGATAAGCACAAACATCACGATAGCCAAAAATGTGATCAGAAAGACCATGATCGTAAGGACAAATGTGAGTGTAAAGACCAACATGATAAGTCTGATTCAAAAGACATGAGTCATCAACAAAATAAATGTTGCGAAAAGAAAAAACAAGATAATAAATCCGATGATCAAGACATGAAATATGAAAAAGACAAGTCAGATTCTTACGAAAAGAAAAATCACCGTGACAAGTATGATCATGACGACATGAAAGATCATGGTAGGAAATTTGACCATGACAACAAGTTCGACTATGGAGACAAGTATGATCACCGTGACAAGTTCGACTATGGCGACAAGTATGATCATCGAGACAAGTATGATCACCGTGACAAGTTTGACCATGAAGATAAGCATGATCGTTGTGACAAGTGTGACCATGACGATAAACATGATCATAAAGACAAGTGTGACCATGACGATAAACATGATCATAAAGACAAATGTGAGCATGGCAATAAGCATGATCGTTGTGACAAATGTAATCATAAACGTGATCCATGGGATTTTGTTTACAGACGCAAAAGCTGGTAATCCCAAAAAGGGGCGGGTTCTAATCGAAACCGTCCTCTTTTTATTGGTTTCATTTCCCCCTTGGAAATGAGTTGAGTACTAATAGAGTAAGACGAAAATCAAGAAAGGGGAAAAAACATGGGAACCTTACATGAGGAGGAAAAGGGTGGGAACCAACAAGCGAGAATCCTTCAGGACGAAGGGGATACATTTCCTGGGAGAACCTACAGAGAAGTGGTCCTAGAGCCAGCGTATAATGAAGCGAAACAGCATTTATTGGGCCAAATGATGGCGATTCATCAAGCTCACCTCATCATGCTGACGGAACAAGGCATCCTTTCACAACAAGACAGCAAACAGATTGCCGAAGCAATTAGGAGCATTGATTTACAGGTAATTCGCAGTACCCCCTATTCGGGTCAGGTGGAGGATTTGTTTTTCCAGGTGGAAAAGGAATTGCTTGAAAAAGCAGGGGATATTGCCGGGAATTTGCATATTGCACGGAGCCGCAATGATATGTGTATAACCATGTTTCGAATGGCCCTACGTGAAAAAATGCAATCGACATTAGCCGAGATCTTATTTTTACAGGAGCAATTATTGGAGTTTGCCGATAAGCATGTGGAAACGCTCATGATCGGCTACACCCACACCCAGCAAGCACAGCCAACTACTTTAGCCCATTACATCATGGCGGTAGTTGATTCCATATCACGAGATGTTGAGCGGTTAAAGGCTGCCTATCGTCGTTGTAATCAATCTCCGATGGGCGCTGCTGCCTTTACGACATCCGGGTTTAACATTAATCGCGAAAGAATGAGTGAATTGCTCGGCTTTGATGGAATGGTTGAGAATTCCTATGATGCGATTGCCGGGGCGGATTATATGGCTGAGGTAATGACTTCAACTCAGATTACCGCCATTTCTCTTGGGCGGTTTGTCCAAGATTTATTGCTGTGGAGTACCCAGGAGTTTGGGGTGCTGCGGGTTGCCGAGCCTTACGTGCAAATAAGCTCGATCATGCCGCAAAAACGAAACCCTGTGTCTCTTGAGCATTTACGCTCATTATTATCGAGTTGTGTCGGCAACACCCAGACCGTGCTGACGATGATTCACAATACACCCTTTGGGGATATTGTCGATACCGAGGATGATATGCAGCCCTATGCATGGAGAAGCTTAGAGTTGCTCGGTAAATTATCAAGATTGCTGGGGTGTGTGATAGTAACCGCAGAGGTAAATACCGAGAAGCTGCGAGAACGGGGTGAAGCTAGCTTTGCGACGATTACAGAGCTAGCGGATACGTTAGTGCGAACCGATAAACTTTCCTTCCACACCGCTCATCAAATTGCAAGTTTAGTTGTGAAGAACGCCATGGTTAAAGGGATTTCAGCTCAGGCAGTCACCTTGACTCTTGTCAATGAAGCAGCTAATTCAGTCATCGGAAAACCGTTATCGCTAAATAAGGAAATATTGCGCCAGGCGCTGGATCCAGATTATTTTGTCCAGGTTCGTTCGCTTCCAGGGGGCCCGAACCCAGATGAGGTCCGGAGAATGATTTTAGGCCGAAGACAGAAGCACGCGGAGAATCGGAAATGGCTAAAAGGTGCCTGTCACCACCCAATGGTTGTCGATTTCTGGGGAAATAATTGATAATTTTTTGTAAAATAATCAGAATTATTGAAAAATATCACAGACATGAATACGAATTGGTTTTAAAATAGATAGAAATCCAAAAAAGGAGACGTGATTCAATGAAAAGAAAGGATTTACCAATAGTGTATTCATGTTCTGGATGTTCCTCAGCGGCACAAACGGCTAATATGATTGCAATCAAAATGGACCGGGAAAATATTGCTGAAATGTCGTGTATTGCTGGTGTTGGTGGGGATGTGAAGCCGCTTGTGAGAACAGCGAAATCGGGTCGGGACATTATTGCGATCGATGGCTGTCCCTTGGCCTGTTGTAAAAGCTCTTTAGCGAGGCATGATGTTCAACCGAAACATCATTACGTATTATCAGATTTCGATGTCCCAAAAATCAATGGAGAGGATCCTGATCCTGACCTTTTTAGGAGGACGTACCTACAAATTTTGGATGTAACTAAATCATAAGAGAAGCTCTATTTAGTGTTATTTTTCGAAGCAATCAGTACGTTCAACGTTCCGTCAAAACATTTCTAACATCTTGTGAACTTATTACTATACCTATGTTAACAAATAGATAAATCTAATATAGTGAGAGTATAAAGAACAAGTAAATGATGAAAGGCGGAACGCTTTATGTTTAATCATTTTTTAAGAGAAAATAAGATCTCTGCAGCTATTTTAACCGTTATTCGTTTATATCTTGGATATGCTTGGTTCACAGCAGGTTTTCATAAAATCACAGGAGGCTTCGACGCATCTGGATTCTTAAAAGGTGCAGTTGCTAACCCTGTAAAAGGTCCAGACGGCAATATGGTTTACGGATGGTACGTGAGCTTCCTAGAAAACTTTGCAATCCCAAATGCTGATGTGTTTAACTTTGTGATTCCTTGGGGTGAAACACTAGTAGGTTTAGGATTAATGTTAGGCTGCTTAACAACAGCGGCGATGTTCTTCGGTTTAGTGATGAACTTCAGCTTCTTCTTAGCAGGAACTGTATCTCATAACCCAACTGACATCTTCTTAGGCTTCATCATCTTGGCTGCTGGTTACAACGCTGGCCGCTACGGCTTAGACCGCTGGGTGGTACCATTCATCCGCAAAACAACAAAGATGAAAGATACAACAAAAGTAACTGCGTAATAAGAACAGCAATAAAAAAATGAATGCGGATATTCTCCGCATTCATTTTTTTATGATTAACGTAATGTTTTTAATGCTCCGCTCCACTGGTTCACTTCGTCAAGCATAGCATTCATATTTGTTAAATGTAATTCTGCTGGTTTAAAGACTGAACCGTTTTCGAAATCTGTAAATAATGATAATGTCGGATGAGTACGAACGTCCGCAACCTTTAATTCACCTAAAATTCCACGTAAGTGTTCAGCTGCGCGGGCGCCGCCAGTGGAACCGTAGCTGACGATCCCTGCTGCTTTATTGTTCCAAGCTTCACGAGCTAAATCAAGCGCATTTTTTAAAGCTCCTGTAATACTGTGATTGTATTCTTGAACGATGAACACAAATCCATCTAAGCTAGCTAATTTTTCATTCCATTTCGCGATTCCTGGTGCATCCTCGCCTAAGAATGGTAAATTGAAATCTGCGATATCGACGATTTCATAATCAGCGTCTCCGCGCTTGTCAGCAATTCCCTTTACCCATTCTCCTACTTGTGGACTTACACGGCCTTGGCGTGTACTTCCTAAAATAATCCCGATCTTTAATTTAGAATTTGTCATTGTTTCTTCCTCCTTTTTTGATTGACCAAATAATCTATCGATGAAACCCATTTCTGCACCACCTATGTTTATTTACATTTCACTTGATTTGAATTAAAATATTTGCAATTAATATATTTTTAATTCGAGATAATTGTATTTCAGATAAATATTTTTGTCAAGAAAATGAGCACAATAAAAAATGGAGGGATAAAAAAATATGGAGAAATTTCATGATCAACCCAATGTGTATGTTAGTGAAGTAAGTATTAAAGTAAAAAATCTAGAAAATGCGCTGAATTTTTATCAACATATTATTGGTTTTCAAGTATTGGAAAAAACCGCAGAGAAAGCCATTTTAACGACTGACGGGAAAACATCCTTATTAACATTAGAGCAGCCGGAGGATGTAATTTCAAAACCAGACAGGACAGCTGGTTTGTATCATTTTGCGATTCTTTTGCCAACTCGCGCTGATTTATCGGTATTTTTACGGCATTTGCTGGAGACGGGGTATCCGCTCGGGGCGGCTGATCATTATGTCAGTGAAGCATTGTATCTGAACGATCCAGACGGGAATGGAATCGAGGTATACCGTGACCGCCCATCCAATGAGTGGACGTGGAAGAATGGCTTAGTGGATATGGCGACAGAGGAGCTTGATGGAAAGGGGATACTGGCGGAAAGTGATGCACCATGGACCGGGCTGCCGGAAGAAACATTGATGGGGCATATTCACCTGCATGTCAATGACTTGAAAAAAGCAGAAGAATTTTACACGAAAGGACTTGGATTTCAGGTCGTAAGCTACTATCCGCAAGCGGCTTTTCTTTCCACTGGAGGCTACCATCATCATATCGCCATCAATATGTGGCAGGGAGCAGGGGCGCAGACTCCGCCAAGAAATAGTGTTGGTTTAGATTGGTATTCGCTTGTGTATCCTAACGCGGCAGCCCGTGAAAATGCAGTCCAACAACTGCAGCAAATAGGGGCAGAAGTAAGAGAAGAAGCAGGATTTTATGTAACGGCTGATCCTGCTGGTAATCAAATAAGGTTTTAAGATGAAAAGAAAAAGGCTGACTTAAAAGTCAGCCCAGGTGACGGGAGGTGCTTCCTTCCGTCTTATATATTTTATGCATAAAGAAGGACAAGTGTTACACCTTTCCCCTTATTTGTATCTTCTTTGAGCTTGTTCATATTTCTTCTCGTGCATGCTGTCGACATATTCATCAGATAGTTCTCCCATGTGAATTAATGCTTCCGCTTCGTTAATAAACATCATCGTTTCGAAAAACTCGGCTGGTACGGAAAAGTTGAACAGTTGTTCACCGGCTGCGCTATAGACACTGGCGTACACATGGTTTGGAGCTTCTTTCATTTCCAGCAGTTCGTCTAGAGTTACATCCTTCTGATTAACGGCAAACTTCACTTTGATTTGATAAAGAGAATTGGTTTCCTCAAAAATCTGGACTAATTCCTCTAATTCCCTTTCGGTCAACTGTGAAAGTTCATCTACGTAGAGAAATTTTTCTAAGCGGTTATCAATGGCAGTCATTTGATCCAGTTGATTTTTATTATCTTCCTCCACTTGAATTAAGTAGTTAAAGAAAATATTAAGTTCCTCATTAGTAATACCGATGGCAGCCAAATCACTTTCCACTTCAGCCAAAAACTCATTATGGTTTACATAAAAGCCAACGGAGGCATCTAAATCCTCGATAAATTTATAGTAGACCAAGGAATCTCCGTAGGTATCCAGTTGTTCCTCAAGTTCTTCTTTCGACAGATTATATTTTGTTAATAGCCCCTGAAGATTTTCAGTATTGATGGGAGTCCCGATGACTTCTCGTAGATCTTCCACCGTATTAAAATCTTCCAAAGGAATCTCATAGTAGGCCATATAATCTAATAATTCCTCAATGGTCCATCCAATTTCAGTTAAATAGCTGTTTAATTCATTTTCAGGAGGAGCAGCATTCGCCACGGGGACAGAAAACAGGAATGGGAAAGATAACAGGCATACCAACATGGCTTTGACATAGACCATTTGGGGACCTCCTTTAAAAAGTTATGTACTAGTAATTTTCCCTATTGGGAAACAATTAGGAATGGAAATAATTACAGAATCGCTGATGAATATAGAACCGTTGCATAAACAAGCTTCCAGGTAGAAAAATAATAAAAATGTTCCGAATGGGGATAACAACGATGAAAAGTATATGGTTAACTATGATGATCACCTTGATCATAAGTTTGGCGCCTAATTACGCAAACGCTCAGGATCCTGAAAATATTTATATCGTAAAACCTGGGGATACATTAACGATGATCGCTGCCAAGTTTGATACAAGAGAGGAAGAATTAATCGCCACAAATGGTTTACAATCTCATTCACTAAAGGAAGGGCAAAAATTGTGGGTTCCATTCCTCTATGAAGTGGTTTCGGATGATTCGATTCAAAGGTTGGCAACCCTCTTTCATACTACCTTCGAAGCAATAAAATCAACTAATGGACTAACAGAAGATAGCCTTCAAGTCGGGCAAATTTTAAAAATAGCTCCAAAAAGAATGATGATGCAAGGTCAGTATATTCTGATGACGCGAGAGGAATTTAAGGATTGGCTTTTTCACCAACAGTTCTCAAGGAAAATCAGTATCATTCAAGAGCACCATACATGGATGCCGTCCTATGAGCACTTTCATGGTTCCAATCATTTCGCGATGTTAACAAGTATGGAAAATTTTCATAAGAAGCGTTGGGGTTGGCAGAATATAGCGCAAAACATTACGACATTTCCGGACGGAAAAGTGGCCGTTTGCCGGCCATTTGATATCGCACCTGAAGGCTCCATTGGGGCACAGGCGAATTCGGTTGGGATTGCGATTGAAAATGTGGGGAATTTTGATATCGGACATGATACTATGACAGAACAGCAAAAGGAAACGATTATTTATATCGCTGCCTTGCTGAGTTTAAAATTTGGATTAACACCCTCAATTGACACGATAACGTATCATCATTGGTGGAATGTAAAGACGGGGGAAAGAGTGTTGGATAATGCTCCCTCTTATAATGTGAAAACTTGTCCTGGTACTGGATTTTTCGGGGGCAACTCCACCACTAGTGCCACCAACCATTTCTATCCCTTAGTCCTGAGGAAAATGCAAGAAATTCAGGCAAAAGATCGGTACACACCTTAATTTCGGCAGGTGTGTACCGTTCACCATCACTATTTGTAATTCCTTTCAATGATAAAATGGGCTAGGTCGCCGCGAAAGATGGTTTTGGAATATTCGATAATGGTTTCGTCATTTAAATAGGCAAGGGTATCGAGTGAAAAGCATGGGTCATTTATTTTGATCGCAAGCTTTTCTGCTGATGCTTGATCAGCGATAAACAACTCCAGTGTTTCGACTGTTTTGCTCACCTTTATCTGATATTTGGTTTCTAAAAGCTCATACAGTGAATGCTCGCAGCCTTGTTTATTTAATCCTGGGGTCTTATACCAAGGCAAATAGGCAATTTCATACTGAATCGGCTCCTCATTGACATAGCGAACTCTTTCCAATACATTTACCGGATCGCCTTCTGCGATCTTTAAAACCTCACTAAGGTACTCGTCGGCTGGAATGACCTCAAGGTTAACCACTTTAATCGCAGGTTTTTTCCCCTGCATCGTGATTTGCTCAGCAAAACGCTCAACCGTTGAGGTCAATGTTTGTTTTACCTTATGGGCTGAAACAAATGTCCCACTGCCCCGTTTACGGTATACATAGCCTTCAGTCGTTAACTGCTGCAAAGCAGTCCTGACCGTTGTCCGACTAACTCCATATTTTTCGCAAAATTCTGCCTCCGTCGGCAGCTGTTCGTCTGGCTTATACTCTCCGGTATTAATTAATTCTATAATCGCATCCTTCACCTGCTGATGAAGAGCGTTACTATCTTTTACCTCATCCATCGATACAACCTCCCTGATAGATTAAGATTAGCAGAAATCCTCCTTGAATTGTACTTCAAAAATACAATTTTAAAAATTTGTAATAACAAATATAAAAATGTGTTGAAAAAATCATCATTTGTTATTACAATTAATTACAACACTAATGTGATTTTTCAGAAATATCCTAAATGAATAATCAGGAGGTGAAACAACCTACACGTTGAATCAGGTTGTTTAATGCAATTATTTATTATTTTTGTAACCGTTTTCATCTAGTAAAGGGGGAAGTTTAAATGAATATTTTATTATGCTGCTCGGCGGGTATGTCTACAAGTCTATTAGTTTCTAAAATGGAAAAAAGTGCGCAAGCTCAAGGTATTGATTGTAAAATCTGGGCGGTTGGCTCAACAGAGGTTCAGGAGCAGCTTGAACAGGAAAATGTGGATGTCCTGCTTCTTGGTCCACAAGTTCGCTTCTTGCTGTCCCAGCTAAAATCATTCGGAGAAAAAAAGGGAATCCCAGTAGAGTCGATTAACCCTATGCATTATGGCCTATGTAACGGTGAGGAAGTATTAAAGCAAGCAATCATGCTGAAAAAAGGGGAATAGGGACATGATGAATTTTATCGATAAATATATTATGCCATTCGCTAATAAGCTCGGTAACCAAAGACATTTGCTTGCGATACGTGATGCCTTGGTCGGGATGATTGCGATTACGATGGTTGGTTCATTAGCCGTGTTATTAAATAACTTAGGCTCGGTCCCTGGAATTGGGAAGCCTTATGAGAAAATGATGATCGCCGTGTTTGGGGAAACGTGGAATACACTTGGCGGTGATATATGGTGGGGAACACTCGCGTTTATGACCATTTTCGCTGTATTTGGGATCTCTTATAAGCTTGCTAGATCCTATGGGGATGACGGCTTTGAAGCGATGCTGGTTGCTGCTGCCTGTTTCTTTGTCTTAATCCCGCAAATCGGGAATGTTTCCATCACTCCTGAGGGCGGGGAAGCCGTAACAGGTGGAGCTTGGGGCTTTATCAGCTGGAATTATTTTAGCGCAACGGCCTTATTTACTGGGATTGTGGTTGCGATCATCGCTACGGAAATTTTTGTCCGCTTAGCAAAAGTAAAGTATCTCATTATAAAATTACCAGATGGAGTCCCGCCAGCTGTTGCCCGTTCATTTGCGAAACTTCTTCCGGGTATGGCTACAATCTTTACTATTGGTTTGTTTGGTCTCATTTTACGTAAATTCATCAGCGATGGCGCTTACTTGAATGACTGGTTAAATAAAGTGTTAGTGACCCCACTGACAGGTGCAGTCGATTCCTTGCCATTTGCGATGTTGATAGTTTTCCTTGTTCATGGCTTCTGGATGCTCGGGCTTCATGGTCCTAATATTCTTGGTGGAATTACCACTCCTTTATTTACGAAGCTTGGGCAAGAAAACGTGAATATGTATGCTCAAGGCGTGAAGGATTTAGGTGAATATAATATTCTTTCCGGTCCATTTTTAGATGCCTTTGTCTATCTTGGCGGATCTGGGGCAACATTAGGGTTAATTGTGGCGATGTTTATTGCTGGGCGCAAACGAAATAAGCAATTATTGGCATTAGGTACACCTCCTGGAATCTTCCAAATTAACGAACCGATTCTGTTCGGATTACCAATCGTGTTAAACCCAATCTGGTTTATTCCGTTTATTCTGGGACCAATTTTAATGACGGTTACTGCCTATTTATCTGTTAGTCTAGGACTTGTTCACCCGGTTGTCGCTGATATTCCTTGGGTTACTCCGGCGATTCTTGGCGGGCTGCTTGCGACTGGAGGACATGTTTCCGGTGCTGTGTTAGCAGCTGTTAACTTAGGGATTTCAATCGTCGTTTATCTGCCATTTGTCTATGTTCAAGGCAGAATGGATGCGAAAAGACAACAAGATGTAGCTGATACAAAATCGCTAGATATGTAAAATACCTGCCCTGACATTTATTTTTAAAAGTGTTCAGGGCCTTAATAACGAGAGGTGCAGAACTATGACAACTGGTTTGAAAATTGTAACTATCGGTGGAGGCTCGAGCTACACACCGGAACTGATTGAAGGATTTATAAAGTATTTTCCTGAACTGCCGGTTCGTGAAATTTGGCTCGTCGACGTCGAAGCAGGAAAAGAAAAGCTTGAAATCGTGGGAAACCTTGCGAAAAGAATGGTGGAAAAGGCGGGTGTCCCGATTGAAATCCACTTGACGCTAGACCGAAGAAAGGCGTTGGAAAATGCCGATTACGTTACCACGCAGTTCCGCGTAGGCTTGCTTGATGCCAGGGCAAAAGATGAAGGCATCCCTTTGAAGCATGGGGTTCTCGGCCAGGAAACAAATGGACCAGGCGGCTTGTTAAAAGCGCTTCGGACCATCCCAGTTATTCTTGATATATGCCGTGAGATGGAGGAATTATGTCCGGAAGCATGGCTGATTAATTTTACCAATCCAGCCGGTATGGTGACCGAAGCGGTACTCCGCCATAGCAAGATTAAAAAGGTCGTGGGCTTGTGCAATGTTCCGATTGGAATGGAAATGGGTGTAGCAAAACTATTAAATGTAGACCATAGCCGTGTCCGCATTGATTTTGCCGGCCTAAACCATATGGTATATGGCTTGGATGTATTTGTTGATGGCGCTTCTGTTAAGGCGGAAGTGATTTCACTTATCACTGATCCAGAGAAAAGCATTACGATGCAAAATATCCATGCGATGGGCTGGGAGCCCGAATTTCTCCAGGCCTTAAATGTATTCCCTTGTCCATATCATAACTATTATTATAAGTCTGGCGACATGCTGGAAAAAGAATTGAAAAACTATCAAGCGGGCGGTACACGTGCCGAGGTTGTGAAAAAGCTGGAAGAGGAATTGTTCGAATTATATCAAGATCGTAATCTAGCAATCAAACCGCCACAGTTAGAACAACGCGGCGGCGCTTACTATAGTGATGCAGCAGTTAGGCTGATTCATTCAATGTATACCGATAAACGCGATATTCAGCCTGTGAATACCATGAATCGGGGAGCGATCACAGGTTTACCTTTCGATTCAGCGGTAGAAGTAAGCTGCCTGATTACAAAGGATGGACCAAAGCCAATTGTCATGGGAGAACTCCCTGTTGCAGTGAGAGGTCTCGTTCAGCAGATTAAGTCTTTCGAGCAGGTTGCGATTGAGGCCGCAGTTACAGGTGATTATGCAACGGCATTACTGGCGATGACGATCAATCCTCTTGTCCCTAGTGACCGCGTAGCAAAGCTGATTCTCGACGAAATGCTGGAGGCACATAAAGATTATCTTCCACAATTTTTTGGAGAAAAATATGATTACGTTAATCATTAATGCCGATGATTTTGGACTAAGCCACGGGGTCAATCACGGCATTATCGACAGCCATTTATACGGAATCGTGAACTCAACGACGATGATGATGAATATGTCAGGAACCGATCACGCGATTGAATTGGCGAAAAAGCACCCTAGCTTAAGGGTCGGAATTCACCTCGTTCTGACATGTGGTAAGCCGTTACTTGAAGATGTTCCATCATTAGTTGATGAAAAGGGGAACTTTAAGAAATTATCCGATTTAAAGGATATTTCTTTAACTGAACTGGAAAGAGAATGGATGGCACAGATTGATCGATTTATCGCCTCTGGTTTGAAGCCAACGCATTTAGATAGCCACCACCATGTTCATACGATGGAAGAACTTTTACCAGTTGTTCAGAAATTAGCTTACCTGTATGACCTGCCGGTTCGAATCAACGGCACAAAAAAATTAGAGGGTGTAGCAGCATTCTCTGACCTTTGTCTATTAGATTTTTATGGTGATGGAGTGACGGAAGACTATTTTGAGGGCTTGATGGAAAGATTAAAAGAGGGCACAACTGTCGAAATCATGTGCCATCCTGCTTACTTGGATAATACCCTTTTAAACATCTCATCCTATACCCATACAAGATTAAAAGAACTCGATATATTAAAAAAAGCGCCTGTTATCGCCGTAAATTTAATGGAGTAAGAGTTAATCACCGTTCACCCAGTGGACGGTGATATTTCCCTCTTTAAGTAAATTTCCCCATTTAGAGGTAAATATTTAATCACGATAAGGGAACTGGGTTAACATTAGCACCATTTGCGCTTAAAACAGGCATAATGAGATCATACTGATCGGTTAACTGGGGAAGGAACCTAGTTTTTTAAGAATAGAGAGTGACCCCAATCAGTCCAGAAAGGGCAATCACGTAGATGGGATTCCATCGAAGTTTTAATAAGCTAAATAAGGATAGGATAAAAATGACCAATAAGCTGATGGGACGAAAAGAGCTATCAAAGGAAACATTTGATTGAGCAAAACCTATGGCTGCAAAGATGATTAAACTAGTAACAAGCGGCTTTAATCCATAAAATATGGATTCTACTAATTTATTATGATGCAATTTTATAAAAACGGCTGCAACTGATAAGACCAAGATTATAGAGGGCAGCAACATGGAAACAGCAGAAACAATAGCACCGCTTATTCCAGCTGCCCTATAGCCTACGAGAATCGCGCTGTTAACAGCAATTGACCCTGGGGACATTCCGGCAATTGCAACCAAATTAGCTAACTGTTCGGAGGGCATCCAGCCATATTTTGTAATTGTTGCATCAATAATGGGCATCATCGCATATCCTCCGCCGAAGGAGACAAACCCCATAAAAAAGAATGTGTGGAAAAGTTCCCATAGTACCATGCTTACCGCTCCTTGTTTTTAGATTCCTGCCCCCATAAAATAATCAGGGTTATCCGAAGAATCATTTTTCCGCTTTTGTTTAAAGCCCAATTTCTTTTTTAAATGAACAACAACTACCCCTGATAAACCACCAAGCAAAATCGCTGCAATTGGATGGATGAAGAACAGCACCGGAACTCCGGCTAACATTATGAAGAAAGTGGCTCTGTCCACAATGGCGGTTTTGGCCATTTGGAGCGCTGCATAGACAATGATGGCTACAATGGTGACCCTAATGGATACAAAGGCCGCTTCAATCTTGGGGTTATCATGAATGAATGAGTAATAGATTCCTAGCAAGAGAACTAAGATAAAAGTGGGAAGTGAAACACCTAGCAAGGCGGCGATTGCACCTTTTACTCCGCTAATTCTATGGCCAATAAACGTGGCTGAGTTAACCGCTACTGCTCCTGGTACCGACTGCGATAAAGCAAATACATCAGCAATATCCTCGCTGTCCAGCCATTTTCTTTTTTCTGCAATTTCTCTTTCAATCAAAGGAATCATGGCGAAACCGCCTCCGAATGTGACAGGACTGATTTTGAAAAAAGTCCAAAAAATTTGAAACAGTGTTTTCCAATTTTCTCGCATTGGTGTTCCCTCCTTCTGGAGATTGTGTATCTATTTACTACGTTATCAGACGGGGCTCATTCGGTAAATTGCAATAAATTTATAGGCTATAACCAATACGTATGGCCCGTAATCAATACGTAAAACCTGTCGGATATGCTACTATTGTGAAAAAGGATGTGTGTTGGAGGTTGTTTTTTCTTGAACATAGAGAGTCTGCAAATGTTTTGTTTAGTCGTTGATGAAGGGAGTATCAGTCAAGCTGCAAGATTGAGTTATGTCTCTCAGCCGGCAGTAACAAGGCAAATTCATCAACTGGAAAACTTTTACGGAGCTTTATTATTTGACCGCACGGATGGCAAAATGAAGGTAACCGAAGCTGGAAAAATGTTATACCCTTTTGCTAAATCGATTGTTCATGATTTTCACCGTTCCAAGGATAGCATCAAGCAGGCGATGGGGGAGTATCATACAAACCTTCATGTCGGTGCAACCTTTACGATTGGAGAGTATTTATTGCCAAGCCTGTTAGGACAGTTTAAAAAACAAACGCCTGACATAAAAGTGACCTTGACCATTAAAAATACTCCGGGAATTTTGGAGGATTTGTCCAATGATATCATCGACATGGCCTTGGTTGAGGGTCTTGTGGAGAATGGAGGATTTATCGTCGAGAAGTTTGCCGATGACGAACTTATTCTTGTTTGTGCTCCAGACCATGATTGGGGAGACAAGATTCAGATTGATGAGCTTTACAATGAGCGGATGATCTGGCGGGAATCTGGATCAGGAACACGGATGATTGTGGAGAATAAGTTAAGTGAATATGGATCATTAGAAAAAATGGAAAGCTATATGGAATTAGGCAGCACCCAAGCCATCAAAAGCGCCGTTGAAGCAGGTCTAGGAATCAGTATTCTTCCAAGACTTACAGTGAATCGAGAACTTAATTTGGGGTTGTTGCGACATGTGGAAATAGAAGGAGTAACCATCCTTAGAAACCTATGGCTCGTAAAAAAACAACAACGCTTCAATAAAATCGGTGTATCTGAGTTCTTGCAATTCATCCAAATTAAAGACTGAAATTGGGGCTAATTAATTATTTTCAACATAGGTGAACGAATACAAAAGTATATGAAGTAAGTAAGAAAGGTACCTGGAAAATTAGAGTGAAGAAAAAATCAGTTTAGAAGGGTTTGGAAAAGGGTCTGTAGAATTATTTTTACAGGTCTTTTTTCCTATTCTTTTTTCTATCTCCATAGGAAAATGAACGATAAAAGGATATGATAGAGGAAAAGATTAATAGAAGGAAGTGTTTAGATGTCATCATTATCTGGGGGGTTGATTATGATTTCAGAGGTACTTCACAAGCTTCCGCCCTCTGAAGCAAAATTGGCTGCATATATTATAGAGAATCCATCTGACGCCATTAATTGTACCGCAAGCGAGCTAGGTGAGAAGAGCTCAACAAGTGGTTCTGCTGTGATCCGGCTGTGCAAGTCTTTAGGATTAAAAGGGTATCAGGAATTAAAGTTAAGAGTTGCTGGGGACCTGCAAAAGGCAAATGAAAGTGAAGGATACCGCGACATACGCCCGATGGAGAAGGTAGAAAATGTGATCGGGAAAATGACCAATAATAGTATTCAAGCTCTTCGTGAGACGAGTGAAATTTTACTAAAGGATGAGCTGACTAAAGCAGTTGAGGCGATATCGAATGCGGGAAATATTCATTTCTTTGGAATCGGTGCTTCTCATATCATTGCGCAAGATGCCCAGCAAAAATTCTTACGGATTCATAAAAATGCTACTGCCTTTTCAGATTTTCATATAGCAGCTGTGCTGGTAGCCAATGTCCAGCCAGGAGATGTTGTCGTTGGAATTTCCTTCTCAGGAGAATCAGTAGAAGTTGTAAAAATCCTTGAACTAGCCAAAAAGAATGGCGCTACGACGATTAGTTTAACTAGTTTTGGTTCTTCTTCCGTCTCAGATCGTGCTGAAATTAAGCTCTATACTACAACTTCGAAGGAAGCATTACTACGAAGTGCTGCTACATCATCAAGGCTAGCTCAGTTACATGTGATTGATATCTTATTTATGTGTGTCACTTCCCAAAACTTTGATACAGCCGTCAAATATATTGATCAAACACGTGAAGCAATTAGTTTTATCAAGGATAAATTAGCTAAGAGACAGTTTGTGAATAAGTAATAATATATTTTTTATTATTTTCTAAGAAAGGCTAGGTTTATGTGGAACTTAGCCTATTCTGGTACTTATTTATATAATACGGCCTCACAAACATTTCGATCTTCCCGTATCAGCTCGTGTTTCGGCAAATCTTGTTTAATAACTCTCATAAATGAATCATAGACAATATTATTTTTTAACAACAAACTACCATATACAGCAATCTTAATTGGAGAATGTAGAGGAGATGAAATCGCTAATGCTCTTTTTACTAGCTGAGCTAATTTTTCCCCAGCCTCCCGTAATATGGATTCAGCTGATTCACAATTCTTTAGTGCCATTTGATAGACAAGCTCTGATATTTTAGCAAATTCTTGCCTTGATGAAGAATAAACAAAGCTTTTAATATCACTTATGGACTGGCCTTTTATCGAGTTTAGAATTGCTTGTGTTAATACGTCGATGCGATTATTTATTTCCAATTGGAACATCACATATTGCAAGGCCTTTTTACTTATCCAATAGCCGCTTCCCTCATCGCCTAATAAGTACCCCCAACCACCAACCCGGCATTCTTCGCCATTAAATCGACCTAAAGCAATTGAACCCGTACCTGCAATTATTAAAATGCCGTCATTTCCTCGTAAAAGAGCCGTATGAGCAAGCTGTGCGTCATCAATTACAGTAAGCTTGCAATGGATTGTTTGTGAAAGGTTATCAATTATTTGTTGACAAATCTCTTTTGAATGGGCACCTGAGGCTCCTAAGAGAATCCGTTCAGGTTGATTCCCGTCCATCTGTTCAATACTTAGTTGTATCGATTTTTGAACCTGCTCTAAACTTTCTTGAAAATGGACAGAGAAATTAGCAGGTCCAGTCTGGACGGAAAGGAGGGCTTTTCCCGTAGCAGGATCAAAAGAGGTGGCCTTTGTTTTCGTTCCTCCCCCATCTATTCCAATCATATATGCCAAGTTCAGTTCACCACCGTCATGAATTTATTTGTTTTTAATATTTTTCCTAATAAAATTTATCGCTTCTCTAGTTTCATCGATATGGTGTAGGGTTTTCTCGTATTGCTTGGAGGCAACACACATAAAAAGAATATCAATGACATGCAATTGGCCGATCCGGGAAGATGTCGCTCCGCTTCGGAATACTGCTTCACCGGTGCTTGAAGAATATAGTCGGATATTGGCTTGCTCTGAAACGAAAGAAGGTCCGTATTTTGTCAGACTTATCGTTTGTGCTCCTTTTCGGTTCGCCAGTTCTAAAATTTTTGCGACTTCAAACGTTTTGCCAGAATAAGAAATACCAAATACGACATCATCTTTATGAGCATTAGCTACGATGGTAGCAGCCATGTGGATATCTGTGAAGGCTGTTGCCGGTTTATCAATCCTTAGAAATTTTTGTTGTGCATCTTGGACAATAAGACCAGAGGCACCAACACCAAAAAAATGGATAGTAGGTGCCTTTTCCAAAACTGTGACGGCTCTCGATAATTCTTCTGTGCTTAGTAGCTCAATTGTTTCTTTTATCGTTTGAATGCTGTTGTTTGTCATTTTTTCAATTATGGCAAAAGGAGATTCCTCTGGTTCGATATCCCGAAATCCTTGAACGTTAGTCTTTTGTAAGTCGCCGGCTATTCGTAACTTAAGGTCTTGAAATCCTTTTAAATCCAACGATTTACATAGCCGAATGACAGCTGCGCCACTGGTGAAACTTCTTTTCCCAATTTCCTGTGCGGTTAGTGAAATGGCCTCTTGCGGGTTCTCTAAAATGTATATAGCAATTTTTTTTTCGGAGGGAGGCAAGTCCGGAAGCATTTCTGAAAGCCTAGCTAATCCGCCAGTCATAAAAGACATATTCCATCACTTCTTTCTTTTGGGTAACCCATACCGCAATTTATTTGTGTTGAATGGTTGTTAAAGCTTCATAAATGCCAGTAACGACTGTACTGTATTTTCCAGTTTGGAATGCATCCCCGGAAAATGTATTTGGAGCGTTAATTGGACTTACTACTGGAGAATGCTTTTTATTGGTCAATAATGCGATAGCTAGATTTTGTTCGAAATCAATGATGGTTAATGTTCCTGTCCAGCCTGAATGTCCGACTGCGGATTCACTTGCATAAGGGCCAAACATCCAGATCATGCTGGAATGACCGTTTCTTCTCCAACCAAGCCCATACGTTGGATTTGTTTCAGCTGGACGGATGAAAGTATGAATGGTTTGCTGATCAAATACTTTCACTTTCCCATAGCCGCCCCCGTTTAACATCAGCTGCAATAATACAGCCAAATCGTCTGTGTTAGAGAAAAGCCCGGCATGCCCAGAAACACCATCCATCGAATAGAATGCTTTTTCATCATGTACTTCTCCTTGCAGTGTGTGTTTTCGAAGATGGGGGAAATCAATTACTCCGTCACGAGAATTACCTATTAGTTCCGTTGCAGCAAAATCCGTTGGTTTAAAACCTTTTTGAAGGGGATTAAACATGGTGTTCTTGAGGCCAAGTGGTTTGTATATGTGATTTTCAACATAATCATCAAGTGATTGTCCGGTCACTTTTTCAACCATATAACCTAATAACATATAATCGACATCGCTATATAGATTCATTGTGCCCGGTTCATGCTGAAGTGGTGTTTTGGATAACATTTGCAGTGTTTTTTTCCGTTCTTGCGAAAAAAGATCACCGGCTGCGGCAGGATGATGGTATTGCAGATCAGCTGGAAAGCCCGCATTGTGATGCAGTAAATCGATAATCCGCAACTGATCCTTTCCTATCATCTTCGCTCCTGGCTGATCAATAAAATCAGGGATATATTTTTGTACCAGAGCATTTAGCCCTATTTTTCCTTCGTAGACAAGCTTTTGTAACGCATAATTAGTTGCATACATTTTGGTGTTGGACGCCAGGTCAAACATGGTACTAGTCCTCATTTTTTCAGGATGACTAATGGGGATGGGACCGTGATACCTTTTCGAATACCCAAATGCTTTGTTTTTTACTATTTTTCTATCTTTGATAATTAGTAGAACAGCACCGGGAAATCCATTGTCGACATCTTGCTGTATCCACTCATCAACCTGTTTCAGTTTTTCAGAAGAAAATCCAACCTCTTCAGGATGTTTTGCCTTGCTCAATACCGGGAAGCTATCTCTATATTGGCCTTGCAACATTACATCATCCCCAATTTGAAAGATAAAATGAAAATTCATGATTAAAGCGTTTTAATTGAAAGAAAATTACAAATATTATTATAAATTTGAGTTTCGTAGTTTGTAAAGGGTAAACTTTGCGTTTAGATACTTATAAGAGACAGTGGAAGAAAGATGGGGATAATTGTTGAAAAAAAATCTATTGATTAAAAAATTCTGAATGTTATAATAATTTTGTGAAACAATATTTCAAACAAACCATAGGAAAGGAGAAATATTATGTTAGAATCCCTAACGACCGAAAAATATAATCAGCAGACCGTTCACCTCGATACTATGAGCACACAGGAAATCTTAAGTATCATGAATGAAGAAGACGCCAGTGTTCCTAAGGCTATCCGTGGCCAAATTCCCCAGATTGAAAAACTAGTGAAACGCGTCATCACATCTTTTCAAGACGGTGGAAGATTGATCTACGTCGGTGCAGGCACGAGCGGCCGTCTTGGTATTCTAGATGCGGCAGAATGTCCTCCAACCTTCAGTACCACACCTGAGATGGTCCAGGGATTAATTGCAGGCGGTACCAGTGCGATTCAAGCAGCAGTCGAAGGTGCAGAGGATAATGAAGGATTAGGCAAAGAGGATTTGCAGGCGCTTTCTATTACATCTAAAGATACCGTAATCGGGATTGCCGCAAGCGGTCGTACACCCTATGTGGTTGGCGCGCTGAAATACGCCAAAGAAAGCGGTGCATCTACAGGCAGTATTTCTTGTAATAAAGACGCTGTCATCAGTCAATATTCCGACGTTGCAATCGAAGTCGTAACGGGTTCAGAGGTGTTAACAGGCTCAACAAGGCTAAAAGCAGGAACTGCTCAAAAATTAGTATTGAACATGGTATCGACGGCATCGATGATTGGAATCGGAAAGGTATACAAAAATTTCATGGTGGATATGAAGCCAACAAACTCAAAGCTTATTGAACGTGGCAAACGCATCATTATGGATGCTACCGACGCCGATTACGAAATGGCATCCCGTACACTCGAGGAAGCGGGCAACCATGTTAAAGTAGCGATTTTGATGATTCTGGCGAACTGTGATGCAGCAACGGCAAAAGAAAAATTAGCCCAACATGGCGGATGGATTCAAAAAATCATACATACGAATTAAAACAGACATCTCAGGCCGTTTATTAGTTGTAAATCAAATCTAACACTATTCTGACGAGGTGAAAAAAGGAGGACATGAGATGAAAAAGAGTTTGAAAACATTAGCGTTATCAGCAGTTGCGGGTGCATTGATTCTTTCTGGATGTTCAGGCAAAACTGAAGAAAAAACATCCGGAAATAGTGAGGGTTCAAAGCAAGAAGAAGTGACGCTTACCATGGGAAGCTGGCGTACTGAAGATACAGAAGCGTACAAAGCCGTCATTTCTGAGTTTAACAAAGAATATCCGAACATCCATATTGAATTCAAGCCTTCAAAAAACACAGAATATAACACCCTTCTGAATACGGCGTTACAAAGCGGAGAAGGTCCAGACTTGATTCACCTGCGTCCATATGGAAGCGGTATTTCGCTTGGTGATGAAGGATATTTAGAGCCGTTAAACGATCTGAAAGGGATTGATACGTTTGACAAAGAGTTATTACAGGCGTCACAAAACAAAGACGGAAAACAATACGGTGTTCCGCTCAATATCTCCACCACGCAAATTTTCTACAATAAAGCTATTTTCAAGAAGTATGACTTAGAAGTGCCAAAAACATGGGATGATTTCATAAAAGTGTCTGACACATTGAAATCGGAGAAAGTTACACCGATTGCTTATGGGACAAAAGAATCCTGGTTATTATCCTTGCTTCATGGTATGGTTGGCCCCGCTCATTTTGGTGGACAGGCAACCATCGATGACCTTTTAAGCGGCAAAAAACAATTGGATGATCCGTCCATCGTAAAGAGCTTTGAAGAAATGAAAAAATTAGACAAATACTTTCCTGAAAACTCACAAGGTTTAGGGATGGATGATATCCGCACCCT
Source organism: Neobacillus sp. K501 (assembly GCF_053749995.1). Classification (NCBI taxonomy): domain Bacteria; kingdom Bacillati; phylum Bacillota; class Bacilli; order Caryophanales; family Bacillaceae; genus Neobacillus; species Neobacillus sp. K501. The sequence continues at coordinate 85,328 of NZ_JBSLYA010000004.1, read as the reverse complement.
GTTTGCTACAGAGCAAGCGGCAATGCTACCAATGGGTAGCTGGGAAATACAAACCATCCGAAACTTAAATCCAGATCTTGACTTTGGTTTCTTCCCTATCCCATCCGCAACAGGCGGGAAACCGACGATCACTCGCTGGGTGGATGGCAGTTACGCATTGAATGCAAAATCCAAGCATAAAGAAGAAGCGAAGAAATTCTTAGAATTTATGACAACGGGAGATTTTGGAAACAAGTTCGCAAAGGAGTTTAAGATGATTTCTGCCGTCCCAGGTGCATCCTCTGATGATGAGTTGGTGGGCTCCTTAACAAAAGCAGCAACTGGCGACACAGTGCCGTACTTCTGGCTGGTACATTTTGCACTAGGTACACCTTCGACAAAAGGAACAGTGGAAACAGAATTGCAAGGCATGTACCTTGGAGAAACAAAGGCAGCTGATGTAGCAGCAACAGTAAAAGCGAGTGCTGATACATGGTTTAAGCCACAGAACTAGGTGAGCCTTATGACAAACCCTGAAAAAGTAATCATTGATACGAAACCCATCTTGATGGAGAAGAAAAAGAGGGGGAACAGGTGGATTCTTCACCTGTTTCCTCTTCCAGCATTACTTGTGTATGGTTTATTTGTGGTATACCCACTTTTTGCGGCATTAAGCTACAGTTTCTATTCCTGGCAAGGGTTTACTAAGGGTGCCTTTATCGGATTGGAAAACTTCCGGAAATTATTTGTGACCGAGCCATTCAGTGGTTTGTTCTGGAATGCACTACAGCATAATATTTTATATTTTGTCATTGAAATGATTGTCCAAAACGGCATCGCGTTTTTGCTTGCCTATGCGTTATATAAACGTATTCGCGGGACAGAATTTTTTAAAATTGCTTTTTTCCTACCTAGACTATTATCGGTTATTGTAGTTGGTTTCTTATGGAAACTGATACTTAATCCCAATTTCGGGGCACTGAACAAGCTTTTGGATTCGCTTGGGCTTTCATCCTGGAAGCATGCCTGGCTTGGTGAGCCAGAAACGGCTCTCATCTCGATTATTTTAGTTAACTGCTGGTTCGGCATCGGGTTTGCAACACTGATATTCTTGGCTGGATTACAAAATATCCCTGCAGAACTTGTGGAAGCTGCTAAATTAGATGGTGCGACAGGATGGACCTTATTACGGAAAATTATCGTACCACTCGTGATGCCGAGTATTACCATCATGACCGTACTCACGTTTATTCAATCTTTTGAAGCGTTTGAGCTTGTGTATGCCATGCAAGGTTCCATGGGTGAACCATATTATTCGACTGATACACTGGCAGTGTATTTTTACCGTTTGGCTTTTGGAAGCGGCTCTAGTGCGGACAGCTCAGCACTTGGACTTGGTTCTGCACTCGCGGTGGTACTGTTTACCATGATCGCCATTATTACATCGATATTAATGAAATTTATGCGTCGTTTTGAAGTCGAACAATAGGAGGAGGTTTGGAGTGAAAGCATCATGGTCATCCCGTGTAACATGGTACGGGGCTGCCGTCATATTCGCCATATTAGCCCTGTATCCGTTGTTGTTAATGATTTTTAGTTCTTTCAAAACAACCATTGAAATCTTCCAACATCCGTTAGCGTTGCCATCCGAATGGAGTTTGGATACATACAAGAAATTATTAGAACAAATACCATTTGGATCCTATTTTGCGAACAGCATAATCGTGAGCGTGGCGAGTGTATTGCTCGTGATATTATTTGGCTCGATGGCTTCTTATTATATTGCACGTTTTTCCTTCAAATGGAATGGAGCGCTTTTGTTCATCTTCCTCATCGGGATGATGATCCCTATCAAGCTTGGAATTGTCCCATTGTATATGTTAATGAAGAATTTAGGGTTGACGAATAACTTACTTTCTTTAGTTTGTATGTACACCGCGACTGGGCTCCCCTTAGCAGTTCTTATATTAACAAGTTTCTTTAAAACACTGCCTAATGAACTCGAAGAAGCCGCGCGTATAGACGGAGCCACAGATCTAAGGATCCTCTGGAGCATCATTTTTCCGTTAATGCGTCCAGTCTTGGGTACTGTAATGATAGTAAACTTTATTGGCGCCTGGAACGATTTTTTCTTCCCGCTCATCTTCATCACCGATGATGCCAAGAAAACCATTCCGATTGGAATGTTATCGTTGTTTGGAGAACATTCTGCGGATTGGAGCACCTTGTTTGCTGGACTCACCCTGTCGTCTCTGCCGATGATTATCCTTTTCTTCTTCGCGTCAAAGCAATTCATGGAGGGACTAACGGCAGGTGCGGTCAAGTAAATTCTTTTAGGGAGTTCAAAAGATGAGGCAGCGTTGAGAGTACCGAGCATGAAAAACCCAAGTGACTATGACACTTGGGTTTTAATATTCTCTTTATACCACAGTTCGTTTTCTGAATGATTATTGCCAGTTTGTATGAAAGACTCCTGTCATATCCGTTCGTTTATAGGTATGGGCACCAAAATAATCACGTTGTGCTTGAAGTAGGCTGGCGTTGGAATGGCCTGTACGATAACTATCGTAATAGGTTAGGGCGGAACTTAAGCATGGGAACGCCAATCCAGACATCATTCCCTCACAAACGACTTTTCGCAATCCAACTTGATATTTTTTAAGCTTTTCGGCAAAGTAAGGAGCGATTAATAAATTAGCCAAATTCGGCTTTTCTTGATAGGTTTCCGCTATATCGTTTAAAAAATCTGCTCGAATGATACAGCCGCCGCGGAAAATAAGAGCGATCTCTTTTAAAGGCAGATCCCAACCATACACTTCTGAAGACATTTTATATTGGGTAAAACCTTGGGCATATGCACAAACTTTCCCCATAAATAATGCCTGTCTCATGTTCTCAATCCAAATTTCCTTATTGAAAGTGATCGGATCTACTTCTGGGCCGGATAAGATATTTTCTGCTACTACTCTTTCTTCTTTTAAAGCAGATATATAACGAGCGAATAAGGACTCAGTGATAATAGAGGAAGGAATCCCATTATCGATTGCTTGCAGGCTAGTCCATTTCCCTGTTCCTTTTTGTCCGGTCTTATCAAGGATGACATCGATTAGAGGTAAGCCAGTTTTTTCGTCCTTTTTACGTAAAATTTCTGCGGTAATTTCGATTAAATAACTTTTCAGTTCACCTTGATTCCATGTCTCAAAAATATCCGCAATTTCTTCAACGGATAGGCCTAATTTTTTCCTTAGGAACGAATAGGACTCCGCGATTAATTGCATATCAGCATATTCAATTCCGTTATGTACCATTTTTACAAAATGCCCTGCTCCTTTTGGTCCAATATAGGTACAGCAAGGGTCATCTCCCACTTGTGCGGCAATTTTTGTTAGGATTGGAGCCACTTTTTCATAGACGTCTTGATCGCCGCCAGGCATGATGGAAGGTCCTGTTAATGCCCCGACTTCTCCACCTGAAATCCCAATTCCTAAATAGCCGATTCCTCTAGCTTTTAGTTCGTCGTATCTGAGTGCGGTATCTTCATAGTGCGAGTTGCCGCCGTCCATTATGACATCACCATCTTCAAGAAAAGGGATTAAAGAATGAATCACCGAATCAATAGCTTTGCCCGCGGTAACCATGACAAAGATTTTCCTCGGAGTTTCTAAGGACTGTACAAAATCTTGAACTTCATAGAAAGGAGTAATCGACTGACCAGCAAGCTTATCAACAAGTTGATCCGTTAAATCCCTTGTGTAATTATAAACGGCGACCTGTTCACCGTTATTTGCCATGTTTAGGGCGATATTGCTGCCCATTACTCCTAAACCAATAACACCAATTGTATTCATCATGTTTCTTGCTCCTTTTTCAAATGAATAGGCAGTAAAACCACTCGGGTTTTACTGCCTGGAAAGATTTAAACAAATAAACTTAGTAGAAGAATAAATCCTAATCCAGCTACTGAAATAATCGTCTCCAATAATGTCCAGGTAGCAAATGTTTCCTTCATGCTTAATCCAAAGTATTCTTTAAACATCCAGAAACCAGCATCATTGACGTGAGAAGCTATTAAACTACCAGCACCCGTTGCAAGTACAACTAAAGCAAGGTTAACATCTGTTTGTCCTAGCAATGGAATCACTAAGCCAGCTGTTGTTAAAGCAGCAACAGTCGCAGATCCAAGAGAAATACGTAAGATAGCCGCGATAATCCATGCAAGTAAGATAGGTGATAAAGACGTTCCTTTGAATAACTCAGCTACATAGTCACCTACGCCGCCATTAATTAATACTTGTTTGAAGGCTCCGCCTCCTCCAATGATTAACAGCATCATTCCAATATGGGTAATGGCTGTAGTACAAGATTCCATCACAGCTTTGATTGGAATCTTTCTTGCTAATCCCATCGTATAGACTGCCACTAATAAAGAAATCAACATGGATGTACCAGCATCACCAATAAATCGAATTGCTGCTAAGAAACTATTATCTTCAAATCCTAGTGTCTTTTGAAGCAAAGTAATAATCGTCGCGATTGACATTAAAATGACTGGTAGTAAAGCGGTAAAAACACTGATTCCAAATCCAGGTGTGTCTTCAAGTTTAAACGTTTTCTGTTCGCCTAAAGATGCAATGCTACCAGATTTTGTGAAAGAATCAGGTACAAGCTTTTTAGCTATTTTCGTAAATACAGGTCCAGCTAAAATAACGGTTGGGATGGCAATGATAAAGCCATAAAGTAATACTTCACCAATGTTTGCACCATATTCACCAGCAATAACGGTTGGTCCCGGGTGTGGCGGTAAGAAACCATGTGTTACAGATAAAGCCGCTGTCATCGGAATACCGAGATACAGGATCGAAACCTTTAATTGTCTTGAAATCGCAAAGACGATTGGAATTAATAAAACTAGACCTACTTCAAAAAATAGAGCAACACCAATAATAAAGGAAGCGGCTACGACTGCCCATTGAATATTTTTTTCACCAAATTTGTTCACGAGGGTCATGGCAATTCGCTGCGCGCCACCGGAATCGGCGATCAATTTACCTAACATCGCTCCAAGTCCAAAGATTAACGCTAAGTGACCAAGTGTCCCGCCTAAACCGGCTTCAATGGTTTTGACAATTTCCTCTAATGGCATTCCAAGTGCTAAAGCAACGCCGAAAGATACAATGATTAATGAAATAAAGGTGTTTAATTTAAAGCCCATGATTAAAATTAATAATGCTACAATTCCAATGGCTACAATAACTAATGGCATTGTTATTACCTCCTGATATTTATATTAGTGTTTTATTAAGCTTCTTTGATAGTTTGCAATCCGTATATAGTCGTCTTCTAAGACTCTTGATAGATTAATAAAAATCGGTAGTAATTGTCTGTATTCTTTTGTTGCCTCTTCTTTTGGTGTATGTTTGAAGGTACTGCCAACCATTTCCGAAACAATCTCAAAGGAATCAATTTTTCCGGTAGCATATAACCCTAAGATGCATGCTCCCAAACAGGAACTTTCGTAGCTTTCGGGAACCACTACTTCAGATGCGAAAATATCAGACATCATTTGCCGCCAAACATCTGATCTTGCAAATCCGCCCGTTGCTTGAATGCGTGTTACCGGTCCATCCATGCATTCCGTTAAGGCTAAGAATACAGTGTATAGATTGTAAATGACTCCTTCTAAGGCTGCTCGAATCATATGTTCCTTTTTATGTGATAAGGTTAAGCCGAAAAAGGATCCGCGTACATCAGGATTCCATAATGGCGCTCGTTCACCTGCAAGATAGGGATGGAACAATAATCCATCTGCTCCAGGTCTAACACGTTCCGCAATTTTGGTTAATACCTCGTATGGATCAATTCCTAATCTTTTTGCTGTTTCAACTTCAGATGAGGCAAATTCATCGCGAATCCAACGAAGGACCATCCCGCCATTGTTTACCGGTCCGCCAATGACCCAATGCTTTTCCGTTAGGGCGTAACAAAAGATTCTTCCTTTTTCGTCTGTTTGCGGCGTATCAATAATGGTTCGAATCGCACCGCTTGTCCCAATGGTGACCGCAATCTCACCTTTATTAATGGCATTTACCCCTAAATTGGAAAGGACTCCATCACTGGCACCAATAACAAATGGGGTTTGTGGATCGATTCCAATCTGTTTGGCTAACTCTGGATTACAGTTGTTGAATATCTGGGTTGTTGGTACAAGCTCAGATAAATGTTCAGGACCGACTCCAGCAATATTTAATGCTTCTTCATCCCATTCCAAAGTTTTGAGATTCATCAACCCCATGGCGGAAGCGATGGAATGATCAACAACATATTGATCAAAGAACTTTTTAAAAATAAATTCCTTAATTCCGATATACTTTTTCGTTTTGACAGCGATTTCAGGACGTTCATTCACGATCCAAGTGATTTTGCTTAATGGTGACATCGGATGAATCGGTGTCCCTGTTCGTTTATAAACCTCATGGCCATTCATTTCATCTTTTATTTTATGTGTCCATGCCTCACTGCGATTATCAGCCCAAGTGATACAAGGTGTAAGCGGCTGATCATTTTCATCCATCGCAATGACACTATGCATCGCACTGCTAAAAGAAATAAAGGCTGGTATTTTATCTGGATGATGCTTTGTTATATTCGTAATCGCTTGCAAAACAGCTCGAAAGATCTCTTCAGGATCCTGTTCAGCAGTCGAAATATCAGGAGTATATAGAGGATACCCAATATTTTCTGTTTGGATGACTTCGCCTTTTTCTGTAAATAAAACCGCTTTAGTACTTGTTGTCCCGATGTCTATACCTAACATGCTGCTAGTCATTTTCTGGCACTACTCCTTTTGATAGCATTTGTTGTGAACTCCAGAGGTCCTCTACTTTCCCTTGAACATCATCAAAGTTTTCATGTAAAGACTTAACCATGAGGTCTCGTTTTTTTGTTTTGATTGCTTCAATATAAAGTTGGTGGTTACTTACAATGCGTGAAAAGTCCTCATACTTTTCCTCGAAACGGGCACGCATTGATAAGAGGATGAAGCTTTCCATTACCGGTTTTAAATTGGTCCATATCATCAAAATATAGGAATGATCAATGGATCGAATAATCGATTCATGGAATAAAACATCTTGGTAGGAAAACTCATCGGCATCTCGATATTTTATCGCAATCTTCATCATTTCTAGTATTTTACTAAGCTCCATTACCAATTCATTTACGTCCATTTTTACTAATCGCTCAAAGACAAATGTTTCGATGAGGAGACGTACATCATAGATTTCTTCTATTTCTTTTTCCGATAAACCAAGGACAACGGCACCCATTCTTTCTAAGCGAATGATATTTTCGGATGCAAGAGTTTTTAATGCTTCACGAATAGGTGATCGGCTCACACCAAAATCGGCTGCTAATTTATTTTCAGATAGGATGGCACCGCTTTCAATCGTGCCGGAAATAATACGCATTCTAAGTTCAGATGTCACGCGATCACCAGCGGAGGCTTTTGAAAGCCATTTTAAAGGATAAAGATATTCCTTTGATTCTGCCATATATTCACCTTCTTTATTAATCAAGTATACTTGTATACAAGTATTATAACTGAGAATTTCAATTTTGCAAACGCTTTTATTAAAAACTAACTATCGAACCTATTAATTTAATATAGATATTAATATAGTTTTAGTGTCATATTCATTAAAGGGGGATTTTAAAATGGGAAGAGGGGAATCTTGATGATTTTGAATAATTTTCAATCGACTTTAGAATATGCGATAGGATTGGATAAGGAAGATTCACTTAAGCATTTTCGAGATGAGTTTTATTTGAAGCCAGGATCTATTTATATGGATGGAAACTCATTGGGGTTGCTTTCAAAAAGGGCGGAAAGAACTGTATTTGAATCTATAAATGATTGGAAAGAACACGGGATTGACGGATGGACGCGAGGGAAGAATCCATGGTTTTTTATGGCGGAGGAACTCGGAAAGAAGCTTGCACCATTAGTCGGAGGTTCTCCGGAGGAAGTGATTGTCACTGGTTCTACAACGGTTAATTTGCATCAGCTTGTATCAACTTTTTATAAGCCAGAGGGGAACCGTACGAAAATTTTAGCAGATGAATTAACGTTTCCATCGGATATTTATGCGATGCAAAGCCAGTTAAAGCTACATGGCTATGATCCGGATCAACATCTAATCAGAGTGAAAAGCCGCAATGGCCGCTTTCTAGAAGAGGAGGATATTATTGCCTCGATGACGGATGAGGTAGCATTAATTGTCTTACCAACTGTACTTTATCGGAGCGGTCAAATTTTGACATCCAACGATTAGCGAAGGCCGCGCATGAAAGAGGGATATTAATCGGTTTCGACGCTTGCCATTCGGTTGGAGCGATTCCGCATTCTTTCAATGTATGGGATATTGATTTTGCCTTTTGGTGCAATTATAAACATTTAAACGGCGGACCTGGCGGCGTGGGTGGCCTATTTGTGAATCGCAGGCATTTTGGCAAAATGCCCGGACTAGCAGGTTGGTTTAGTTCTGCGAAAGAGAAACAATTCGATATGGAGCATACCTTAATACCAGCACCATCAGCGGGAGCGTTCCAGATTGGGACTCCACATGTACTTAGCATGGCACCGTTAATCGGTTCATTAGAAATTTTTACAGAGGCTGGTATTGAAAATATTCGTGATAAATCTCTCAGAATTAATCAGTATTTAATCGATTTGATCGAACATGAACTAGCAGATTTCGGATTTTTCATAGGGACGCCAAGAGAGGATGCCCGCCGCGGTGGTCACGTGAGCCTAGAACATAGTGAGGCAGCCAGGATTTGTAAGGCTTTGAAGGAAAACGGAATTATCCCAGACTTCCGTGCACCCAACATAATCCGCCTAGCACCTGTCGCCTTATATACCTCCTATGAAGAAGTATGGAAAGTCGTCCAAACCCTAAAAACCATCATGACCGAAAAACTGTACGAGAAATATAAAAATGAGCGTGAAGTAGTCGCTTGACGAGCGGTGACAACGAACGAGCGGTGCCTGTCACCGCTCGTGGACACTGTACACCTCAGGCGGACAGTCATTAAAAGAAACTGAAAAAAGACCGCCATCCACCTTGACTATTGGTATGGCGATCTTCTATTTTCCCTCTTTATTACGCTTCAACCTTTGCAAAAAACTGTGGCAAATGTTCTTTATGTGCCTCTAACATTTCATCAAGAATTTGTTTGGCCACCTTATCTGATGGAACAAGAGGGTTGATGGTCATTGCAAGTAAAGCCGTGTTGTAGTCACCGGTAACCGCTGCTTCCGCTGCGACTCGCTCAAATGATTTGATTTGCTGGACAAGTCCCCGTACGGCCACTGGAAGATCACCAACCGAAAGCGGCTTTGGACCGTCTTTTGTAATTACGCAGTTTACTTCCACTGCAGAATCCGCTGGAATGCTGGCAATTGCCCCGTTATTGCGAGTGTTAACAGGCTGAATATCCCGTCTATCATTGTAAATAGAGTTGATCAGACTGCAGGCAGCATCGCTATAGTAAGCACCGCCACGTTTTTCAAGCTGTGGCGGCTTAATATCCAGGTTTTCGTCCTTATAGAGTTCAAACAACTCAGATTCTAATTTCTGCACAACTTCAGCACGGGTACCTTCAGTAGCTGCTTTTTCCAATTCTTCATGGAGCATTTCGTCCGTTTTATAATAATAGCGGTGATAAGGACAAGGGACTACACCTAACCCACGGATAAAATCAGGCTCCCAGGAAAGCCCGATAATGTTGCGCATTGTCACGGCATTATCTGGATTGGCCATCGCTTCGATGACTTGATCTTGAACGCTGACGCCGTCCAAGAAAGTATCCAGTCCATAGACCATGTGATTAAGACCTGCGAAGTTCACCTGAACACGTTCAGGTTCAACATTTAGTGATTTCGCAATCCCCATTCTCATTCCAATCGGCACATTACATAAGCCGACTACTTTTTTAATATTGCTGTAGCGTAACACGGCTTCCGTAACCATTCCGGCAGGGTTCGTAAAGTTTACTAGCCAAGCCTCAGGACAAAGCTCCTCGATATCTTTGCAAATATCAAGAATAACCGGAATCGTTCTAAGCCCCTTGAATAATCCGCCTGGTCCGTTAGTTTCCTGGCCAATGACATTGTACTTTAACGGAATTCTTTCATCCTTTGCCCTTGCTTCTAAAAGTCCAACACGGAATTGTGTGGTAACAAAGTCTGCACCTTTTAAAGCTTCTCTTCGATCCAATGTTAAATGAATCTTGATCGGAAGTCCTGCTTTAGCGACCATCCGTTTTGCCAGGTTTCCGACGATTTCCAATTTTTCTTTTCCTGCTTCAATATCAACTAACCAAAGTTCTCTGACTGGAAGTTCATGATAACGCTTGATAAAACCTTCGACTAACTCCGGAGTATAACTTGATCCTCCGCCAATTGTTACGATTTTTACGCCATTTGCCATTTGTGAAAACCTCCAAGAATGAATTTTTTCTACTCTTGAGTTCATTCTATTGGTTCAGATGTGTCGGGTAAATAACTTGGGAATATTTAGGTTTTTATACCGTTGAAAGGAACTTGTTACAGATGAGTAACACTGTGTTTTTTATGGTATGATAGCATTGATAAGGGGGCTAATCATGTTTTCTGGTGAGGTTATTGCATCATTTAATGAATTAGAAACTTCGTTATACGATTATATTTGTAAAAATAGCGAGAAAGTGATTTATATGCGAATTCGTGATTTAGCAGATGAAACCCATGTCTCTACTTCAACGATTCTTCGCTTTTGCCGAAAATTAAATTGTGAGGGGTTCTCAGAATTCAAGGTAAAATTAAAGCTATATTTGGATGAGAATGCGGAAAGTAAGATAAAAAGCAGTCAGTATGCACTCACCGAATTTGTCGAGCGGACATTGAAGGGGAATCTGGAAGCTGTCATTCGAGAGGCGGCTTCATTGATTGTGAAATCTGATAACCTTATCTTTATTGGTACTGGCAGTTCGGGGATATTAGCGGAATATGGTGCCCGTTATTTTTCCAGTTTAGGGAAGTTTTCGATGTATGTGAAGGATCCTTATATCCCGATCCATGCAAATTATCTTCACAATAGCACAACGATTGCTTTATCGGTTACAGGGGAAAATCAATTCACCATTTCCCATCTTAATCAGCTCAAACAAAAAGGCAGTAATATCATTAGCATCACGAATAACAAACATTGCACCATCGCAAGAATGGCGGACATGAATATTTCCTATTACGTAACGGAAGAATGGTATAAAAAGTCCAACATTACCACGCAAATACCTGTTGTATATATTTTAGAAGAGACTGCTCGGGAAGTGCAGAAACTCTCAAGTACAGCTAATAGAGAGGATTGAAAAAATTGTATAATGTGAAGATCATCGAAGATCAAAAATTTCAGGTTTACATGTTAGAGGATACGGAAACAAACTCCTGGATAAAAGTAGCTCCAGAGCGCGGCGGAATTATTTTTTCATATGGTGTTGAAGGAGAAGAGTTATTCTACCTTAATGAAGCAACATTTTATGATACAGCGAAAAACATTCGTGGGGGAAATCCGATTCTTTTCCCGATGGCGGGGCAACTGACGGGTGGAGCCTATGAGTGGGAAGGGAAAACGTACACGATGAAGAATCATGGATTAGCCCGCGATGCATCTTGGGAAGTGATCGATCGTGATACGAACAACCGAGCCTCTCTAACCCTAAAGCTAACAAGTAATGATCAGACAAAAGTGTCGTATCCGTTTGACTTTGAGGTTGTCTTTACCTATGTTCTAGAGAAAGGCAGGCTGACGATTCAGCAAGAGTATCATAATAAGGGCACTAAGCCGATGCCGATTTATCCAGGTTTTCACCCTTATTTTAAAATAAACGAAAAGAATCTTTCTTATGATACCGATGCCTCAAAATACTATGACTATAACGATGGTGAAGTGAAAGAGTTTGCAGGTACGATTGATTTAACGCATTTAAAAGAATCGGTTGTTTTTCTCGATGCCAAGCAAACGAGCATTTCTTTTCCAATAGGGGAAAAACAAATCAAGTTGGAGTACGGAAAAGAATTTAAGTACATTGTCTTATGGACGGAAAGCGGAAAGGAATTCATTTGTGTCGAACCGTGGATGGCGTTAACGGATGAATTCAATCGGAAAGATGAGCTTGTGATGATAGAAGGGGAGGATAGCCTTAAAACGTTTTTCAGTATTCAATTAGAAGAATAGAATAATTACATAAAAAGACATCGGGCGAACCCGATGTCTTTAACTATTAGCTTATTTTCGGATCCAAACGGCACCAGCAGAATTGTCTTTTGCTTCGCCAATGACTTGGAACTTCAATGGATATTGTGATGGAACTTTTACGCCAGCATCGTCGATAACATCATTAATATACGTCTTGCTAGAATCAAATGTTGTTACACCTGGTAGTCCTTTATAATCATAGATTCCACGTGATGGGGAATCGATATACCATGAAGGAGCTTTGTCTAATGAGAACGCAGCATCAGCTACTTGGTAGCGAACACTTTGGTTAGTTGATGGTTGTCCATTAAGTGTACCAATAATGGCTTCAGGGTGAGAGTCAACTACGCTTAGGAAGCCTTCACCAGGGTGAACACCAGTCCAGTTATCGGTAAATGTATCGTCACCATACCAAACTACTAAACCAGTATTATATTTTACGCCGCGAGAGAATTGTAATGCTGTATCAGAACCAGCATAGTTTCTCCACTCTAGGTAGTAATAATGTGGTTTATTGATCCAACCGTCAGATACTTCGAAACCGTCTAATGCTACTTTTGCTTCGCCTTCCGCATCATCAGAGAAAGCAACTTGTCCATCAACTGTTAATTGAAGGTTATCAAGTGCGAAACCATTAGGTGCAAGACCGCCATCTGTTACATATTCAAATACTAGTTTTACTTTCTTGCCAGCAAATTGAGCTAAATCTAGAGATTTGTCTTCCCATTTGCCTTGAGATGTTTCCATACCGTCTGCAGTGTTTTCATCACCAATCACATCCAGTTCAACGGCTTTGCCGTCTTCTGTTACAGCATTTACATATAGGTAATCATAATCAGTTTCTACTTCATACCATTGTTTGTAATCAAATGTAGCAGAGGTTGCTCCTGTCAGATCAAACACTGGTGTTTCTAATACAGTATGAAGGTCATCGCCTTTTGTGCTGTAGTAGTACTTAGCACCATATCCTGGTTGAATTCCAGGAACCTTTTTGTTAGGTAGGTTTACTTTGACAATACCAGGGTTCTTTGATTTCGTAACACTCTGGTCGATAACCGTTGCTATACCATTTTTATCAATATCTTCATAGTTTACTTCGGTAATATTTGCCCAGTTACCGCCCATTGTCTTTTGGAAGAACTCTTTGTTTTGTGGTGAGAAGCTTGGTGCTTCTGTACCAGCAATATTACCGTTCCAGCTGCCTCCACTCATGATGGACCATGAGGCAACTGTATCACCGTGTCCAGTATACTGAGTGTCATACTCATCTGGAAGACCTAAGTCATGACCAAATTCGTGAGCAAATACGCCAACTGCACCATCTTCAGGTTCAATTGTGTAATCGTAAGCAGCCATTTTTCCGCCCCAATAATCTACGGAAGCAGTAGTGTTTGCTACTGGATAAACACCGTTTAGTGTCCAGCGGTGTGACCAGATAGCATCGTCACCAAGTTCTCCGCCGCCGGCTTCTTGTCCAACACCAGCATGAAGAACCATCAAGTGGTCAACTAAACCATCAGGCTCATTTTGATCTCCATCGCCATCAAGGTCATAAAGATCGAATTCATCATATTCAGCCAAATTAATTCCTGACGCAACTGCAGCATTAAGTGCATCCTTTACAAGACCACGTGGACCTTTTGTTCCAGGAGCATTATCGTTGCCGCCTGCAGGATTATCGCTTCCGTAATCTTTATAATTTCCAGGAACAGTCAGCCAATCAGAAACAGTCCCATCCACTGTGTAGCTTCCACCAGATTGCTCTTCGTAGTACTGTTTGAATGTTTTAACCGTATCGCCATTAAATAGCTCAAATTCTTCATTACCAAACAGCATTTTTTCGTAATGCTCTTTGTTGAAATCATCTGCGTACATATAGCCTGGTTCTTGTTCGATATTGTTATGCTTAAAGTCAGCGTATTCTACAAGTAATACAAGGACTTTGTCTTCGCGAACATCTCCGTTATACGGTGCTTGTTTCGCAGAATCTACTTTTACAGCACCGTTTGGCTTACCTTTTTTATAGTTTCCGTGACCTTTTTCAAGTTGTTTGGCAAGCTTGTCCTTTTGTTTTGTGACGAAATCCTTAGCTTTTTGATCCATTTGCTGTTGTTCTTTTGTAAGTACTTTGTCTGCTGCTTTACCTGGTTTTTCCCCTTGCTTCTTTTCGATATAAGCTTTTACTGCTTTTGTGACATCTGCCTTACTAGCATTCTTCGAAATTAGTCCTCTTTCCTGCAATGCTTTTGCTAGTCTGTCCTGATCGACAATGTTCAAGTCAATCGGTGCAGACTCTGTCGCATAAGCTGCTTTTGCGGATACAGGTGATCCCTTAGTCCCAGCAAAAGAGCCTGCAAACAATGTTGTCGCTACTAGGGTAGTAGCCGCAATGCTAGAAAACACTTTTAAGCCGCTGTTCTTTTTCACTCGTTTAACCCCCTAATTAACCTAATTTTCTTTCTATTCAAAATAGTGCATTTCAAATATATAATTCCGAAAGATTATAGTAAATATTCTAAATTTACTATTTTATCAGATAATTAGTCGTTGAATTCTGGTACTTTTTACCCATTTCATAGATTAGTTGTAAGGATTTGTAAATGTAGAAGATTGCTAAAATGGAGATTAAGTTCTAAAATAATAAAAAAGCGGAAAGAACACAGTTAAAATGTCCTTTACGCTTTTCGCACTAGTCTGTCATAAACTTGTATCGCAGGATGGCTGCGAGTCCGGCGCCATGCTTGAATTCGCCGCTTTGAATAAGTGTCTTTAATTCCTGCATGGATAAAGTATGTAACTCAATTTGTTCGCTATTTTCCAACTTCTGCTGGGAAGCTATTAACCCTGCCGCCGCAAAAAGATAGATTTCCTCGGTTGTCGAACCAGGGGATGGATAAAAACTTCCTAATTCGAGCCAATGCTCTGCTACATATCCTGTTTCTTCCTCTAACTCTTTCTTAGCGGCTTCAATTGGTGGCAGTTCCTCCGAGTCCAGCATCCCCGCTGGAAGCTCCCATTCCCAGCTTTTGAGGGCATGTCGATATTGCTTTAAACAAATTACCTTTCCATCGTTTGTGATAGGGAGAACACAAACACCTTTTGAAAAATCTAAATAGGAAAAACTTTTACTATCTCCGTTTGGCAAAGACACTTCATCCAAGATAATCTGAAAACGATCAACTTTCTGTGTTGTAGAATGATTTATTTTCCATACCATATTTGACACCCCGCTGTTATGATTTCACTTTGAATCTGAGAACTGTTTTTCTTTTTTCAGGAACTGTTTTTCGAGGATCTGAAATATAAATTTCTCGATGTTGCTTTTCTGACCGTTGTAACCCCTTTTCCTTGCAAAACTCTTCCATAGCAAAGAAGGTTTGCGGTTCGTCATCATAGCTTCCGATATGCATACATTGTACACATAATCCCTCATTGATTTCTTCTAATAAGACTTCTTCATATAACCCGCCTGCAGTTTTTTTTAGGACAAGTGCCTTTGCATCAGACAACAAATCCTCTGTGACAAACTCCGGCTGACGAATCATTAGGGTATAGACGAAGTGATTTTTATCCAAATAATCGAGTTGTCGTCCTTCTTCATCTAAATCCCAATATCCTTCTAAAGGAAAAACGGTATATTCAAAATAACCTTCAGGTGTAATTCCTTTTTTCGGCATCATTCGAATCGTGTAGGAAAGCTTATATAAAGCCTCGACCCGTTCGGTGAATGCCTCTCCATTTGGATTTCCCGTGCCCTTTATCGTGAAGAACTTCATCTTTTGCACATCTAGTAATGTGGGGGATGTTTTAGGGAGATAGAGAGACTTATCCTGTTTCTTCCATTCGTATTTCATATGTCAACGCTCCAATCACAATATGGTTAGCTGTTATATATATAAGTATATGTAGAATTAAAAAACGTCAATAGAAATCCGCCTTTTTACAAACAATATTTGCCATTCTTCCTTTATAATAGTGACAAACGAGGAATTCTGGGGGTGTGTTTATGGATGGTCAATCGTTAAGCCAGGCATTGGTGAGGCTTTCTGGAGCTGATTTGCGGAAGGTCTATGCTTTATTATGTAAAACCAATCTTTTGCATTGGATTACAACCAAAACAAAGGATCTACTCTCTTCGAAAGAATCGAAACATTTTACCAAGCATTTGGAGGAAGAAGCGGAAAAGCTGCAGGGGAGAACGGATGAAGATATTCGGCTATCATTATTTCTAGAATTAACGAAAATGGCAAAATTAAAAGGCACCCGCTATGAATCGCAAAAGGAAATTGAAGATAAATGCCAGGAGATCGTTGACTGGGCTTTTATTCAATTTCAAAAAAGGGACAAGGATTTTCTATCGTTTTACGAAGAGAAACAGTGTACAAAACTAGAAGCGATGATTAACTGGCAAATTAAGCAGATTTTTAAAGAAAAGCAAACGAAGCTATCTGAGAAGGAAATATTCGAATTTGTTAACAATCTTCCTATTGATCGGCACCTGATGGTTAATCACCAAAATACTTCACTAAAAAAGCAATTGATGCCGATTGTGTTCATGCTTATTGTAATACCGTATTTTACAGATTCAGTATTAGCGCACTACGACCTAGACTTAATCGCAAATGAGTGGAGTTCAAGATTGAAGGATTACGAGAAGCTCCTTGATGAACTAAAAAGCATTGAAAGCGAGCAGGAAGTTATGAATGGAAAAATTCGCAATCTCGAACAGGAGCTGAAATTGAAGGAAAGGGAAAAAAGCAAGCGAGAGAACTCGATAGCGAGTCTGAAAGGAAATATTAAAATCCAATTCATTAAGGATAAAAATCGTCCTTATTTTAAGCTACTTTCAGATGATTTGGATATGTATCGAAAAGAAATTATTCTTCTAGAACGGAAAATGGTAAAGGAGAAAGGTAATATATCTGGTTTTTTAGGCTCGTTAAAAATCTCGCTTAAAACAAAAAATTACCAAACAGAGATTACTAGTCTGAGGAGGAAAATGGACTCGATCCATGATGAGATGGTCGATAAGATTATCCAGGGGAAGGTCGTTTATGCTCAAGATTATGTCATTCAAATTGGCGAGCTTCATTCAGAAGTAAATGAATTTCGTCGAGAGATTTCCTCCTTGCAACTTCAACTGTCTCGACAGTCTCAGAATTTATCTGATTTGAAAACAACAGAACATTCCATTCGAAAAAAAATAAAAGATACAGAGGCAGAGACGTACGGTTTGGAACATTTAGTTTTGGGATAATATGTAATTTTATGGGCTATTCTAGATTCTTTCGTAGAAAGATATACTAGTAAGGAGATTAACACGGAGGGGGTCATCATCATGAAACGTTTAGCGGTATTTTGTGGATCCAGTTTTGGCGCTTCCGAGGCTTATCGGCAGGGTGCGATTCAATTAGGAAAAGAATTAGCAAAACGGAGTATCACGCTTGTATACGGCGGTTCGAGTAATGGGCTGATGGGGGCAGTGGCGGATACGGTTCTGAGTGAGGGCGGACGGGCAATCGGTGTGTTACCTAAATTTTTGGAGGCTCGTGAAATCTCTCATAAAGGATTAACAGAGCTGCACACCGTAGAAACCATGCATGAGCGAAAAGCGAAAATGATGGATTTAGCCGATGGATTTATCGTATTGCCGGGCGGGACAGGGACGCTAGAAGAGTTTTTTGAAGTGTTCACCTGGGGGCAAATTGGTTTGCATCAAAAGCCGTGCGGCCTGCTCAATATTCAGCATTATTATGACCCGCTCATTCACTTATTTGAGCATATGATTGATCAGCAATTTTTACAAGAGAAATTCCGTTCGATGGCCATCATTGAAGAGCAGCCTGATCAATTAATTGAGCAATTTTTAAATTATACCCCTCCGACAATAAAAAGTTTTAACTAGCAGATACCCTGTTTGGAACCCTAAACAGGGTTTTTTTATCTTGATGAAAGAGGATGCAATTGTTCACCGACATTCATGTTGGTAACTATTCAATAATGTTGGTAACTAAACATTATTGAGTGCCACTTTACATTAGAGTTGGTAAATAGCGAGTTGTAATGTTTAAAAAATAATAAATCGGTAAGAATCATAGACGACTACAAATAAATGCTAGTTTTTAATAAAGGTCAAAATGTTTGGTGGTGTCCTTATATGAGTAATTCATTAATTCAGATAAAAAAATAACGAAACACCACAGCCCCCAGGGAAACCCCTGGGGGTTTCTTTGTGGTCCCCAAGAAAATATGAAGAAATTAGTTATATTGTTATTTTGGAAGAATGCAAAAAGTTATTTAATCAAATCATAGGATAGGATGGAGGAGAGAAAATGTGGAATTTTCCATTTTAATATATACTGACTAGTCTAAAAATCGAATTAAAATTTGATAAATTTGTTACATTTTCTTCATAATTATTCCATATTCTCGAAAAATACGTTGTTTTTTTACATAAATTTCTATAATCTTACATTAATAGGTTTGTTTCACTCTGTTTATTAACTGAACTAATAAAACTGATAGTACAATTTTTTACTATTATACTGTGAAAATTTCGAATCGAGGAAACACTATAATTCAATATGAATAACCTGTTGTTATTTTTCAAATAGGTAAGTACTTTTCTTGTTTTTAAATACAATAGGTAAAATTATTGGAATATTTGCATCCATTTGTAAGGGGGGTGAGCTTATAAAAAAATTCCTATTCTTGTTAATTCCAATTTTAGTATTAATTACTGTATTATTTATTTATTTTGATGATGGGAAACAAATGGAGGATGTAAATTTAGGTTATGCAGTAGATTTTGAATCTCAAAGTATGGAAGAATTTGAGGGACCATTAGACCTAGAGAAAGAAATTTTGGTTGAAGTAAATTATCAATATCCAAAAGATAACAAAAATGCAGAAAACATATCGAGAAAGTTGGTTGTAAGGAGCAAGGAAAATAAGGAAGTAGTATTTGAGAAGAAATGGGAAGAGGATGCTGAAACAACTGGGTATGACTTTCCACTAGATACTACTAAATTCACTAAGGGCAAATACAATGTTGAACTTTACAAAAATAATAAGCTGATAAAAGAAAAAACGTTTGAATTTAATTGATTATAAAGGAGAAAACAACAAAGTATGAAAAAGTTTAAGAGTTTACTAATTTTAATCTCATTTGTAACATTATTCTTTAGTAATGTAGCTAATGCTGAATCACCGGATACGGGCACTTTAACAGGAAGTGTAACAAGTATTATTACCTTAAACAAAGAACAAGTTGAACCAACGAAAGAAATGTATGAAGAAAATATTGACGAGGCAGTAACAGAAGAATTACCAGAAGAACTTGAAATTGCAGATGAAGAAGGAAATGAAACAGAAATAAAGGAAATCCAACAGCTGATGGATGGAATTAATGAAAACGGGAGTGAAATCCTATTTGTTGATGAGACTAATGAATCAAAAATTGAAACACAACTACCCGATCTAAACGTAAAGATTGATGAATTTGAAGTTTCCACAGATGAAAATGGTAATTTTCAAATCCCTGGAATACCTACAGGAACCTATAATCTGTATGTAACTTTTGAAGACAGTATCATTACAACACAAGTAGTAGAAATAAAAAATGGCGAAAATCAATTTGACATTGAGTTGAATTTATCTGGAAAAGCGTTTTTTGAGGGATCTCAAATTATGTCTGAAAAAATGATGACTTCAGATGAGGTTGGAGAAGCATCAACAACTTACTATTCTACTAAGCCGATTGGAAGCACGGTAGGAAGTGGTATGGGAACAATGAAAATCATAGCAGGTAATAATATTGTTGGTTGTAATAAAGCAGCAAATTCACTTTCTGACTCAAGTAAGTTCCCATTGAATAGTTCTGATTGCGCAGTTGCAATAGCTCGTGGAACTTCATATGCAGGAAATCCAACAGTATTCTTTTACTGGAAAAAGAACTACGTATGCTACATTGAGTCTATTCAAAGTGCACTTGATAAAATGGGTGAAAATTCAGGATCAAATGTCTACTGTAATGGTAAGAAAAAAAGTGACGGTCATTACAATTGTTCATGGTTTAGAGATCATTCAGAAAGACTTCATACTCATTAAAAGGGGTTGAAAGAGGTACTTTGATAAGTACCTCTTTATAAATGGAACTAGAATGATGAATAAAAGACTTATAGTAATTCTATTAATTGCTCTATCTTTGTCAAGTTTAGTTATTTATTCAAAAAATAGTATAACATCTAAAAGGTTTTCTCAAAAAACGAATTTGATGCTAAACAGTAAAACATATGACCTACTTGTCAAAGAAAAAGGTATTGTCTTAACTCCCGAGATCATTAAAAAGATGGTAGGTTTAGAGGAAAATTATCAATTAATGAACCAAGCTAGTGAAAAGGTTAAACCTGTTGCAGTAGCAGTTTTAGACTCAGGTGTATATCCTCATGAGGATCTAACTATACCCTTAAATAAAATAATTGCTTTTAAAGATTTTGTTAATAATTATGCTGAGCCCTATGACGATTATGGACATGGTACTTTTATATCAGGTCTCATTGCAGGGGAAGGTCCTAACTACAAAGGAATTTTTCCTAAGGCGAACATAGTTGGGGTGAAAGTGCTAAATAACGTCGGAGAAGGTTCTCTTTTTAATACAATTAATGGAATTAATTGGGTGATACAAAATAAAGAAAAATATAACATAAAAGTTATTAATATATCCTATGGTTTTGATAAATTAAGTTCTAATGCCATAGATGCTTTAGAAAGTGCAATAACTAAAGCAGACGAAGCAGGGTTAGTAATTGTTAGTTCAGTTGGTAATAAGGATGTAAAAGATGCTATGAAATTAAACGATCGGCCGATATATCCTTCAGCATTTGATAGAGTTATTTCTGTTGGGGCCATGGATTATGTGACAAATAGCTCTGTTTTTTCATCCTATTCTTATAAGATAGCACCTTATACAATTACTTTTAAGAATAAAATGATGGCACTCAAACCTGACTTTATTCTTCCAGGGACAAAAATCCTCTCTTTAAGCTCGGATAGTGAATATCTACCTAGTTACGATTTAGATTTAAATAATAAATATAAAGTTGAAAGTGGATCTTCACTGTCAGCTGCTATCCTATCTGGAGTAATAGCTAAATTGTTTGAGCAGTTCCCTAGTAAAAGTAATATAGAAATTAAAGCGATAGTTTTGAGAAACAGAGATCCCATTATTAATTATTATATTGCTAAACAGAAACAGTATTTGAACCTCGAAGAAGGAATAGGTGAATAGATTGAAAAAGCCCATTTTAATTTTTATACTTTTAATTATTTTTCTAGTTGGGTGTAATGATAATAGTAAAACAGCTTTTGCATTGAAGGGACAGGACATTGAAGCTTCACATAAATATATAAATGGAGAGTTAGAGGGAACCATAAAAATTCCTAGTCAATACGAAAAGGATGGATTCCAAATTAAAACGGATTTATATATGGCAGAAGAAAAGGAAGAAATAAAAGACATCAAATTAGAAAGTTATGAAAATAAGTATATTTTTAAAAGTAAACTTCCATCTGAAGGGAGATGGAATATACAATACACCATCAAGTATAAGGAACAAACCCTTATAAAGAACTATACCGATGTTTTTGGTGAAAAGAAGATTGATCTTGATGAAATAGAGTACTTAAAAATTGTGACGGAACCTGAAACAATTACTCCAAATGAAGAGGTAAATTTCCTAGTGTCACTATTAAATGAAGATGGTGGAATAATTAAAAATAGTGAAGTTATTCTCCAGCTGGAAAAAGATGATATTGAATTTATAGATTCTCTACAAATGGAAGAAAATGATAAAGGTATATATGAAGTAAAGACAAAATTACCTGAAAACGGAATATATAAAATGACTATCCATATTAACTATATTAAAGGTCACAAAATGGAGTCAATGGAATTAATTGTTGGAAAAAATGAAGAGAAAGAGTCATAGAATTACTAAAATATATCTAATTAATTAAAACATACTATCGGATAAAAAGTTTTGAACACCTAGCTAGGTGGAGGAAGTGAAAAAACTAAACGAACGGGTGCTTATGGTTTATTAGACTGTAATAATAAAAATTAAAATGAATCTAAAATTAAAATATGGTTACCAACATTATTCGAACTATATTTACTAGGGTTTAAAATTGGTTACCAACTTAAAAGTATATTAAAAGTATATACGGAAACCCGTTAATCCTTGATGTTAACGGTTTTTCTAGTTACTAACATTAATGTCGGTAACCACAATCATCGAAAGAATATAGTATTTTAGATGAGAGCTAAAAAATGGATTGGAGAAGATAAACAGATGTCAACTTTACCAAACTGCCCGAAGTGTAACTCGGAGTATACATACGAGGATGGAAGCCTGTTGATTTGTCCGGAATGCGGCCATGAATGGACTCTAGTGGCTGATTCGACGAGTGAGGAAAGCAAAGTTTATAAAGATGCAAATGGAAATATCTTAAATGATGGTGATACCGTATCGGTTATTAAAGACTTGAAGGTAAAAGGCAGTTCCTCTGTGTTAAAAATGGGAACGAAAGTAAAGAATATTCGCTTGGTTGAAGGCGACCATGATATTGATTGCAAAATCGACGGCTTCGGAGCAATGAAACTGAAATCAGAATTTGTTAAGAAAATATAAACAAAAAAGCTTGAGGATCTTCTCGTCTCCTCAAGCTTTATTTCATATTAGAACGCGCCTGACCCTCCTCCTCCACCTGTTCCCCCGCTGCTAGAGCTTGAGCCGCTGCTGTTACTAGAGATGGAAGTTGTTTCGTTTGCAGAATGAAAGCTAGAATTAGCGTATGAACTTGCATAGATAATCGTGTAGGCTGTTGTATTCTCTTGATATGGAGTAAACGCCTCCACCAGCTCATCGTTCTTCTTCCTTACGGTTTTATCACTGACTCCAAGACCGTAAATATAAGCACGCATGCGGTCATCTTCGGACCATTGTTCCCACTCTTCTTGTGGAATTTCACGAAAACGTTTCTTAAACTCTTTCCATTCGAAAGCCATTCGTGTACCTTCCAATGTCTTTGGCCGGTAGGCGATGGCGTAAATGATCACGGTTATAAACAAAAGCAGTACAGCAAAAAAAGCCCCAAGTAGTTCGTAAATTAAGAAAAGGATACCAAACGGAAGTAAGATTATACTAGAAAGACCAAGAAGTAAGCGGAATTTTGTTTTCTTTTCATAGAATTGATGACTATCAAATTCCTCTTTTACCGCCTGTCTCCATTCAACTTGGAATTTTTGGTAATTTGAGTGGTTCTTCTTAAACTTGGTAAAGGTGGATAAATCGGCAAAGTTAAACCGATTTCCCTTACCAATTTTTCCAAACAGCCATTTCATCAATACATTTTCATGCTTCAATGGGCTAGTTCGACCTGTGCGCTGGTAGTCATCATCAGAAGTTTTACTCACATATCCCTGGCGAATTAAATCGAGAAAGGCAGCAGCCATAGCCTGTGGCGGCAGGTATTTATGATTTGAAAAATGAATCGTTGCCGGCAAACTCATGATTTGTTTTGGTAAGGTAAGGAATTCCAGGCCGCCTTCACGGAGGAGATCTGCACGTTTTATCCTTGCCTTCAGCCAATTACCCATCATTAACAAAAGTAGAATGCTTGAGAATGCTGGTATTCCAATCGCAGCAATCGTTGACAATCTTTCCTTTGCGGCCGCATCGGCTTCTGCTTGCGCGAGGAGTTCATTTTCTGCCTCAATAATCTCCGCCTTCATCATTTTATCTGAAGTTTGCGTGGCTGCTGGGAATAGCTCCCTATTATACGCCACACGAATATCCCCGTTCGTACCGCTTGGAACCTCTCCTAGCTGAAAACGTACGCTTCCGTCTTCCTGTATCTTTTCAGTATGGAAGGCTTCGTCATATCCAAAAGCAATGACATCTTCTGATGGATCAGGCGGATGAATCGTAATCGAAAGATTTTCATAGGTTGATTCATTTCTGCTATCAAAAAACGGCCAATAAAATTGAGCTACATCCTTGTAGATCTCGATGCCATTTTCGATTAAATAATGAAGGGTTACCGTAATGGATTCATCTTCACCTTTTCGATGAATCTTATAAAGGCCGTCTTCTTCTTCGACTCTTAAGGAATTCCTATTTTCATCAGCCGAAAACTCTGTGATGCCGGCTCCTTCTTTGGGGATCACTTCACGGGTGATGCCATTGAAATCCCCCTCAAACTCATATGTATGCGTTTCTTCCACTTTAACCGTTCCGTCCGTTTGCAGAAAGGCGTCTATCTTTACTTTAGTAATTGAAAACTCCACTGCCAAACTTTGCTGTGGGAAAATGAATAACAAAGCAACCATAATAAAACTAGTCAGCCATTTCTTCAAATCAGTCACCTCTTTTCTTAGAGGTAATACGAAAAAATGGGTGAACAGGTTTCAACTAATATATTATTATTTTGTTCTTAATCACGTACATTTTTTGTCCGTATCAGTCGAAAGAGGGTATGGGTTGTCATTTAATGACTGAATTTTTGGATAACTATTGCATACGGTGTAATATTAATATTGGTAAAATATTAGGTAGGTAGGTTTGTCCAAAATGGAAGATTACTATTAACAAAATAACAGAGAATTGGATAAATGAGGGATGATGTTATGGAAAGATTAATAGTTTCGCAAAATAATAAATTCGCACAATATCAATCGATTCAAGCTGCCATTAATGCTGCTAGCCCAGGGGCGATCATCTGCATTGATCCTGGCATATATTACGAAAAACTATTCGTTAATAAGAACATTGAGTTAGTAGGAAATGGTACACCTGAACAAATCATTGTAGAAAGTCAGAGAGAAGCATGTGTATTTGTCGATTCAAGCGCTGCAAAGCTTACCAATATCACGTTTAAAGGAACAGGGGAAGCAAATCAATTTGGCGCTCAGCTGCATAAAGGAGAAATCTTTGTTAAAAACTGTGTTTTTTCGTCGAGCGGTACGGGTGTTTATATTGCTGATGCGACAAGTCCTGCGGTGTTTGAGAAATGTTTGTTTCATCACAGCAAATGGGGACTAGCTGTCGGCAACGGGGTTAACTGTAAACTTATGGATAGTACGATAACCGCAAACTCTGAAGGGGGAATTAAGGCGGGAGTCGATTCCAATCCGTTATTTCAACAGACAAAAATTACTCATAATCGCTTAGGGGCATTTTTTGCCGAGAAAGCCAATGGCACGCTCGACCAATGTCAGTTTTCTCGAAATCAAATAGGTGTGCAGATTACCCATTATTCGGCACCGATTTTCAATGGCTGCCGTTTTGATCGTAATGAACTCCATATTGATCTTAACCATAAAGGAATCGGGATTATTCATAACTGCCGGATCTCAGGTGGGGATGTTGGAATTAGAGCCAGGAATCAAGGACATGCGAATATTACCGAAACGACAATGGAAGCGATGAAAAAGCAGAATGTGTGGCTAGCTGGTAGCACGATTCAGGTGAAAGATAGCAGGCTCAAGCAAGCTCCTGTTGGCGTTTATGTAAAAAATGCCCTGCAAAGCCGGATTGAAAATACCACCTTTACCAAGCATGGTGAGGCAGGAATTATGCTGGAAGATGAAAACGATGTGCAAATCAAAGACTGTCAAATTATCGAAGCGGATTGCGGTGTCTGTTTCCAAAAGCAGGCAACTGGTGAGTTGGCAGGTACACTGATTGAAGCTAGTGCGATTTCGGGAATCGCCATTATTGATGGCAGTAATCCGAAAATTAGCGATTGTACGGTGAAAAATGGGCAGCGGATGGGGTTATTAGTGTGGAGTGGAAAAGGTAAAGTCACGAATTGTCATTTTATTAATAATACCCTTGAACATGTCTATGAAGAAGGAGAAAATCAGCTCCAGCTCCAAAACTGTTCTTATCAGGACAACGATGTGGAAAGCGAAGAGTTTATTCAGTCAGAGAAACCACCTGGCAACGAGGAGACAATGGAGTCGGTATTAGCCGAGCTGCATTCATATATTGGCTTAGACAAGATAAAGAACCGGGTAGCGGACCTTATTGATTTTGATACGTATTCCAAAGAACGAACTGCGGCTGGTGTTGCTTCTGTACCGATCCTACGTCATCATAGCATATTCTTAGGGAAGCCAGGGACGGGAAAAACAACTGTGGCCAGACTAATGGGCAAGATTTTTTATCATCTTGGTCTGTTAAAAAAGGGACATATCGTGGAAGTAGATCGCTCAGCTTTAGTGGGTGAGTATGTCGGTCAGACGACAAGGAAAACCAATAAGGCGATCGATAAGGCAAAGGGCGGGGTACTGTTTATTGATGAAGCCTATACGTTGATTAAGCTAGGTTCAGCCAATGATTTCGGCAAAGAAGCTCTCGAGCTCATTTTGAAAAGAATGGAAGACGAACAGTCGTTTATTGTGATAGCAGCTGGTTATCAGGAAGAAATGCAAACCTTTATCGAAGCAAACCCGGGATTAAAGGATCGATTTAAAAACCAGTTTTATTTCGATGATTTTACCCCTGATCAGCTCTTGCAAATATTTGAAAAAATGCTGGTGGAGGAAGAGTACGCAACCACCTATCCGAAGGAAAGCATTTTACAGGAATTTACCGATTTATACCGAAAAAGGGACCGAACCTTTGGGAATGCTCGAATGGTTCGAACGTTTTTTGAAGAGGTCAAAATGAATCATGCAAAGCGCTGTGTCCGTCTTGATTCAAATGAAAGAACCTTTAAGGCTCTAACGACGATTACAGACGATGATATTGAACCACTACTCCAGAAAAATAACTTGCAGCAAACGGTTCAAATACCAGTCAATGAGGACCGGTTAACAGGGCTGGTTGGGCAGCTTCAGTCGCTGATCGGTTTAGAAAAAGTCAAGCGAGAAGTGAGGGATATCATTAAACTCGTAAAATATTATAAGGAAGAAGGACTTGATTACACGGGTAAGTTCATCCCACATAGTGTTTTTTTAGGAAATCCGGGGACAGGAAAAACAACGGTTGCCCGGTTGTTGAGCCAAATCTATGAGGCCCTCGGGATTCTTCCAGTTGGTGACCTAATAGAGACATCGCGCGAGGATTTGGTTGCCGGTTACGTCGGGCAAACCGCGATAAAAACGACGGAGGTTGTGAACCTGTCGATAGGAAGTACGCTGTTTATTGATGAGGCCTATTCATTATCCAAAAAGGAACAGCCAGCAGATTTTGGTCAAGAAGCAATTGATACGATTCTCAAACGGATGGAGGACGACCGCGGAAAGTTCGTGCTGATAGCGGCTGGATATACAGAGGAAATGGTTGGTTTTCTCAGGTCCAATCCTGGGCTTAACTCACGGTTTGGACAAGTGATCCTGTTTGAGGATTATACTCCGGAGGAGTTACTTAAAATTGCAGAAAGTATCGCTAGCAAAGCAGATTTTTGTATCGATGAACCGGTGTTAATGGATCTACTTGGTTACTTTGAAGAGCAATATCGAAAAAGAGACCGCTATTTTAGTAATGCTAGATTTGTCAGGAATATCATTGAAACGACGATAAAAAATGCCACGCTTCGTATCGCTGACATGCCAAAAGAGCTCCGAGGCAGCAAGAATGTGATTGAACGTATCGACTTACCTTTTAGTAAAAATTTCGTTTAAGGGAAGGGGGGAAATCGTGTGCTATTTATCTATGATACGGTTCTCGAACAAATCAAAAAAGATATCGGCAGCGATCGTCCGGAACGGGGAGGAGCGCTGTTAGGTGAACCAGGGAATGAGATTGTCAGCAAATTTATTTTTGACCCGACGGCGCAAACAACTGCTTCTAGCTATTCTCCTTCCCGCAGATTGAATCAGTTGGTAAAAGAGACCGAAGTGAGTGAAGGGCTTGAGTATAAAGGAATTATTCATTCCCACCCAGGGAAATTCGATCAGCCTTCGGGCCAGGATCTTTCTGAATTAAGCACAGGGCTTAAGTTGAATCCGCATATGCCTTATTATCTCGTCCCGATTGTTACGCTAAATAATATCGACCGTTTAGAGGCCCATGAGCTTGCGATTGGAAAAATGAAAATATCCTTTTTTGCCGGCTATCGGAATAAGGAGTTAGAGTCTGATGACACGAATATTGAGACTCAACAGGACGATATTTTATTACGAAAAATGATGGTGCAAACCATCCCTAAACGACAGTTAACAAGTGATATCGAAGCTCTTTGTCGTAGGAAGGCAGGTTTGAGAAATCCGCAGGTGTTCCTTGTGTATCAGGAATTTCAGCCGATGATAGCCTGTACGCTAGAAATGGAGGATCGCTTCGATTTACTGATGGTCGTTGATTCTCGCTATCCAGACTGTAAGCCTAGTATTCTTGTGACCTATAAGGATGGGAGTCAAAACGAATTTCAGCCTGATTGGTCCGATTCATTTATTCAAAACATGGACAAGCTCCTTTCCTCTCTCATCGATGATAGTGAAGAGGCACTGAATCAAGTAAACAAGGAAATCGCTACTGTCCCGGTGAATTCACCGATACAAAAGAGATCTACACAACAGCGAGCAAGGATTTTCCATCGGTTAAAACGACGGAGGGTGAGGGCTTCCCAACCTTCTAGGAGACATCGCGCACGGAAATCTAATATAAGTGATGAAATGCGATTCCTCGTAGAAACGAATGGGACCAAGCTGATTACCCATATAAGCCGTCATCATTATGAGGAATCCAGCCATTTATCCCTATCAAAATTATTACTTTCTACTAATATCAAAGCGGAGGAGGAAATCTAGATGTCCCAGCAGGTGGATCTGAACAAGTTACGCCAAACGATTTTAGCTAGTCAAAATAAAAAGGAAGCGTTACCAGCTGATAAAGATCGAAAAGTGAT
Organism: Neobacillus sp. K501; assembly: GCF_053749995.1. NCBI lineage: Bacteria > Bacillati > Bacillota > Bacilli > Caryophanales > Bacillaceae > Neobacillus > Neobacillus sp. K501. The sequence continues at coordinate 56,139 of NZ_JBSLYA010000004.1, read as the reverse complement.
GGTGACGAAAGAAGGGAAAATTGTCGCTGGCGGCGATGCCCATAGCAAAAGTCAGAAGCAATTATCGGAGGTTCATCAAGGCGTATTTGCGCAGTCAAGAATCGAGGCCGAAAAAAAGGTCGTTAAGGAAAAGTTTCCCGGCAACACTCAAATGCTTGAAGTAGATGGGATTCACGGCTGGTATTATTCATTTAAAGATGAATTTACACGGCTTTATAAAATGTATGCCTATTTTGATGGCACGGCTTATCAAGTGAAGGTAGTTTATCCAGAGGTGGAGGGGAGATACAAAAGTGTTCATGCCTGTCATTTGTATTCCGATGGACGAATTTGTTTTGGCAACCAATATGGCGGTGGCCTGCCCTCACTAGAAAAGGCTTATGCCAAATCAGTTCTTTGGGCAAATGGCTTTACCATTTTTGAAAATACAAAGTTATATCCATTTTCAACAAACAATTTGTAGAACGGAGGGATAGCAATGGATGGAGATAGACAGTCTATTCTTTCGGATCAAGTTAAAAATGAAATACTGGACGGCCTCTTTTCGCGTACGCTTGGTGTTCTTACTAAAGATATTTTGACAAAACATGTTCTTGTTGTCGGGATTGGCTCCGTCGGTTCCTATATTTCCGAACAGCTAATCCGCAGTGGTGTTGGACAGCTTACTGCGATCGACCCTGATATCGTAGAATATTCGAATCTATCCAGAACTATTTTTACCCTTCATGATGTTGGAAAGCCAAAAGTGGAGGGGCTATCCCACAAGCTCCATCAGATTCATCCAACGCTGAAGCTGCAAACCTATCAGCAAGATATTCATGATTTTGACGCAGTATCGTTAAAGGAGATTTTTACACAAGCGGATGTGGTCGTGGCGGCAACGGATGATCCCGGGGCTCAGCGAGTAATCAATCGCTTTGCCTATGGGACCGGAAAGCCGGCGGTATTTGTTGGTCTTTATCAGGGGGCTGAAGGAGGCGAGGTTATTTTAAGCATTCCAGAAAAAACAGCCTGTTATCAGTGCAGTACATCGATTCGACATGAATTGGAACAAAATGCTGGCAAGGTGGCAGTCAAGACAGACTACGGAACAGGGAAATTAGAGGGAGTCATTGCGCTTGCAGCGGACATTCACCATGTCTCAAGTGCAGCCGTGAAGATGATTTTATCCTTGCTCGTCCCTGAGGAATCCAATGTGAAATTAAAAGGGTTCGTATCGGAGGCCATCGATAAGGAGTTTACCTATCTCACCTTTTCGATGAAGGATCAATATTGGTTTTATCCTCATCTCTTTGATGGTGTTCCGGGGCAGCATGCTTATCAAAGTGTCTGGCTGACGCCGACACGAAAAGAGGATTGCCCGATTTGCGGAAAGGTCGAGGAGCGAACCGGTTTAACCTTAGCCCCCGTTACCACTCCTTCTGCCGAAAGTATTCGAAAGGCGTTTACGTAACATGTCTCATCCAGATTTAAACCGTCTTAGAAACCAAATCCGTAAAGTCGAAGCCGAAAAGAAAAAAGCGAATCAAAAAATGGAAAGAGTATTATGGGGCATTTTGATAATAAGTTTGGTGACGATTGTGTTCGTCTTCCTGAATGTTGTTCCATAAACTATGCCGAACGTGAAATCACAATAAAAAGACCTCTCTGTTGAAAGTTGGAGGGGTCTTTACCTGTAGTTTATTTCATTTATATAGGATTTGGAAATAAAAAAAGGATCTTAAATCCATTAAGATCCTCGAATGCTAGACTTGGTTTACTAACATGGTAATTACTGCACTTAAGATGACTGTGCCGATCATAATTGAAACATAGATAAGAGTTTTCTTCATCTTTTTCTTACGAAAGGCTTCTTCTGGTGTAATCCATATGCTTTTTGACATACATAGTTGCTCCTTTATTGTTTAATGGCGGCTGGCTGACTTTGTCACAATGACCTTAGTCCCTTTAGCTTTGCGTCATCACTTTTCAGTGATTTTGCCCTTGCACCTCACTAAAGACCATTATATACAGATTTTATATAAAAATCATCAAAATTCGACAAAAAACTTTTTGGAAAAGATAGGTCGATTGTCAATGTTTTTTTAGGGCGTAATGCCTATTTCTCCGCAAAAAAAACTTGAAAAAGCGTAAGTGGTGGCCACTTACGCTCGGATTCTGTCGTTTTCAAAAATGTAGTAATTTGATCATTAATTTGATCCAACCAATAAATGCAATCCATAATGGAACACTTAAAGACGTACCCCAAAGCAGTCCGGTCAGGAAATTCCCTCGTTCTTCCATGAAATCCACTCCCAAATAAAAGTTGTAGATTAGCTTTTGTGATTTCCGGTTGTCTATTAGTGTTTGACCAAATGAACCATTTTCATACTTTAGGATAGCAAAAAGAAACAAGAAATGATGGAGAATTATACGGGATAACGAACAAATTTGTTCGACAGATTTAACCAACAAAAAAGCCGAGTAGATTTCTCTACTCAGCTTTTTTGCTTAATCAAGCTCTATCCCCTGACCAAGGCGCTTCCGCTTTGTTATTTTATTGTAGCTCTAGTTGAGCTTTTAATTCATTTTGTACCCGTTGTTGTTCTTCAGCTGTGACGATTCCATAATAAATATTATTAATTTTTGTGCCACTTGATTTGATCTCCATTTGTTGGATGTTTTGACCGGCAGATTTATAATTTTTTTGGATATCAAACATTTGGTCAAAAGTTAGGTTTGTTCGGACATTGTTACCAAGGGCTGAAAAGATATCAGAGAAATTCGTTAAGCTTGATAGGCTGGCACCTTTATTGATAACTCCTTGAATAATTTGGCGTTGTCGCGTTTGACGACCAAAGTCACCGCGCGGATCTTCATATCGCATTCTGGAGTAGCTTAACGCTTTTTCACCATTTAGGGTAAGCTCCCCTTTTGTAAAATGAAAGCCATCATAAGTGAAATCAAGGTCGTTATTAACGGTTACGCCGCCAACGGCATCAACAATATCTTTAAAGCCTTCCATATTAATCTGAATATAGTAATCGATAGGAATATCAAGGAAGTTTTCAACGGTATCCATCGCCATCGGCACGCCGCCAAAAGCATAAGCATGGTTAATTTTATCCTCTTTCCCTTTTCCAATGATTTCAGTTCGCGTGTCACGTGGTATGCTGAGCATCTTAACGGAATTATTGTTAGGATTCACCGTTAAGACAATAATCGTGTCTGAGCGGCCCTTATCACCTGAGCGCTCATCCACACCTAGCATTAACACGGAAAATGGATCTTTCTTCTCGAGAGCAATAGGCTCCTCGCGTTTCACCGATACTTCTCGTTCAATCGGTTCGTGCATGGTGTCAACTGCACTTTTAAAAGATTTATATACAGTGAAAGCATAGGCGCCACCAGCTAATAACAAGATTAATAGGATAATTCCCGTGACTTTGAGCCAGGTTTTCTTCTTCTTTTTTTGCGACCTCATTCGGTTATTCCTCCAAAAATCTACAATATTTTACATCTAAAAGATAGAATAACAAAATATTGCTTCCAAGGATATAGAAAAATAGTGGAAGGGTTACATTTTACTTAGTTCTTTAGCGCTGAAAACGCTTTCTGCCAAAAAGAGTTAAATTGTAGAAGCAGATAAAGGTTAACAAAGGCAAGTTTGGACTACTATTTTCATGAAAGTAATTTGTAGGAAAATGCTGTAAATGATAAAAATAAATAATATAAAAATGATGAATAACCGACAAGAACTAACACCCTAGCTGGAAAGTCGTGGATATAATTAACATACTATTGCAATTAAGCATATTGTCCTATTAGTGATTTGTTCAATATGGAAGGTAGTATTACTTAAGTTGTAGTGGTGAATGGTAACGGCACACCTCTTGATAGGACGGTGCGATTGAACGAATGACGGCAAAGGGCCACTAAGCCTATTTGTCTGAAATAGTGAAGTTATATATAAGGGGTGAAATGAATGATTGTTTCCGATAGTCCAGTGGACGCCCTCGACAAAGAGTGGTTTGCACTGATATTAGAAGCACGTCAATTGGGATTATCCATTGATGCGGTACAGGAATTTCTAAAACAGGATAGTAAATAACAACCCTAAATAAAGGATGGTACATAGAGTGGTGATTGACTAATTTGAGTGTGGGCCTATAAACAATTAAATAATGAGGGTGTTCCAAAAAAAAATTTGGAATACCCTCTTTTTATTTTGATAAAAGGGAAAACTGAGGATAGGGTTTAAGAAAGGAATGGACGAATGAATCGAATTCAAGTGCTGTTGGCAGACGATAATCTAGCTTCAATGGAGATCATAAAATATTTTATAAGTGATTTACTTGACTTTCAGCTTATCGGACAGTGTGAGAATGGAGATGAACTGGTCGAACAAGTTATGTTAAAGAAGCCAGACCTTGTCCTGACAGATGTTAATATGCCAAAGAAAAATGGCCTCCAAGCGGTCAAAGAATGTCAGATGTTTTACCCGAATCTGAAGGTCATTTTTTTAACAGGTTATGATGATTATGCGATCGATGCCTTTAATTTTGCTGCGGTTGATTATATCGTCAAACCAATTGAAAAAGACCGTTTATTCCAGGCATTAGAAAAAGCAAAAGATATCATATTGTTTGAACAAGGGAAAATGAATGAGCAACTGGAGAACACTAAAAGGAATGTCCTGCTTCTAAAGGACAACAGCTGTACCCGATTTATCCCATTTGAAGATATTTACTTTGTTGAAAAAGCTGGGAAAAAGTGTCTTGTATATACAAAGGCAGAAATATATGAAACAAACGAAACGATTGGAAGAATATTAAGCCGTCTGGATGACTCATTTTTCCAAGCGCATCGCTCCTATATCATTAATTTGCAAGAGGTTATGCAAATTACCCAGCATAACGAAACTTTTATTGCATATTTTAGAGGTTATGATAAACAAGCAGGTATTTCAAAACTGAAAATTAATGAAGTGAGAGAAAGAATCGGAAGGTAGAAAACTTAGGAAAGGATGTGCGATATTCATTCTTTTTTTTTCATTTCTTTTGTTATTGATCATGCTTTTGATTATTGTTTTTATTCTTTCAGTTATCGTTTATAAGAAAAATGGGGCAGAACGGCAAGTAGTAGAGTCGAAGGAACATATAAGAAAATCTCAGCAGGATTTAATAAATACGATTCAAAGGCAGCAAGGAATGACGTTTAAATTTATGAAGCTTGGGGGCCAATATATCCATACCTTATGTGAAGGGGAATTGCTCGGAAAATTAGGTTTTACTCCTGCAATGGTTGTAGGAAAACCCTTGCATTCCATCCTGCCGAAGGAGGATGCTGAAAACAAAATGTACTCCTATACAAGGGCATGGAATGGTGAAATTACAAGCTATGAAGCAAATTTAAACGGAATCGATTATTATGTCACCTTAAGTCCAGTCTTTCATGAAGGAAAGGTCAGGGAAGTTATTGGGTCTGGGGTTGATATAACTGAGCGGAAAAAAACAGAAATTAAATTGAGAGAATCCAATGCGTTAAGAAGAACGATTATTGATAGTTTGCCAATTGGAATGATTGTCATCGGGAATGACAAAAAAATTATTGCAATGAATCGAACTTTTCACCAAGTTTTTCAGTTGGAGGATCCTATTCAGAATATTATTGGCCAATCTGCATTAAATTACTATGATTTCTTTTATGGAAATAGTGAAGAGGAGGAGGAAAAGGTTAACGAAATACTGTTGAGGCAAGTACCAACAGTTGATGAAGTAGAAATCTTCAATCATCGAATTTTCCAAAGAAGTTATTTTCCTTTTTATATCGATCAGGAACTGAAAGGGCATTTATGGACATTTGAAGATATTACCGAAAGGAAGATGATGGAAAGAGGTATCATTCAAGCAAAAGAAGTAGCGATTAAGGCGAATTTGGCGAAATCGGAGTTTTTAGCCAATATGAGTCATGAACTTAGGACACCACTCAATGCCATTCTCGGATTCTCCCAATTGCTAGAAATTAAGGAACCTTTAAGTAATCAGCAAGGTATATTTGTCAAAGAAATTTTAAAAGGTGGTCGTCATTTATTAAATCTGATTAATGAAGTACTTGACCTTTCAAGAATTGAAGCTGGGAAATTAAAAATTGTAACCGATACAATTAACATTTGCAACGTCCTGAATGAATGTATGAATTTAGTAGGACCATCAGCGGAAAGCCGAGGGATTCGCATCATGAATGAACCTTCAGCTTGTGTGAATCAATTTGTCCATGCAGATCCGGTAAGGCTTAAGCAAATTATCCTGAACTTATTAAATAATGCGATTAAATACAACAAGGAAAACGGGAAGATATTTCTTTCCTGTGAAACTCGTGGTGATTTCCTTTATATTCATATCCGTGATACCGGAATGGGAATACCATTGGATGAACAAATTCGAATTTTTGAGCCTTTTTATCGACTGGAACACCCTCAAGTTGAAGGGACCGGAATAGGACTCTCACTTGTCAGGCAACTAGTTCAATTGATGGATGGCGAAGTTGGTGTCGACAGTCGTTTAGAAGAGGGAAGTGATTTCTGGTTCAGTCTGCCAATGGTCCATTCCTATCATCCCGAACTTACACAGTCGCTTATGATGCAACCAAGTTCACTGCCGCTGAAGAAAGGGAAGTCGATTTTATATATTGAAGATCATCAAACGAATGTCCAATTAGTCGAGGAAATCCTTACTACTGTTGAAGGAGTGATGTTGGATTCAGCTACAACGGCAAGAGAAGGCTTACAGATAGCCAAACAGCGCAAATTCGATCTTATCTTATTGGATCTCCATCTTCCAGATGCAAATGGTTTTGACGTGCTTGATCATTTAAAAGCAGATTCAGAGACGAAGAAAATTCCTGTCATTGCAGTAAGTGCCAATGCAATGAAGGAGGATATCAACTGGGCATTAACGAAGGGCTTTGATGAATATGTTACGAAGCCAATTGATGTACCTTCTTTTTTAAGTGTGATAACAAAATACTTGAATGAATAAGGGGAAGAGCGGTTCCAAGTATCGGAATCGTTCTTTTTTTATATTTTTTGAAAATTTGTATTTTGTCGTAATATGTCCTTTTTATGTCGTAACCTGTCCTCAGGAAATATTTTTATGCGGCTTTTAGTGCCTCTCATGTCCTATATCGATTAGACATTAAGGCCTAGAGAAGGTACATTATTGCTAATAACAAATTCCTGCTATCCGATTAAGCCCTAAGCGAATGGATGAGAATAATCCTTTGAAGATCAAGGGAAATTAATCTTATTAAAGTTCGCAGGAAAAGAGGGGTTGAATTGGATGAAATGAACGTAATCATAGCGGATGATGATCTTCCGTCCAGTACTCTTCTTGGTTATTTAATTGAGCTAATGCCAGGATATAAAGTAGTCGGTATGGCTGGCAATGGACAGGAATTGCTGAAATTGGCATCAAAGGAAAAACCAAATATCATTTTAGTCGATATTCAAATGCCTGGAATGAATGGAGTGGAGGCCGCGAAAAAGTGCAAAGAAATGTTTCCTTCTCTTCAGGTGATATTCACGACTGGTTCTGATGAATATGCCGTTGAAGCTTTTAGTCTTTCAGCGGTTGATTATATTGTCAAGCCGATTGAAAAGGTACGTCTCTATATTGCTTTGGAAAAAGCTAAGCATTTGTTGAAAATACAAGAAAATAAGAGTGTGAAGGCGGGATCGAAAAGTAAGCTGGCGATCAAATCAAGTAATACCTCTGTTTATCTATTCATTGAGGACATCCTTTATATCGAAAAAGAAGGAAGAAAAACGATTCTTCATACCGAAAAAGATCGATATGAAACACTAGAGTCGCTGCAAGAAATCACAGAAAGACTCCCTGAATACTTTTACAAGACACATCGTTCTTATTTAGTAAATTTAAGGAAAATCGTAAAGATTGAAGCTTTCGGGGAAACCTACCTAGCAAGTTTTTCGAATCTTCAAAAAACCGCTCATATATCAAAGCTTAAAATTAATGAAGTACACAGATTACTTGGATTATAAAGTCCTAACAACTTTGAAAGGAGGTGAATCCACATGAAAGCACGTGTAAAGAATATTCTAACGGTTACGGCTGTGATTGCTGCAGCATTAGGTCCTGTCATCGGTCGCCCTTGGTGGTAATGATTGCTGAGAAAGACTTGGGCATTCCTGTGGATGAATCTTCCGTGGAGATCCAAGTCTTTTTTTATTCGAGATTAATAGAATTTTCTAGCTACAGCGCCTAGGGGTCATAAGCCACTGAACAAGGTGCTTCCACATTCTGATAAGGAGGTCATTGAAATGAAATATTTTCTGTTATTTTCTATTATTCTTACTTTATTGCAAAAAAGAAATCCCCTTACTGTCATTAATAATATTAAATTTCAATGGCCTCTTTTGATCATTGTTAGCTTTGGCGTTCAAATTGCCCTGGTGATCATTACGATTGAAACGAAAGAAAAATTAGAGTTAATCCTTACCCTTACGTTTATAGCAATGATTATTGGGCTTTGGAAAAATAGACAAATTGCCGGGGTAAAATGGATTGTGATTGGAGCATTATTAAATTTAATGGCACTTCTGCTACATGGAGGACTAATGCCGGTATCGGAATCTGCCTTAATTCAGACCGGGCAGGAGGTAGATTCGTTCGAAACGGATTCCCGCCATCAGTTGATGGAAAATTCGATGCCATTTTGGCTCTTCGGTGACTGGATTCCAGTTGTGCGCTATGTGTTAAGCCCTGGTGATCTCCTTGTCGGAATGGGAATTATCCTTCTTATCACTAAAAACTCTTCTAAGTTTTTACTATCAGGTGAGAGAAAATGAAAATGCATAATTGGTATACAACAAGTCTTGTCATCCTAGCTGCTATCGCCCTTTTCTATTCTCTTTCTGAAATAGATTCATACTTTAATAATATTTTTATCGTTTTAACGATCATTGTCATTATTTTAGAGATATTCCCCATCAAGGTTCCAAGTGGGGATCAATACGCAGCTGGAAGTATTGGCTACTTGTTTTTGTTGATTCATGAAGGTTTTTCCTTTACAGTAATGGCTATTTTTATAGCCACCTTGGCCTATTATGTAAGAAGCCTAAGAAGAGGTAAAATCCCGATCATTCGCCTGTTTGTTACGATTGGAATGTATATAGTCTCTGCATTTTCCTCACTAATTGTCTGGAAGCTGACCAGTTCATGGAATATGTTTATTATGGTTGCATTAGTCGCCTTAGTATTTGAATTGGTAAACATTGTTCTACTTGAAGGAATACAGGCAACCGTCTTTCAGAAAAAAATGTTTACGAACATCCGACAACAATTAAAGGAACTTACCTTGCCAGTAATCATTTGTATTATTGTTATCCCACGGTTAATGCTGTGTCAAACAGAGACAGATTTAATCGTTTCATTATTATATACTCTTTTCTTTTTATTAATTGTGATCTTTTTTTCCTATGAATTCTCGAAACAATTTTCGCTTCGCCAGGCTAATTCCAAGGCATTCATTCAAATACTTGAGGGAAGTATTGCTCCTAGTCTAGCTGGTCATGGGAATCGTGTCGGGGTTATTTGTGAAACGATTCTTGAAGGTATTAATTATCCGAAGAGAAAACGAAATGATTTAGTACAGATTGCCGTCATTCACGATATTGGGAAATCATTCATTTCTTCGAATATTTTTCGAAAGCGCGGAAATTTAACGTTATCTGAGGAACTTGAATATAAGAGTCATCCTGAAAAAGCCGTTGATATTGTCAAGACGATGTATCCGAATGAGTCGTTTTCAAATTGGATTCTTCACCATCATGAAAGATGGGACGGGAAAGGATTTCCCCGCGGTATACAAGGAGAGGAGATCCCTTTAGAATCGCGGATTATCGCCCTCGCCAATGAATTGGATTACATCCTTACACGGCAAGAGGATCCTGAAACGGTGTTAAAGCTGCTAAAGGAGCGAGCAGGAACAATACTCGATCCAAAACTAGTAGCAAAAGTGGAAAAATGCCACATCGAGAACATCCTTTATGATATTTCTTACGATGAGGTTGTAAAGGAAAGACAAGAGTTAATGGAGGAACAGTATTCGACTCAGGAGAGTTATACAAGTATTGGTGATTCTTTTTTTATTCAAATGAAGGAGGGCCAAGCGCTAACGGCTAACCATCCGCTTCCTAATCGATTGCTTCAAGAGTTAACGAATACAGCTCTTGAACGACAAGAACCTGTCCATGAGACGTTTATCCACGAACAACGCACATTAGACCTTCACGCGCAAACTTTGCACAATGGTGAAGTAACAATATTTGCTCATGATTTGACTCCTTACCTAGGGTTTAGAAAGCAATTGGAACAGAATATTTTAGAGTCCTATGTTGAGGTTATTAATACCTTGTCAGAAGGTAAAGTTAAACTTCATGCCTCAAAATCAAGTCTTGTCGACCAGTTAGGTGAAAAGATTGCAGAGATGGCGATCAATGGGAATGCCGATGTACCAAAAAGCCGCGTTTTGGCAGTGGATATTCTAAAACAATATCCAACAGTTTTTAATTTGATGCAAATTCAAATTGCTGTTTCAGAGGCTGCGACCAATATTGTTAAGCACGCAACGGGTGGAAATTTATCCATCTACCTACACGAGGAAAGAATACAGTTTTTTATTTCGGATAAAGGATCGGGAATCCCACTGCATGAAATTCCTAAAACGATATTGGTTTCTGGGTACTCCAGTAAAAAGTCATTAGGTCAAGGGTTTAAAATGATGGCCACTTTGTCTGACGGCGTTCAGGTCCACACTTCTTCAGAGGGAACCTACATCTTAATAGACTATAAACGAAAAGAAATCACATCCTAATGACTTGCTAGTAACGGATGACAACGATGAGGAGAGGGATACAGTGAGTTTAACGATCCATATAGAAAAGAATCTGGACCAGGCAGTCGTCCAAATCAACGGAACAATGGATATCACGACGATTGAGGTATTCGCTACAAAGATGGACAAACTGGCAAAGGTTTCTCAGTTGCTTTTGGACTTTTCAAATTTAGAGTTTATTGACTCTACGGGAATTGGAGCGATTATGGAGCTTATTTATCTTTCTCAAGAGCAGAACTTTACGATTAAGTTAACTGGAATGGATGAGACTATCCATAAGATTTTTGAAATAGTTGGTCTTTTCACAATCCTAGAAGCCCTCAAAAAGGAGGGGACATAAATGAAATTTCGTGAACGTTTATTTTTTCAGTATGACGGTATTGAAACAAAAGAATTCCAAAATGATTTAAAAACATTGAAGCGGGAAATTTCATTAGCTAAAAATATTCAAAGCAAACTTTTAAATGGAGAGAGTCCGAGATTACTATCCGGAGAAGTGAGTGGAACCTCGATTCCTGCTAGATGGATTGGCGGAGATTACTATGACTTCTATCCACTGACAAATGGGAAAATCCGAATTGTAATCGGTGATGTTATGGGGAAAGGGATTCCCGCTGCTATGTTAATGATTTTGACACGGGGTGCTTTTCGCAGTGCAGCGCAAAGTACCTCAGGTCCAGGAGAAACATTAACAGCGATGAATAATGCCCTTTATAAGGATCTTCGTTCGTTAAAATCCTTTGTAACGGTTTTGTGTGCTGATTGGGATCCGAAGCAAGGTAAGCTATCCTTTGCCAATGCTGGCCATAATCTTCCTCTTTTTATCAAAGCCAATCAAGTGGAGGAATTACCTAAAGTATCGGGTGTAATGCTAGGAGGATTGCCTAACCAGAATTATCAGGAAGGGCAAATTCAGTTAGAGCCAAATGAATATGTTTATTTTTATACAGATGGAATTGTCGAAGCGCAGAATAAAGCTGGAGAGCAGTTCAAAATCGACCGGCTGGTAGACGTTATGCTACAAAACCAGGGGAAGAGTGTCTACGATATTGAACAGGCTGTTATTGACGCTGTCTTTCAATTTATGGATGGAAACTATCAGAAGGACGATATTACGATGGTGACATTGCAAATGGGTGAGCAACCCAGATTATCCTAGATAAAATGTACCAGGATCCTTGAGAAAGGGGGAGAGTTTATGAAAAGATCATTGATTACTAAACTAGTTGATAAAGGACTAGACCTGTTTAGAAGTTCAAAACCTCAGGTAGTGATGGACAATATTCAGTCAGAACCAAAGGATTTTTTCAGTCCGGAAAGCACGAAACATGTTTATGAACCAGTTTTGAACCGGGTAGAATTGGAATCTATGGATAAAGAAGAGTATGGACAGGTTTGGGTTAAAGATGGCCAAATTTTTTGTAAGGAAACAGTCTCGCATTTTCCAACAATTACGCCTCCAGAGGGAGTATCCGTGTATAAAAATGGAAGCTTGGTAACGAAAACAACAGCTGTAACCCAAAAGGATGAGGTGATAATCAAGCTTCAAAATGAGTTCAAAACGCCATCCTGGTCGATTGAACTCGATGACTTAAAGATGACGGCCACGCTTCACCTGGAACCGGGGTACCGGAAAACGTACCGCATCGTTGATCACGAACCGAGTTCCCATATTCAGCTTGAAGTACAGCTGCATGAAGAGAGTATCATCCCCTTGCAAAAGAAGCATTTGGAACAACGAATGAAGGCATTAGGTATTTCCTATGGCATTCAAAAACTTGCTCTTCATCAAGCATTGGAGGCAGAAGAACCTGGGGTATTTACGATCGCAAGAGGGGTCTCCCCTAAAAATGGTGAAGATGGCTGGTTAGAATGTGTCGTTGAGACAAAGATGTTTGATCACAACAAGAGCGATAAAGCGCCTGGATCCTATAGGTTTCCGCAAGTGGAAAAAGGGCAACTGATAGGCGTGATCCATTCGCCAAAAACAGGGAAGGTTGGGTATAGCGTAACGGGGGATCCTATTCAACCAGATGCTCCCAAAAACATGATTGTTCATGTGGGAAGAGGAGTAGATATCGTAGATGAAGGGACGAAACTCGTCGCTGTAAAACCCGGCCGCCCCTATATCTATCATAATGGCATTAAAGCAATGGTGTCCGTTATCCCTAAAGCCACTTTTTCTACTAATCTCGATGGTCGTATAGTGAAAAATCTACATCTTGGAGATATAGAAGTCGAGGGGGATGTTGGAGAAGGAATAAAGCTTGAAGCATTGGCGGCGATTATGGTTCGTGGATCGGTTGACGAAGCAACCATTCAAGCAGGAAGCCGCATTATCGTTTCGCAAAATGTCATCAACAGCCATTTAAGCGCAGGAAAAATTTTTCGATTATTTGAAGATGTTAGCAACTTAATTGGTAAGATATCCAAGGATATCAAACAGTTTGCAGTAGCGGTTGAACAGGTGTATCAATCACCCGTTTTCAAAACCTCTGATATTACCAAAATGGGACTGAGTTCCTTAATTCGAATTTTATTAGAAAATAAGTTTAGAGATTTACCACCATTAATTAAGGAATTCAATGTGTTGATCAAGAAAGCAGACAAGCTCGAGCTAATTGACTCCGAATATCGAGAGGTTTGTTCGATCTTAACCAATGGCTTCTTAAAGATGGTTGCGACACAATTTAAGAACCCAGAAGACGTCGCTACTTTGGTCAAAAGATTAGACGACATCCATGTGTTAAATGCACCATCTAAGAAACCAGATGCACAGATTATCCTTCCTTACACGTTAAATAGTGAGCTTTACTGTAACGGAGATATCTTTATCGTAGGAAAGGGTTCCTTCCATACGAAGATACATTCTGAAGGTAAAGTGCAAATATCTGGAGTTCTACGGGGTGGTGTCAGCTATGCAGCTGGTGGAATAGAGGTAAATGAGACAGGTAACACAGGAGGGACTCCTACTCGAATCAAAGTGCCTGACGATCAATCGATAAAAATCAACCAGGTCTTGGAAGGGACGATTATCGAGGTCGGATCTCACGTTCACTATTTTAAAACTCCTGAAGAGAATGTATTTGCTCGAGTTAGCAAAGAAGGGAAATTGTTATTAAAGTGAAAATTTTATGAAGGAGGAGATCTTATGTTTGAACATCAGATGGTTCAAGAAGGGGAAAAAGCATCCGTTTATTTAAAGGGTGACATGGACATCGAAATCACGGAATTGATGGAAGAAGAGATTCTTCCAGCTTTACAAAAGTTTAAGGAAGTAGTCATCAATTTTGCTGACGTTTCTTTTGTTGATTCTACTGGGATGGGCTTATTCATGTATCTTGTTCAGCAGTTACAGGAACAAGGTACTGCTGTTACGGCTGTTCAATTAACGGAGGAAGTCCATCAAGTTTTTGAGCTTTTACAAATTCCAGAAATTTTAGGGCGGGAAGTTTTCCCTGAAACAGTAGAAAGTTAACTAGAAAAAACCGCTGCTAGTACTAAGGCAGCGGTTTTACTATTTTTGGAGACTAGGAGTCATGCAGCAGTTTTGATTTTCTACTATCATAACTTTAGAACAAAAGTAGCCCCTAATATACTTGGTTTTCCGCATTCCAAACATAAATTAATCGTTTGTTAATGTGGCATCAAGCGCAATAATTAATAAGATGAATGAAATTCTTATCATTTTATCCTTGGTAACCATCTTTAGCAGGATAAGAAGGACGATTCCGAGAGCAGGATTATCTTCAACCATCAGTATTGTGATGATATCTAATAAACTAATCACAAACTCTTCAATTTCAATTTCATGATTTTCCATCGGAACAGCCTCCTTTTTCAATAGCATATTAAAGTAATAAAAGGGGTGTTACCAATGTCTCCACACAAAAAAGCAGTAAACACTGCTTTCTGTCATGTTAAAAGAATCGAAATTTCCGTGAAGCGGTAGAAAAATTATTGGTCATTGTGGATCCCGTAAAAATATTATTATTTAACTTAAAATGGTTCATTTTTATCAAAGTAGATTCATACATAAAACAGTGGGAATTTTCCCCTTGTATGAATTCACCTTGTTAGGAGGCATTTTATGATTCAGCAGACCGTAGAAATTAACAGCAAGACAGGGTTATATCCGCGAACGGTTACGGAGTTAGTTCAGTCAGCATCGCAATTTAAATCGGAGATTTTCCTTGAGTTTAATGGACGCAGGGTTAATTTAAAATCAATTATGGGGATTCTATCGCTGGCGATTCCAAAACAGGCCCAAATCACAATAGAGGCTGAGGGAGTAGATGAAAAGGAAGCTTTAGAGCAAGTAATAGGTACAATAAGATCCGTCTCATAAGTAAGTTTGCAAATAAAACAGCCAGCATCTTAAAAATGCATGGCTGCTTCTTTTTGATTGGATTTTTTACTCAATCAAGAATAAAGAGCGACACCAACGAGCCCGGAGAGTACAATGACATAGACCGGATTCCAGCGAAGTTTTAATAGGGCAAATAATGATAATCCAAAAATCACGATTAAGCTTAGTGAACGAAAGGAAAGATTTAGCGTTACTAACTGATTAGCTTGGGCAAAGCTGATGGCCGCAAAGATAATTAAACTAGTCACAAGCGGCTTCAACCCATAAAAAATCGCCTCGACAACAGAATTGTGGTGGAATTTTATAAAAAAGGTAGCAACCATGATGACTAGAATCATTGAGGGAAGCAACATAGCCACGAAGGAAATGATAGCTCCGCTAATTCCAGCAGTAGAGTAACCGACAAGAATGGCACTATTTGCCGCGATTGGACCTGGAGACATTCCGGCTATCGCAATCATATTCGTCAACCGTTCTGCAGACATCCAGCCATATTCCGTAACGGCTGATTCAATGATCGGGATCATGGCGTAGCCTCCGCCAAAAGAGACAAACCCCATTACAAAGAAGGTTTGAAATAGCTCCCACAACACCATGTGTATCCCTCCTTTTCTTAGATCCCAGCACCCATAAAATAATCAGGATTTGTGGCTGGATCATGTTCTTTCTTTTGTTTTGCATCTATTTTGTAACCTAACTTCTTTTTAATAAAAATCGCGATTACACCCACTGCTGCCCCTAAGAAAATGGCGAGGACCGGGTGGATAAAAAATAATGTTGGAACCCCTAAAACCATGATGAAAAAAGTAGTTTTATCAACAATTGCTGTTTTCGCAATTTTAATAGCGGCATAAACGATGATCGCCACAATGGTCACGCGGATGGAAACAAATGCCGCTTCCAGCTTAGGATTTTCGTGGATGAAAAAGTAGGAAATCCCTAAAGCTAGGACAATTAAGAAGGTAGGGAGTGAAACACCAGCCATTGCTGCCAAAGCCCCTTTAATTCCGGCAATTCTGTAACCAATAAAGGTGGCGGAGTTAATGGCAACTGCTCCAGGTACAGATTGCGATAGGGCAAACACATCCGCAATGTCATCACTCATTAACCATTTTCGTTTTTCTACTATTTCTTTTTCAATTGATGGAATCATCGCATAGCCCCCTCCAAACGTGACAGGGCTAATTTTGAAAAAGGTCCAAAATATTTGAAACAGTAAGGTCCATTGGTCTTTCATTATGATCCTTCTTTCTATTGGTTGTCCTCAGGAGAATCCATTCTATCTATTAAGTTACCAAATGTAGGGGAATGGGTAAATAGCAACAAATGTAAAAAGGGACAGACCCTACTGGATCCGTCCCTTTGAAAAATATTACTTACCTTCGATTTCTGGCTTCATTTCGACAGGCTTTCCAGCTTCGACTAACGCTTTCGTGCCAACTAGGAAAAATGATAGGATAAATATCAGTACTCCAGTTCCGATAAGCAACCATTCGATTTTCACGATGTCTGCGATTGGTCCGAATACTAACATTCCTAACGGCATCGTAGAGGTGGAGATCATTCCCATCACCCCAAATACCCTTCCTAAATAATCTCCCTCAATTTTTTCCTGTAACAAGACGGTAGCAGGTGTGTTAAAAAATGGCATTGCTATACCTACGATGCCCATAAAAATAAGATAAATCCAGAAAATAGGAATGACTCCGAGTGCGAAGGTACCGGCTCCCATGATCAGGGTGGCTATTGTCATTGAGTGAATTTTGTTTTTAAACCCTCCCCAAGAGGCTATGACAATTCCACCTGCCATCATCCCAATCGAAAAAGTAATCTCGATTGCAGTTAAACGCCAAACATCGTTCCCGAAACTCCGTGTTACCTGTAGTGGTGTTAGGAATGCTACCGGAGCAGCAAGGAATAAGAAAATGGCAAAAAACAGAAAGAATTTTTTCAAAAAGTCGTGATTTTGAATATAGACTAAACCTTTTTTCATGTCGTTAAAATAGCTGGTTGTTTGCTTTTCTAACGCTTTAGCATGAGTTGGAACATGTAAAGCGGTCATTAGAATAATGATCGCAATTGCTGCTGTAATTACATCGATGAAGAAAATCACTTCCATGGATGCCATAGTGAGCAATGCAGCACTGACCATCGGAGCAACGAGCATAATGACTGCCTGAATACTTCCGTTCATTCCGTTCACCTTCGTCAATTTATCCTCAGGTACTAGCTGGGGAAGAATCGCTCCAACTGCCGGCGTTTGAATCCCCGTTCCAACCGCGCGTATCGCAGACATTACAAACAGCAGCCAAAGTGCTTCGTATCCCATTAAAAACAGAATTGCCAAAATCAATGTCGATACCGCAATCAGCGCATCGGCAAGTATGATAAGGATTTTCCGATTGTAGCGATCGGCCCAAACACCGGCAAATGGTGAGAGAAAAAAGGTTGGGACAAAGCCGCAAACGATGGAAATGGTCATCATCACACCTGATTGGGTATTTAAGGTGATATACCACATAATCGCATACTGGACCAAGGCCGATCCAAATAGCGAAATGGTCTGGCTTCCTAAAAAGAGAATGATATTCCTTTTCCAAGCCTGTTCATTTGTTGGTTTCATTTCATTACACGTCCTATTCAGTTTTTTGTTTGTTGAAAAAAGACAGAGTAAATGGACAAGTGGTGGTGAATTTTTCCTCAATGGGTAAAATTTTCTTTTTAAAGACAACAAAAAAGAGGGTAGAATCGTCCCCTCTTTTTTACATAACCGTAAAATAAAGATTTCCTTAAAAATAGGCAGACTTATCCCATTTACCCTGCATATAAGCAGAGTCTTTGAACGTATTCAATTAACGGTTCAAAGCTTGGTAACGAAGTCTAATAGATGCCGTCATTTTAAGCGAAACCTCCATTTCTTTATAGTTGAGATTTATTTTAACATATTCAGTTCCTGATACCAACAGGTAAATTGTCGCATAATAATTACGTGAATCTTCGAAAAAGTTAGCGATTCTTGACTGTCTCTTGTATAATGTTTTCATTAATGATAGCGAGGTTTTGACAATGAATTCATTTATTAAGGATCAAATGGAAATATTTCAGGAACAGAATAAGAATCGCGGAAGACTATTGGTCAGTTGTCCGGACCAGCCAGGGATTGTCTCCGCAATCTCAAAGTTCTTGTTTTCACATCAGGCCAATATTATTGAATCCAGCCAGTATTCAACCAACCCTGAGGGAGGAACCTTTTTCATTCGGATTGAATTTGAATGTCCTGGTTTGAAGGAAAAAGCACAAGAAATGGAACGGCAGTTAGCTGAAATTGGCGAGCAGTTTTCGATGGAATGGCGGTTTACTCATGTTCATCATGTGAAAAGAGCCGCAATCTTTGTCTCCAAGGAGCTTCACTGTTTGCTTGAGCTTTTATGGGAATGGCAAAGTGGGGATTTAATGACGGATATTGCCGTGGTTATCAGTAATCATGAGGAAGCAAGGGAAGTGGTAGAGGGCCTTGGAATTCCGTTTTATTACATCCCGGCGAACAAAGATATTCGTGAGCAGGTCGAAGAAAAGCAGCTTCAGCTTTTAAATGAATATAAGATCGATTTCGTTGTATTGGCGCGTTATATGCAAATCCTGACACCGAAATTTGTCGCTGCAAATCCGTTTAGAATTATCAATATCCATCATTCGTTTTTGCCTGCATTTGTTGGCGCAAGGCCGTATGAACGGGCGTATAACCGCGGTGTTAAATTAATCGGTGCTACATCTCATTATGTCACCAACGACCTTGATGAGGGTCCAATCATCGAACAGGATATTGCTCGTGTTGACCATCGTGATGATGTTGATAGTTTGAAAAAAATTGGCCGCCGTATTGAACGAAGCGTATTAGCTCGGGCGGTGAAATGGCATATTGAAGACCGGATCATCGTTCATGAGAATAAGACGATTGTGTTTTAGATAGAAAAGATGAACTTAGGTGGTGACGAGGAGGTTTATAATGCCCGAAAACCGAAAAAGGTGTGGGCTACGGTCGTTATGAGAGGTTTATAATGCCCGATATCCGGAAAAGGTCTGGGCTACGGTCGTTATGAGAGGTTTATAATGCCCGAAAACCGAAAAAGGTGTGGGCTCTGGTCGTTATGAGAGGTTTATAATGCCCGAAAACCGAAAAAGGTGTGGGCTACGGTCGTTATGAGAGGTTTATAATGCCCGAAATCCGGAAAAGGTGTGGGCTACGGTCGTTATGAGAGGTTTATAATGCCCGAAATCCGGAAAAGGTGTGGGCTACGGTCGTTATGAAAGGTTTATAATGCCCGAAAACCGAAAAAGGTGTGGGCTACGGTCGTTATGAGAGGTTTATAATGCCCGAAATCCGGAAAAGGTCTGGGCTAAGGTCGTTATGAGAGGTTTATAATGCCCGATATCCGGAAAAGGTGTGGGCTACGGTCGTTATGAAAGGTTTATAATGCCCGATATCCGGAAAAGGTCTGGGCTCTGGTCATTATGAAAGGTTTATAAATGCCCGAATCATGCAATTAAGAGTCTGCGTTTTTGTTGATTATAAAAAGAGAAATTACAGAACTCACTTTTGTTTCTTTGGAGGATACCTAGATGGTAGATGTTATGACAGAAATAAACATTAACCGCCCAGTTAAACGAGTATCAGAATATGCAGCGAATCCCGATCATGCCCCAGAATGGTATGTGAATATTCAATCGGCTGAGTGGCAGACACCAAAACCACTGAAGATAGGATCAAAAATTGCCTTTAAAGCACAATTTCTCGGGCGAGAGCTTGCCTATATCTATGAAATAAAAGAGTACATTCCAGAAAAGAAATTAGTGATGAGTACAGCGCAGGGACCATTCCCTATGGAAACCACTTATTCATGGGAGTCACTTGATGAGAATCAGACACGAATGACCTTAAGAAACAAAGGAAATCCAACCGGTTTTTCCAAGCTTTTCGCACCGTTTATGGCCAGCATGATGAAAAAAGCAAACAACAAGGATCTGAAAAAAATTAAGGCGATACTTGAAAGCAATCCCAGCTAAAACCAGCTGGGCTTTTCTTTTTTAATAAGCAAAATTCTCCAGAATAATCCCTATTAATGGTAAAATTCGTTAAAAGACATTTTTTGAAGAGGTGGAGATCGGATGACGCAGCCTAAAGTATCTGTTGTAATCCCGACGTATAATCGGCTAATGCTCCTTGGGGAATTAATCGAAGCTTTAAGCAGGCAAACCTTTCAGGATTTTGAGGTCATCATTGTCAATGATGCTGGGGAAAGTGTTGACATTCTAAAAGAGGTTTACCCGAATTTGAGCATCATCATCGTTGAAATGGAGGAAAACTCGAAGCATGTTCATGCGCGGAATCAAGCTCTGGAGCGGGCAAGTGGGGAGTTGATCATGCTGATTGATGATGATGATTTGATTGTTCCAACGCATATGGAAACGATGGTAAACGCCATTCAGGGTTATGATTTAGTGTATTCCGATGTGGAAATCGTTCATTTTCAGGTGGAGAATGGGGTGAGAACGCCTGCGAATCGATTTATGTTTGCCTATGAAATGAATTTGGAAGCAATGAAAAAGTTCTCTACCTTTGTTTCATCGGGTTCCTTATACCGGAGGGAGATTCACAATGACTTAGGATTATTCGATCCAGATGTACATAACTACTGGGATTGGGATTTCTTTCTCCGGGTGGCGGAAAAGTACCAGGTTAACCGTGTTCCTACAGCGGGTGTATTATATGATTTTTCTGATGCTAATAACAATCAATCAAAGGATCATTCCTCCGCTTCAAGAAGATTCTATCTTGATGCACTGGCAAAAAAACACAACCTTGGAAAACTACCAACAAAAAACTTTTTCACCCTCTTAGAAGAACCTGAGGTTAAGCAAAGGAGCACCGAAAGTAAACAAATTTGGGATGGAGAGCCTTTCATTTCGAAACTGGTGCCTTTCACCTGATACGAGTTACATGCCAGATTGCCTTGTCAGGAAAATTTTTTAAATAAAGGTAATCCCTTATGGAATATTAAAACTATGATAATGAGAAAGGGGTTTTAAAGAATGGACTTTACTGTGAAATGGAAGGGCAATATGGCTTTTTCAGGGATGGCTCCCTCTGGACATGAAATGATCATGGATGCAGCGGAGGAGTTTGGCGGGGAGAATTCTGGTGCGAGACCAACGGAATTACTATTAAATGCTGTAGCGGGTTGTACAGGAATCGATATTATTTCGATTTTGAAAAAAATGAGGCTAGAGCCCACTTCCTTTCAAATGGATGTACAAGGTGATCGTGCCGAAACCCATCCAAAACGGTTTACCGATATTAACATTCATTACGCCTTAGACGGCGATTTACCTGAAGAGAAGGTAATCCGGGCCATTCAATTGTCAAAAGACAAATACTGCTCTGTTTCCCATTCCTTAAATGCTAATATAAGCGTAAGCTATTCGATTAATGGTGTGAAAGGTGAGAAGCCGATATAAAAAAATAGATCCGGCAAATGGCCGGATCAAGAAAAAATTTCTTAAAAGGGGGTTTGTGAAAAGAAGCATATCGCTTACTTGTTTACTAGCTTACCCTTAAAAAATGAACAAACTATGAATAAACCATGATATTAATATGAAAAAACAGCCTGAATCCGTTTTCAGGCTGTTTTTTCAAGGTAAAGTATTACATTCGACTTTGAGAAGTGTCCAGCTGCAGCGCCTAGAGGCTCTGGGTCATAAGCTTGTCTAGTTTCGGCTCCTTGGGACTCGAGTCGTAAGCCGCCCACTGAATGAAGGCAAAAAAGCGCCTTCTTTCAGTGTTCGTCTTACGCCTCCGTCCCAGGGCAGTCGCCTCCACTTTTCGGTCAATCCGTCAAGAAGGTTAAAAAGCAACCTTCTCGCCGGCTCGTCTTATGCCTGTCGCCTCTGTTCAAGGCGCTTCCGCTTTTCTATGTGGTTAGAAAAACATCTGGGATTCCGGCTTGTTTGACCTCAGTTACACGCTTTTCAGCATTTTCCCTGCTTGAAAATGCCCCTGCTTGAACGCGGTACCAAGTTTCACCAGAAATGGAGGCTGTTACAACAAATGACTCAATGCCTCTTGAACGTAAGAAAGTGACACGCTCGTCCGCATTTTCTCTTGCTTTAAAGGAACCAGAAATAACTTTGTAAAGAGTTCCACCAGGTGGGGGTGGTGGGGGACTAGATTTTCGCGTTAGATTAAATGCTTTAGCAATACCATTGGCATGTCCTTGAGCAACGTTTTGCCGCCAAGAGGCTTGCTTCATCAGCCCGGCATCCTGTGCATTATCAATAAATCCATTTTCTGATAGCAGGGCATCCATAGAGGATTCACGCAACACGTGAAAATTCGCCTTTTTTTGTCCGCGGTCTCGCAGTTGATTGAGTTTGGTTACTTCTGCATGGATAATATCTTGGTATTGTGCTGTTCGTGAAGAATCCGATAAGCCGCTATAAATATAGTCTTCATAGCCAGTTCCGCCGCCTGCATTAATGTGAATGGATAGATAAAAATCGGCTCCCCAAGCATTCGCCTCATCTGTCCGCTGATTCAGGCTTTTCGTCGAATCGCCTGTCCGGCTCATCCTGACCTCAACATTTTCATATTGATCAATTAAAATCGAGCGGATTTTTAGGGCAATATCCAATGTAACATCCTTCTCACTAAGTCCATTACCGGTGGCACCAGGGTCTGTGCCGCCATGTCCAGGATCTAAATAAAGTTTCATTACCTTTCCTCCTTCCATCTATATAATATGTGACAAGCTTCCATAGGGTTCGGGTGCCTGTCACGACTCGATTACGTAACCTGCCATTCTTTCATATAGATTTAAAATCGATTGTCCGTACTGATCTCCTGGAACTGCCCATTTTCCGTTTAAATCGACCCAGGCTGGTGCCGAGCCTCTTTGTACGAGGTGAAAACGCGGGTCGACCAAATTGTACTGATTAGGGAGGGGCGCAGTTGTCGCGTAGGCGTACAAATGCTGGAGGTGGGCGAGCACGCCTTCTTCCGGTGTTGCAAAGCTTGCTCCTCGTTGCTCTCCGCCTGTTGCCCCAATCCCAGAATAGTTGTTTTGCTCGGTGCGGACATCTCCGGTATAACGGAAATAATCCGTTTCGTGAAGGGCTTGGGCAAAGGCGACATCACCTCTTATACCATAATATCCACCAAGGGTTTGATATAAAGCACCCAATTCAGGTGCTTTGGGATTGATACTTTTCGCAAATTGGTTCATTTGTTCTGCTGATATACTGATTGGACCTAAGATTAGGATTTTATCAGAGGTGTCGGGTTGACTGCTGGTTTCGGCAACGAGGAAAGCATCTTGAATTCCTGCATGTTTTACTGTAGCCAAGCGGTTTTCAGCATTCGCACGAGTGGTAAAAGCACCAGCCTGAACACGGTACCACGTTTCACCATTGATTGCAGTGGTAACGACAAATGATTCGATCGACTTGGAGTTCAGAAATGCAGCACACTCGTCGGCGTTTGCTTTGGACCTGAAAGAACCAGCGATTACTTTATAAAGTGTTCCTCCCGATTGTGAGGGTATCAAATTTTCCATCTCATCTCCTCCTCTATCCTTCTATCTATATTATGGGACAAGTTGTATTTTTGCGCGGGCTAGCTTTTCATTATATATATAGAAAAAAGCAGGAAAATTAGACACGGCATGGTTTATAAAAATATAAATGCCCTGGATTACAGTTTATCCATATTAATTTCAAAAGATTATTGACATGATAGAATATTTTTATTATTCTTAATTTATAACAAATGTAAGTACTTGTAACAAATGTTACGGTTTTTATTCTCACTCTATATGCAGTAACATTTGTTATTTTTAAGTAAAATGAAAGCGCTATAATCTTAACGGGAAATGCCGCATGCATCGATTACTTAGAAAAGTAGATTAGGAGGGGGATTATGCAGCTAGCCATTATACTTTGTGCCATTCTCATTATTCAGTATTTATTGTCTTTTATCCAAATTAAGCATTACAAGAAGAACATCGACAAAATTGTGAGCGATTACAAAGGGGAAAATGGTTATTTCATGTTCTCAGGTATGGAGCGAGGTAAGTTCAAACCAGGAGCGATCGCCATTTTGGTAGTCGACCAGGATTACATTATTCATGAGTGTCATATGTTAAAAGGAATGTCCGTACTCACTAAATTTAAACCATTAGAAAACTATAAAGGCAAGCATGTGGGAGAAATTGTGAATGATGTCAACGATACCATTCCGGAAAAAGGGAAAAGCAAACTGCCCGCGAATAGTAAAGCATTGTTAAAAGCAAGTGAAAATGCCTTGTTATCGATAGCTAAGAACAAAATTTCAATGGGAGTATAAAAGGAGGTCAAGCAAATGGAATGGATTAAGTGGTTAGGGGAACATTTTATCGGAATGTTCCAGGCTGGCGGAGAAACGTTTATGGGGTTAGTAACAGGAATCGTTCCAACGCTGGTCGTGTTATTGACATTTACGTATGCAATGATGAAATTTGTCGGTGAGGACAGAGTGACAAGAATTATTCAATTTGCAGCAAAATACACCTTGTTGCGCTATACATTGATGCCGGTTCTTTCCGTCTTAATGTTAACCAATCCTATGGCCTATACATTTGGCCGCTTTTTACCTGAAAAACAAAAACCTGCTTTCTATGATTCAGCGGTTTCTTTCGTTCATCCGGTAACAGGATTATTCCCATATGCGAATGCTGGTGAATTATTTGTTTATTTGGGAATTGCAAATGGCATTCAAGAGTTGGGTCTTCCGGTCGCAGACCTTGCTGTTCGATATTTTATTGTTGGTGTCGTGGTGATCCTAATTCGTGGAATTGTTACTGAAATGATCACAAAATATCTCGCCAAAAAAGAAGGCGCTGATTTAGCATAGAAGGGAGAGGTTCTTGATGGGTTATCGTGGCGTATTTGTATCAAAAGGTTCAGGCGGATGGGGGCAAGGTTTATATATTGAACCGACCACAAAAAAGAATAAAATTGTGTCTATTACTGGAGGGGGAATCCATCCGGTTGCAGCAGCAATAGCAGAGTTAACCGGAGCGGAAGCGGTTGACGGCTTTAAAGGTTCATATCCTGAAGAAGAAATGGCATGTGTTGTTATTGACTGCGGTGGAACAGCCCGGATTGGTGTTTACCCCATGAAACGTATCCTGACAGTGGATGTACTTCCTTCTTCCCCTTCAGGTCCACTTTCGAAATATATAACGGAAGACATTTTTGTATCAGGGGTTACAACGAAAGATGTTGCCATAGCTGAAGGTTATAATCAAGCAGCTGGGGCGCAGGAAGTAACCGACGAACCAAAATTTGACACAAAAGATAAGGAGAAGTTTAAAGAAAGTTATACAGAATTGAAAAAGGAAGTTGTCAGTCAGCAAAAAGATAATATTCTACTTCGTTTTTCAAAAGGAATCGGTAACTTTACAGGCACATTCTATCAAGCAGGCCGGGACACCATCGATATCCTACTGAAAAATATCCTTCCATTTATGGCGTTTGTCAGTATGCTAATGGGGATTATCAACTATACCGGAGTAGGTGATTGGATTGCACAGGCACTAACTCCGCTCGCGGGTTCACTATGGGGACTACTCGTTATCGTTATCGTTTGTACCCTGCCATTCTTATCTCCTGTACTAGGGCCAGGAGCCGTTATTGCACAGGTAATCGGGGTATTAATTGGAACACAAATTGCATTAGGAAATATTCCGCCACAATTTGCTTTACCAGCATTATTTGCCATCAATGGTCAGGTAGGTTGTGACTTTATTCCAGTTGGTTTATCACTCGGAGAAGCGAAACCTGAAACCGTACGGTACGGGGTGCCTGCAGTATTATACAGCCGCTTAATAACTGGTGTCGTATCTGTTGTGATTGCCTATTTTGCAAGCTTTGGAATGTACTAAGAACTAGGTGGAACTATGCTCGCATTTTTGGAGGCATAGTTTTACTGTTTTTTAAGTCAACAAGAATATACAGCCTGCATATGTGAAGAAGGAAGAGGATGACTATGGTTATACAAGATAGAAGAATTCTTGTGAAAGTAGCTCAAATGTATTATGACGAAGGCGCTACCCAATCAGAGATTGCTGAAAAAATTGGAATCAGCCGTTCCCTCGTATCTAAGGTTTTAGCGAAAGCGCGAGAAGAGGGGATTGTTGAAATCATTATCCATGATGAACAAGCTCATCAATTCGGAAGTTTGGAAAGAAAGATTGAGCGGCTATACAACTTACGGGATGTTATTTGTATTGAGAGTGTCGGCCGGGAATCTTCTAAAAAACAATTAGGAGAGGCTACGAGTGTTTACTTGCAGCGAGTAGTTAAAGACGGACAAATTATCGGCTTTTCCTCTGGGACAACTTTAAATGAAGTGGCAAAAGCGATGAATTCCGTTCAATTGTTTCCTTCTGTTACGGTTGTTCCTTTAGTTGGAGGGATGGGGAATGAAAGAGTCGATATCCATTCCAATCATATAGTGGCTAAAGTTGGGGCGGCATTAGGTGCTAAATATGAATTACTTCATGTACCTGTCATGGTGGATACAAAGGAAGCTAAGGATGTGTTAGTCAGACAACCCTCGATTCGCTGTACGCTAAATTTAGCAGAGAAATCCAATATTGCCGTAGTAGGGATCGGTGGAAAACCAGAGGATTCCACCATGGTGAAATCATATATGGGGCCAGATCATCAGCAAATTACAAGTGACAGCGAAATTGTTGGTGACATTTGCTACAACTTTATCAACAGGTTTGGAAAACCAGTAGACACTTCATGGAATGAGCGTGTGATTGCGATTGAATTGAAAAAATTGAAAGAGATTCCGCTTGTCATCGGTGTTGCCTCTGGTTTAGAAAAGGTACAGGCCATCCAAGCTGCACTTGAGGGTGGATTAATCCATGTTCTGATTACGGATGAAGCAACAGGAAATGCACTGGTGGAAGGATAATAAGACTAGCTGCACATTCTACAGGTGCAGCTTTTTTGTTTTCTATACAAAGGAAATACGGTTATGTGGAAGGGAAAAGAAGAGTCTTTGTTAAGAGTAGAAGTAGATCAATGTAGCTAGTAGCAAGATAAATTATAATATTTTATTTTATCTGATATTTTTGAAGATTAAGACTTGACAGTGTTTTAATAAGCGCTTACACTTAAATCACAGGAACAAATGATAATGTAGATTACAAATGTTACGAAAATAAGGTAAGTGTTATCGTTTATAACATTTGTACATGCTTTTTAAATGTAAATCGAGATTTATATTTTTATAGAAACATTGGCGCTATTAAACAATTCCTAGGAGGAATCAAATATGTCAATTTACACTAAGCTTTTACAACGTGAACGTGAAAATGCACCAATTAAAGTCGGTGTCATCGGCGCAGGTCAAATGGGTTTTGGAATGATCGCTCAAATCTCAAAAATCCCTGGAATGATCGTAACTGGCATATGTGATGTGAATGTGGAGGCAGCACAAAGAGCAGCTGATTTTTATATTTCGCAATCAACAAGAAAAGATTCAATGGTCGTAACAAGTGATTATCGTGATGTCATTCAGTCAAACAATGTTGAAGTGGTTGTAGATGCAACGGGAGTTCCTGAAGTAGGAGCAAATGTTTCTCTTGAAGCGTTAAGATCAAAAAAGCACATCGTTCTTCTAAATGTAGAAGTAGATATAACGATCGGTTCCATCATGCATCAAATGTTTACGAATGCAGGACTAGTATACACTGGTTCTGCAGGTGACGAGCCGGCGGCTACTCTAGAATTATATGAATTTGCCAAAACAATGGGCTTAGAAGTATTGGTTGCTGGGAAAGGTAAGAACAATCCATTCAACCCATTATCCAACCCAGATGTAGCAGCAGCAGAAGCGAAGGCCAAACACATGAGTGCACATATGCTTGCAGCCTTCCAAGATGGAACAAAGACAATGGCAGAAATGAACCTTTTAAGTAATGCGATTGGTTATGTACCAGATAAAGTCGGAATGCACGGTGTTTCCGCCACTCTTCAAGACGTTGCGGATAAATTAGATCTTAAGGAAAATGGTGGAGTTTTAGATAACTTTGGCGTTGTTGAATATGTTAATGGTTTAGCTCCAGGAGTTTTCGTTATTGTGAAGAGTGATCTTGAGCCAGTGGATGAAGAGCTCCGCTACTTAAAAGTTGGTAAAGGACCACACTATGTATTCTATCGTCCATACCACCTTGCAAGCTTAGAAACTCCAATCACGATCGCAAAAGCTGTATTAGAACACGATTCATCCATTCATCCGCTAGGTGCACCAATCTCTGAAACGGTAGCTGTTGCAAAACGTGACATCAAAGCAGGTGAAACACTTGACGGTATTGGCGGCTACAGCGTACGCGGTGTCCTTGAAACACACCGGGATATGAAGGTAAACGGGCATATTCCAATTGGTTTAATCAGTGGTAAAGTGGTGGCCAAGAAAGATATCAAAACAGGTCAATTCTTAACACAGGATGATGTGGAATTAGATACAAATACAACCGTTTGGAAGTTAAGAGCATTACAAGATCAGCTTTTTCCAACAAGCACAGAACAGCGTCCACTTGTCACACTTTAAATCTAACAAGCGAACAAAGTCGGGAGGATTAAGATGACGAAATCAGTAGTTAAAGAAATTGGGGTATTAGTACCAACTTTTAAAGATGATAAAATTTTGATTTTATTCGGACCACAGGCACCAAAGGAATTGCGTGAAATGGCGGTTATCCATGAATTTGAAAATCTTGAAGAAGAATCATTAAAGCAAGGTGGAACGATTCAATTTGGTGACGAGAGCTTCACGATTACAGCTTTAGGCAACCTTGCGAATAAGAACTTCAAGGAATTAGGACATATTTCGATTTACTTCCAGGAACCAATGGAGGAAGTTTTGCCAGGTGCAGTTTTCGCCGCACCACACATCTTCCCAACGATTGATGAAGGAACGGTAATTTCAATTAAATAATCATCCTGATAACAGCGCTGACTATAGGGAAAAGGAGGATCTAGTTTTGATAAAAAAACTTGTTCTCTTTTTCCCTTTTTTCTTTTTTTAGTCATCACAATCCCTTTATTATCAACACTTTGTCCAATTGTGAAATAATCAAAATATACAGTTTTTTTCTTGACTAAAATGTAGATAGATTATATGATATTTACAAATGTAACAGTGTAGAACAATTGTAAAAGGAGGAGTAATAATGATGGTTAAAACATTGAAACTTCCAGAGATGATTACAGAAGAGAAGTTAAGAGATTTATATAAAGAGATGTGGCTGATCCGCTATTTTGATGAGAAGGTCGACCAGTTTTTTGCGAAAGGGCTTATTCATGGTACAACACACCTAGCTGTTGGCCAGGAGGCATCCGCTGCTGGTTCCATTGCGGTAATTGGCCGCAAAGATAAAATAGTGAGTACTCATCGTGGTCACGGTCATTGTATTTCAAAAGAAGGGGACGTCAACATGATGATGGCGGAACTTTTCGGCAGAGTAACCGGATATTGCAAAGGAAAAGGCGGTTCCATGCACATTGCCGATGTTGAAAAAGGGAACCTTGGTGCCAATGGAATTGTTGGCGGCGGTCTTCCACTCGCGGTAGGAGCAGCCCTTACTTCAAAAATGAAAAATGAAGGTTATGTAGTACTTTGTTTCTTCGGTGACGGTGCCTCAAATGAAGGAAGCTTCCATGAATCTGTGAATCTAGCAGCCATTTGGGATCTGCCAGTAGTATTTATTTGTGAAAACAACCAGTACGGAATGTCAGGTCCGGTTAAAGAAATGACACGTGTTGAACATATCGCCGACCGTGCAGTTGGCTACGGAATTCCTGGTAAGGTTGTGGACGGTCTGGACATGATCGAAATTATGAATTCGGTTCATGAAGCTGTGAAACATGCGCGAAGCGGCAATGGCCCATCATTAATCGAAATGAAAACATACCGCTGGAAAGGTCACTCTAAGAGCGATGCGAAAAAATATCGTACCCGCGAGGAAGAGAACGAATGGAGAGCGAGGGACGGAATCAAGCGTTTTAAAGAAACATTAATCGAAGCGGGGGTATTAACAGAAGAAACGGCAAAGCAACTGCAGGACGCGGCATCCCAGCAAATTGAGGATGCAGTTAAGTTTGCTGAGAACAGCCCGGAACCATCACTTGATAGCTTACTAGAAGACGTATACGCGTAAAGAAGGGAGAAGAACAGAATGGCGACTAGACAAATAACCTATTTAGAAGCAGTAAGAGAAGCGATGAGCCAGGAAATGCGTGAAAACAATGATGTATTTATTCTTGGTGAAGATATCGGTGTTTATGGGGGAGCATTCGGTGTAACACGGGGGATGATCGAAGAGTTTGGCCCGGAACGAGTCCGCAATACTCCTATTTCAGAAGCAGCGATTGCTGGTGCGGCAATCGGCTCGGCATTAACAGGCATGCGCCCAATCTTAGAACTTCAGTTTTCTGACTTTATTACGATTGCTATGGATCAAATGGTGAACCAGGCAGCAAAAACGCGCTATATGTTCGGCGGTAAAGGAAAAGTGCCAATGGTGCTGCGTACACCTGCGGGTTCGGGTACGGGAGCAGCAGCTCAGCACTCCCAAAGCCTTGAAGCATGGATGGCACATATTCCAGGATTAAAAGTCGTGCAGCCTTCAACTGCTTATGATGTTAAGGGTTTGTTAAAAGCCGCGATCGACGATGATAACCCCGTTATTTTTTACGAACATAAATTATTGTATCGAACATCCGGTGAAGTTCCAGAAGAGCCTTACAAAATTGAATTAGGTAAAGCAGATATCAAACGTGAGGGAACAGATGTAACAATTGTCGCTACAGCGATCATGGTTCATAAAGCACTCGAAGCAGCAGCAGAGCTTGAAAAAGAAGGAATCAGTGTAGAGGTTGTCGATCCACGTACGATTGTTCCACTTGATAAAGAAACGATTATTAACTCTGTTAAAAAGACCGGACGTTTAATCGTGGTTCACGAAGCCGTTCAACGCGGTGGTTTCGGGGGAGAAATCGTCAGCGTGGTGGCTGAAAGTGAAGCATTCGATTATTTAGATGCACCAATCAAGCGTCTTGGCGGTAAAGAGGTTCCAATTCCTTATAACCCAACCTTGGAAAAAGCAGCGATTCCACAAGTTCCAGACATAATTGCAGCAGTAAGAGAAACGGTTAAAAACAAATAAGGAGGAGGGACAATCATGGCAAAAGAAATATTCATGCCGAAGCTAAGCAGTACAATGGCCGTCGGTACCCTCCTTCAATGGTTTAAAGAAGAAGGGGATGCCGTTGAAATAGGCGAACCACTTTTTGAAATTATGACCGACAAAATTAACATTGAAGTAGAAGCTTACGATCAAGGTGTTTTATTGAAAAAATATTTCGATGTCGATGCGGAAGTTCCGGTAAATCAGATTGTTGGTTACATCGGAGAAGTAGGTGAAAACGTACCGGATCATTCACCAGGCATTTCTGGTGAAGAAGCACCTGCGGATGAAAAGGTAGAAGCACCTGTTTCCGAGCAGGAGGCGGCTCCGACAGCTGAAAGTGTTGTCCAAGATGGTGAAAAACCGCGTGCGACTCCGGCAGCACGCCGAATTGCCAGAAAGAATAATCTCGAATTAGTCTTTATCCAAGGCAGCGGACCAAACGGCCGTGTTCATAAAAAGGATGTTGTCGCACACTTAGAAACTGCAGCTTCAGCACCGAAGGCTACCCCGCTTGCGCGTAAAGTTGCATTAGCGGAGCAGGTTGATCTAGGAGCAATTACAGGAAGCGGTGCAAATGGAAAAATCGTTAAAGGTGATGTTGTTTCTACAGCAGCTCCTAAGCCTGCAACCTCCGCTTCATCAGTAGCTTCGCCACCAGTACCACAGCGTAGGAAAATGTCTGGTATGAGGAAAGTTATTGCTGACAGAATGGCGAAAAGTGCTTACACAGCCCCACATGTCACGCTTACATCCGAAGTGGAAATGACGAAGGTGAAAGAACTTCGGGCAGCGCTTCTTCCGGTGATTGAAAAACAAACAGGCTTAAGGGTATCGTTTACCGATATTCTTGTAAAAGCAGTTGGTGCAGCACTTGCTCGTCATCCACAAGTCAATGCTTCCATTGACGGGGACGAAATTGTGCAGCACAGTGAGGTTAATATCGGTCTTGCCGTTTCTGTACAGGACGGTTTGATGGTACCGGTGATTAAAGATGTATTAAGCAAGGGGCTTGCTGAATTGACGAAAGACGCCAAAGACATCGGCAAGCGAGCCCGCGATAATAAACTATTGCCAGAACAGATGAAAGGCTCTACTTTTACCATCAGTAATCTTGGTATGTATGCCGTTGATGCCTTTACCCCAATTATTAACCAGCCTGAGAGCGCGATTCTTGGCGTCGGTCGGATTCAAGATAAGCCTGTAGCCGTGAACGGTGCGCTTGAAATTCGTCCAATGATGACGCTTAGTCTTTCATTTGACCACCGGGCTATGGATGGAGCTCCGGCAGCAGCGTTCTTGACCGAGTTAAAGCAGATTCTCGAAAATCCATTCGAGTTATTGGTATAGGGGTGAATGAAAATGACGAAATCCTACGATATTGTTGTGGTCGGAGGAGGCCCAGGCGGTTATGTAGCAGCGCTTCATGCTGCTGAACTTGGTAAAAAAACAGCACTAATTGAAGCAGATTTTCTTGGGGGAACATGCTTAAACCGCGGCTGTATCCCGTCCAAGACTTATTTAAAGCATTCAGAAGTTATTGAGCAAATTGAAAAGGCAAAGGACTGGGGAATTGAAACCGGCAGCCTGAGCTTTTCTTTCAGTAAAATGAAAAATCGAAAAGATGAAGTCATTCAACGTCTTCGCGGCGGTATTGGCTTTTTACTAAAGCAGGGAAAAATCGATGTATATAATGGTTACGGCTCAGTGTTACCAGGCGGCGTGGTAAAAGTAAAAACCGTAGATGGAGAAGAAACCGTACAGGCAGCGAAGGTAATTGTTGCAACAGGATCAACACCAGCTGTTCCGCCAATTACAGGTTTAGATACAGTCCAATTTGACACAAGCGATACCATTTTTGATATTCCTGAAATTCCAAAATCAGTCGTGATTATCGGCGGCGGCGTAATTGGCGTTGAATTTGCCACGATCTTTGCTTCGTTAAAAGCTCAGGTATCAATTGTTGAGGCAGCGGACAGAATCATTCCAACTGAAGATGCTGAAGCATCCAAGTTCTTAACCAAAATGTTGAAGAAAAAAGGCATCAAGATTTATACAGGGGCGAAGGTTCAACGCGTTCAGGAAGCTGTAGGTGTAAAAAACGTCATTTGTGAGGATGCGAGGGGGAAAGAATTATCACTGCAGGCGGATACTCTGCTTGTCAGCACCGGTCGCCGTCCCAATCTATCTGCTGTCGCGGAGCTTAATGTAGAACAGAACGGACCATTCATCCAAGTAAATGAAAAGATGGAGACAAGCGTACCGAATGTGTATGCCGTTGGTGATGTCATCGGCGGCTGGCAGCTGGCTCACGCGGCAAGTGCAGAAGGCGTTGTTGCAGCAACAAATGCCGCCGGCGGTGTGGATAAAATCGATTATAAAGTGATGCCGCGCTGTATTTATACATTACCAGAGATTGCTTCTGTCGGTTTGTCAGAAGAGGAAGCACAGAAGCAAGGAATTGAAATTCGTGTGGAGAAGTTTGTTTTTGCGGGCAGTGGTAAAGCATTAAGTGCTGGGCAGCCAGAGGGCTTTACCAAAATCATCTATGAAGCAAAATACGGAGAAATCATCGGTGTTGTCATGGCTGGAGCTCATGTAACCGAAATGATTTCTGAAGCATCCGCCTTTATGTATCTAGAAGGAACAATTGAAGAAGCCGCTAAAATGATTCACCCGCACCCAACGATTTCAGAAACCTTCTTCGAAGCGGCAGTAAATGCAGTGTATAAAATGAAATCAAGCAGTGAGAATAATAGTTTAGTAGGATAATAATTTGATCCAGTATATTCGTTTTAGCAGGAAAACTGTGTAATTTAATATGAAGGATCTTTTTGTTACAAACTTAAACCAAAAATAAATTTACTATTCTAAATATTTATGAAAATTGTATTGATTTTTTAGGTATGATGGTATATTCTTAGGTTACAAATGTAACAGACCGAAACAAATGTAAACATTATGTAAGCGCTTAATTATACTTTCTTAATAATAAAAGCCTATTATGATTGGGGAGGATGTCATGTTTTTTGACATAGGAGTTTCATTTTTTCAAGCAGAATTTACTAGCAAAGAAGAAGCACTTGAAAAAATGGCAGATGCATTATTCTCTCAAGATTTAGTTACAAGTGATTTTAAGAGAGGCATTTTAGATCGAGAATCTCAATTTTCAACAGGGCTTCCAACGGTACCGTTTGGAGTAGCGATACCACACACGGACACTGACAAAGTAAAAGAAAATCAGATTGCTTTTGCATCGTTAACAGAACCAGTGAAATTTCAGATGATGGGGAGTTCTGGTGATGAGGTGGAAGTAAGTATCATCTTTATGTTGGCAATAAAAAATGCAGACGAGCATCTTAGTACTTTACAAAAACTAATTGAGGTATTCCAAAATGAATCTCTGATTAAAAAACTAGGTGAATGTAGCAATCAACATGAGTTCAAGCGGATTTTACAAAGTGTGGGATTAGAGTGAAAATGAACGACAATATTATGTTTAAAACAATTGGTTGTGACTATATTACTATATTTAGAAGGGGTTGATATTTGTGCAGGTGTTACAATGGTTTGTTGATCTTGGTCCTAGTGTCATGTTACCGGTTTTGCTCTTTATTTTTGGACTTGTTTTAGGTACAAAACCTGGAAAGGCATTTAAAGCGGGTTTGACTGTTGGTATTGGTTTTATTGGTCTAAATCTAATTATAGGATTGTTAACAGACAGTTTAGGCCCCGCATCTAAAGCAATGGTTAAAAATTTTGGCTTTAATTTAGAGACCATTGATGTTGGTTGGCCGGCTGCAGCAGCTATTTCGTATGGTTCAGCATTAGGTAGTTTAGCTATCCCGGTTGGTATTGGACTTAACGTATTGCTTTTAGTTTTTGGATTAACTAGAACCTTAAACGTCGATATTTGGGATTATTGGCACTGTGCGTTTACGGGTTCACTTGTATATATGTTAACAGGGAATTTTTATTTAGGATTATATACAATTGCCATTCACGTTATTGTAGTTCTATTCCTTGGAGACCTAATTGCAAAGCATATTTCAAGGTTTTATGGATTTCCAAACATTACGTTCCCGCACGGAGCATCTGCACCATCCTTTTTAATAGCTTTGCCATTAAATTGGGTATTTGACCGAATCCCTGGTTTCAACAAGTTGAAAGCTGACCCAGAGACCATCCAGAAACGCCTTGGAATCTTTGGTGATACCACCGTGATGGGTGTGCTAATTGGTTTAGTAATCGGGATATTAGCTGGTTATGATGCAAAAGCAGTTCTTCAACTATCAGTTCAAACAGGAGCAGTTATGCTGTTAATGCCAAGAATGGTTTCTTTACTTATGGAAGGTCTTTCACCAATTTCGGAAGCAGCGAGTGAATTTGTTAGAAAAAGACTTCCAAACCGCGATTTGTATATAGGTATGGATAGTGCTTTATCTGTAGGACACCCAGCTGTATTGTCATCTTCTCTTATTATTGTTCCTATTACGCTTTTTTTAGCAGTGATCTTACCTGGAAACACGGTTCTGCCTTTCGGTGACTTAGCGACAATTCCATTTTTAATCTGTTTAATGGTTCCGGTTTTCAATGGTAACATCGTCCGTACAGTAGTTGCTGGAACTTTATATATGGCTGGAGGTCTTCTAATCGCAACATGGGCGGCGCCTTTGATCACAGATGCTGCCATCAATGTTAACTTTGATTTGGGTGACAGCACTAGTATCTCTGCTCTTGTTGATGGAGCTGTTTGGACAACTTTGTTGTTCGTAGGATTAGGAAAGCTTTTAAGCTGGGTAGGGATCACGATTATCGGTGTTATATCAATTGGTGGATTAATATATTTAAACAAAATAAAGGGGAAGAATACGGCAAGCTCAAATGACCTGAATTTATAAAATGAATATTTCTCCTATGCTCTCAAATTAAGGAATAAAAGGGGTGAGAGATTCCTTGGAATCCGTTAAGAGATTGGTTTGTGAGGCAAATAAAGCATTGATTGAACACGGACTTGTTAAATGGACTAGCGGAAATGTAAGTTTTCGAATAGCTGAGGAAAATTTGGTAGTTATTAAGCCGAGTGGTGTTCACTTTTCCCAATTAACCCCTGAGAAAATGATAGTAGTAGATTTAGAAGGAAATATAGTTGAAGGTAATTTAAAGCCTTCTGTTGATACTGCCAGTCATTTATATGTTTATCGCCATCGAAATGATGTTCATAGCATTGTCCATACACATTCTCCTTTTGCAACTAGCTTTGCGATTAGAGGGGTTGGAATACCGAGCTACGCAACGACTGCAGCAAATTTGTTTGGGGAAGGGATTCCGTGTTCATCCTTTGCGGCTATTGGTGAAGAAGAAATTGGAAAACAAATTGTTGACTCTATCGGAGAATCACCAGCAATATTACTCAGGAATCACGGGGTTTTCACAATTGGCAAGGACCTTGAATCTGCATTAAAGACGGCCGTACTTGTTGAAGAAATTGCAGAATACACTCATTATGCCACTTTGCATAACTCAGATCTGGAGCCTTTGGATCAAGAGACTACGAGTGCCTGCAAATCCTTTTATAAAACAAGTTATGGGCAAGTTAGAATTTAAACCAACTAAAATGAAAGCTAAAGGGAGCTGTAGGAAAAATGAAAAAACTTTTAATTATGTGTGGCACTGGAATTGCAACCTCAACAGTAGTTGTTGGAAAGGTAAACAATTGGTTAAAGGAAAATGGATTAGACAGCAAAGTAAAAGTGTATCAATCTAAAATAAGTGAAGAATTAAGCCGTATTGATGATTACGACATTGTTATTTCTACGACACTTGTTCCAGATAAACTAAAAGAGAAAGTCATAGATGGTGTACCTTTATTAACAGGTATTAATGTAAATGTAATGTACGACCGTTTAAAAAGTGAAATACTTGCCTAATTCTACTTATCTATAGTGTTTAGCGACTGTGCCGAGAACTAGTTTTCTCGGCTATTTTTTCTATAGGTATAGATGCTTTTGGAAAAAAATTGGTGTAAAATGTTCTTATACATAACATTTGCTTTATAAAACAAAAATGCATTGCCGTAAAGGGGATGGCTAAAAGTGGATTGGCAAGAGAAAAGGCAGTTGGTGAAGGTTTCCAACATGTATTATAACGACGGTTGGACACAGGCACAAATTGCCCAAAAATTAGGGGTTTCTAGGCCGGTTATATCCAAATTGCTGCAAAGGGCAAAGGATGAAGGGATTGTTAAGGTTTATATAAAGGATGAAAGTGTTCACACAGTGGAATTAGAACAGCATCTTGAACGTCTTTTTGGTCTTGTAGAAGCAGTAGTAGTTCCAAACAACGGGCTTACAGGAGAAATGGCAAAGCGGGAAGTGGGACAAGCAGGTGCCAATTATATTTCCAATAATATGAAAGACGTTAAGAGTATTGGGATTTCATGGGGCGAGACATTAGCTAATCTTGTTCAGGAATACCCTTTTGAGCGAAGAGAAGAGGTTACGGTTGTTCCGCTGGAAGGTGGTATGGGTGTCAAACAAGTACAAATCCATGCGAATCATCTGGCTAACGAATTAGCGAAAAAGCTTCATGGCACATGCACCTATTTATACGCTCCAGCCATTGTCGAAACGGAAGAACTAAAAGAAAGGTTACTGGCAATGCAGGATATCCAAACTGTTCTTGAAAGCGGGCGGAACGTCGATATCGCTCTTGTTGGAATTGGCAATCCGTTTGCAGAATCAACTTTGATGAAGTTAGGGTATCTTCAGGAAACAGATTTAAGCAATCTTCGTGAAGTCGGAACCGTGGGAGACATTGGTTATCGATTTTTTGATGGTAATGGGCAGCAGGTTCATGACATGTTGAATAGAAAAGTCATTGGTGTAAGCATGGATGACTTTAAAAACATTAATAAGGTCATTGCTGTAGTTGAAGGAGAACATAAAGTTGAAAGTATTCTTGGTGCATTGAGAGGAAAATTTATTGATGTTTTAATCACCGATGAACTGACTGCCGGTGCCATTCTGAAAAAATATAATTCCTAAGTGAATGGCCGTACCATAAAAATGAATACTTGAATAGTATAAATATAAATATGGCATTTATTTATTCTTTTTTAAGCGCTAGCATATAATAAAGAAATGGTATGATATTCCTTTTAAGCTAGATGTCGGAATATGTAGTAAGGAGAAGGTAAATATGAAAATTTCAGAGCTAGATGTCTCCCTTTATTGCTCACGTTGCCATGACGAAACGCTTCACCGCGTTCAATATTTAAATGATAAAATTCACAGTACAGAGTGTACGGATTGTCACCGAAAAATAGAAATGAACCTTAATCCTACTAGAGAACTGTATAAAGAAGTCTACAAAAGAATTACTTCAAAGCCATCAAGATTAACGAAGGAATATAAAGAGGATCTAAGCAAATTCGTCGGTGGTTTTCCAAAAAGAGTCATTAGCAAACCGTATCGATTGATGCGGAATGTTGATGAGACGTGGAAAGCCTTTAAAAAGCTGAAGGATCATCACTAACAATACAACTTACCTTTTCCAGTAAACAAAAAGCTGACATTTTAGTCAGCTTTTTGTGTATTAGGGAATTTAAATGGTCAGATGTAGTTCTCTTTTCAATAACGGCTGAGTAAAAGTTGGCAACAAAATTTCAATCGTCGTTCCCTTACCGACTTCACTATGAATGTTTAACTCCCCACTATGACTTTCAATAATTTTGAAGCAGGTCATTAGCCCCAGGCCGGTTCCTTTTTCCTTCGTGGTATAAAAGGGTTCACCTAAAGTTTTAATTCGCTCCTTTGGAATCCCAATTCCCTCGTCGATGATCCGGATGGAAATTTTACCTTCTTCTTTTTCCTTTATGTGTATGTAAATGTTCCCGCCTTTAGGCATTGCATCGATTGCGTTTTTTAAAAGATTGAGGAAGACCTGTTTTAATTGATTTTCTTCGCAGCTGATCATCGGCAAATCTCCATCATCCTTAATAAAAATCTGAACATTGTTAAGGATGGACTGGGTGTTAATTAAGGTAGTGACATCTTTTATTAAATTCAAAACATTCTTTTCTGTAAATACGGCGACATTCGGTTTGGCAAGAACAAGAAATTCCCCAACAATGGCATTGATTCGGTCAAGTTCGGATAGCACAATGTCATAGTATTCCGATTGCTTGTGGTCTGCCTTAAATAGCTGAATAAATCCTCTAATCGACGTAAGTGGGTTGCGAATTTCATGGGCTATCCCTGCTGCCATTTGCCCTAAGAGCGCTAGTTTTTCTGATTTTTGCAGGAGCCGTTCGGTTTGTTCTTTTCTTTCGGTGATGTCTTTTCCGATTGTCAAAATCGCTTCATTTCCGCCAAATTGGATAG
Organism: Neobacillus sp. K501; assembly: GCF_053749995.1. Taxonomy (NCBI): domain Bacteria; kingdom Bacillati; phylum Bacillota; class Bacilli; order Caryophanales; family Bacillaceae; genus Neobacillus; species Neobacillus sp. K501. The sequence continues at coordinate 16,192 of NZ_JBSLYA010000004.1, read as the reverse complement.
ACATTGAGGAACCTTCAAAGAAAATATTCGAGCCATCTAGTCTTTTAAACTTATATTCCATATTGTTTAACGGCATTTTTTCCTTTTTTATTTGCTTAAGGCGCTCCATCAATCGATCTTCATATTCCGGGACAATATAGTCAAAAATGGAGGTACCAATGACATCGTTTTTATCATTGGCACCAATCATCGCAAGCGAGGCGTGATTAGCATATATCACTTTATTGTTACGATGTATAAAAATGGCTTCAGGAAGTGAATCGACTAGTTGGATATAGCTTTTTTCACTAGCCCGCGCTTTCTTTGCGTATGTCCGCGCCCAATCATATTGCCATCCCACCAGCCAGGCGATGGAGGTGAAGATAAAAAAATCAATCGTAAAAAACTGGTCATACCCCATCAGCTTCTGAAAGGTGTTAAATAATATTGAAATCAGTACTAGAATAATTTGACCCGATTTATTCATGAGTTGGCCCTCTTTATAAGCATAATTTGCTATAATCATACCACTTTCGATGTTTAGCACTACCCGAAATTTGTCGAATAATTAAATTTTTCTGTGATAAAGTGCCTATTTTTGTCCTACGAAAAAATAGCATTATAATGATAGGGAGTTCCTAAGATGGGAGTGGGTCAGAATGTCTGAAGAAATAGAATTAGCGACATTTGCGGGCGGTTGTTTTTGGTGTATGGTATCACCATTTGATGAGCAGCCTGGGATTAAGGAGGTCGTCTCTGGCTATACCGGCGGAGAAAAAGTAAATCCGACCTATGAGGAAGTATGCTCGGGAACAACGGGACATTATGAAGTTGTTCAAATAACGTTTGACCCTGTAGTGTTTTCTTATGCAAAATTACTGGAGTTGTTTTGGCAGCAAATTGACCCGACAGATATCGGAGGCCAGTTCTCTGACAGGGGTGATTCGTATCGGACGGCCATTTTTTATCATAATGATGAGCAGCGGGAACTCGCTGAAAGATCTAAAATTGAACTCGCCTCGAGTGGACGCTTTAAAAATCCGATTGTAACGGAAATTCTCCCAGCGGGTCCTTTTTATCCGGCCGAGGAAAAACATCAGAATTACTATAAAAAAATGCCATTTCACTATAATCATTATCGCGAAGGCTCCGGTCGAGCCCGTTTTATCCGTGAAAACTGGAAAAAACAGAAAAGTGATGAGGAATTGCGGAAGGAACTAACACCTCTGCAATTTGAGGTTACCCGGAATAATGCTACCGAGCCGCCGTTTAAGAATGAATTTTGGGATCATGATGAAGCAGGAATCTATGTGGATATTATTTCAGGAGAACCTTTGTTCAGTTCTGTGGATAAATATGATGCTGGCTGTGGTTGGCCAAGCTTTACAAAACCACTGCTACGAAATGAATTAGAGGAAAAATTTGATACCTCTCATGGCTTACGGAGGATCGAAGTTCGCAGCAAAACCTCCGACTCCCACCTAGGACACGTCTTCGACGACGGCCCAGGACCTGATCGAGCCAGGTACTGCATTAACTCTGCTGCACTACGATTTATCCCAAAGGATAAGCTTGTCGAGGAGGGGTATGCGCAGTTTTTGAAACTGTTTGAATAATGAGGGGGAATAATGCGGTGACAGGCACCACAAATGTACAAATGTCCGTCTCGAGTGGACAGTTTACAAAAAATCAAGAGTGACAAGGTACTCTCATTTTTGAGGGTGCTTGTCACTCTTTTGCTTGCTTTATTGGTAGGTGCTTTCTTCCAGTTGTTTTTTTAGTGGAAGGGGCTTTTGCTGCTGGATTAGGAAGAAGAATACTCCTGCTAGCACAAGTAAGCCTCCTGTAATTTGTGCACCGACAAGGCGTTCACCTAGTAAAAGGAAAGCCAAAATCGTTGCACCAACAGGTTCTCCTAAAATACTCATTGAAATCGTTGTTGCATTGACGAAGTTTAGAAGCCAGTTGTTTATCACATGACTAATCGTTGGCACGATCGCTAGTAAAAGGAAGATTCCCCATTCTTTTGCAGGGTATCCTGTAAACGCCGTTTCGGTCCCAATATTGTAGATTACGAGAGCCATAGAAGCAAAGGAAAATACACAGAAGCTATAAATCCAGTGCACGACTTTCTTTACGGTTGTTTGTCCAATTAATAAATAGCCAACCACGGCGATCACGCTGAAGAAGGAAAGCAAATCGCCAAGAATAGCCTTCTGGCTTAAACCGAAGTCCCCCCAGCCAATCATGACTGCACCTACAATTGCGATTCCCATCGTCATTAAAGCAGGGACAGTGGTCCTTTCTTTAAATAACCAAAAGCCACCAATAAGTGAGACAATTGGCTGCAAGGCAAGGATGATGGTGGAGCTTGCGACAGTTGTTAATTTCAGCGAACCGAACCATAAGACGAAGTGCAAGGCCAAAAATAGGCCAGAAAAGAAGAGGAAGAACCAGTCTTTTTTAGCAATTTTTTTAAATTCCGCTCGGTATTTCCAAACGATAGGCAGCATGAGGATGCTAGCAAATATCATCCGGTACATGCTTAATATAGAAGCTGGCGCGTCTGACCATTTGACAAATATCGCAGAAAAGGAAATGGCGATGATCGAAATCGTCAACGGCAACGTGATGGATTGAGAACGATTTGATTTCATTTTTTTCTCCTATCTTGTTGTTTACATATCTTCTTGATCCACATTAAGTTCGATTAAATTCCCGTCGGGGTCAGCGCAAAATATTTGAGCAAAGCCGCTTTTACTGTCGGGCTTGTTTAAGATTTCGACTCCATTCTTTTCGAGCCACTCCAATGTTTTATGGTAATTCTCTACTCTTAATGCAAAATGGCCCTCTCTGCTGCTAAGGCGCTTATCTTTTCGAATCGTTTGAGAGGAAGGAAGGACAATGAGGTGAATTTGCTGGTGCCCAACCTCATACCAAGCGCCAGGGAAATCAAAAGTAGGGCGAGCAATTTCATTTAAACCTAAAATATTGCTGTAAAAATCCTTCGCACGGTCCAATTCGGTCACCGTTAGACTAACATGATGAAGCCCTTTATACTGAATCATGACGCACACCTCTTTGAATAAATTTTACTAACAGCATCATACCATAGATTTTTTCACAATGGTTGAGAAATGGTTAAGAAATGGAAAAAGGCTAATCAGGGATTAGCCTTGTCCTTTTGAATCGATCATATTGTTAGGATTTTGAGTACAGTTTTTCAGATTGAGTGGTATTTGCTTCTAACGTTTTCATAAACCGTTCAATGCGTTTTATCGCTTCTTGAAGCTGTTCCATTGAAGTAGCATAGGAACATCTAACATAGCCTTCGCCACTTTCGCCAAAGGCACTGCCAGGTACGACCGCTACTTTTTCAGCTAAGAGCAGCTGTTCGGCAAATTGCTCCGATGTAAGCCCCGTTTTTTTGATGGATGGAAATACGTAAAAGGCTCCACCTGGGTTATGGCAATCTAAACCGATGTTATTTAACGACTGAACGACATAATTTCTCCGTCTGCGGTAGCTTCTCCTCATTGTTTCTACTTCATGATAGGTATTCCGTAGTGCTTCGATTGCACCGTGCTGCAGCATATGGGGTGCGCACATCGTTGTATATTGCAAAATTTTCACCATTTGCTCAGCAAATACGACTGGTGCCGAAACAAAGCCTAATCTCCAGCCCGTCATCGCAAAGCCTTTGGAGAAGCCGTTGATTAAAATGGTCCGTTCGTACATGCCTTCGATCGAGGCAAAGCTTGTATATTCTTCGTCATAGGTTAATTCTGCATAAATTTCATCTGAAACGACAATGAGGTCGTGTTTTTGAATGACCTTTGCAATAGCGGAAAGTTCTTCTTTGTTTAAATAACTGCCAGTTGGGTTATTAGGTGAACAAAGGAGGATCGCTTTTGTTTTTTCCGTAATGGCTTGCTCGATTTGTTCAGGGGTTACCTTAAAACCGTTATCTGGATGGGTTGCGACAGGTACCGGTTTTCCGCCTGCTAATGCCACCAGTGGGCCATATGAAACAAAGGCTGGTTCGACAATTAATACTTCATCGCCTGAATTTAGAATCGCACGGAAGGAGAGGTCGATCGCCTGGCTCGCGCCAGCGGTTACGATAACCTGATTCTCCGGATTGTACTGAACATGAAAGCGACTGTTTAAATAGTGGGCTATTTCCTGGCGTAATTCTAGCAGTCCTGGGTTCGCAGTATAAGAGGTGAAGCCCTCTTCTAGTGATAAAATGGCTGCTTCCCGAATGCTCCATGGTGTGATAAAGTCTGGCTCCCCAACCCCCAAGGAAATGACGCCTTTGATTGTGGCAGCAAGATCGAAAAATTTTCGAATCCCAGAAGGTTTTATCTCTTTTACGGTTTGTGATAGATAGTGGTGGTGTTCCTTATTCATGGTGATACCACCATTCTCCGGTCGTTATCTTTGGTTTCACCGAAAATGACACCATCGTGTTTGTATTTTTTTAACATAAAATGAGTTGTCGTTGAGATAACGTTATCAATGGTGGAAAGTTTTTCAGATACAAAGTTGGCGATTTCAGACATCGTTTTACCTTCGATGGTAATCGATAAATCATAAGCACCCGACATGAGATATAAGGAAGTAACCTCCGGAAAGCGGTAGATTCTTTCCGCAACCTCATCAAAACCTACACCACGCTTGGGAGTAACTTTGACATCGATCATCGCGACGATATTTTCTTTTCCCGCAACCTTACTCCAGTCGATCAGGGCCGGATAACTGACTATAACCTTTTCATCCTCTAACTTTTTAATCGTAGCCTGAACGTTGTCTACACTACTGTTCACCATCATTGCAATATCCTCAACAGGAATTCGGTGATTCTCCTCTAGAATGGATAAAATCTCTAACTCTTCACCTGTTAAATGCATAGCATCCACCTCAATCATTAAAATAAGTTATACATAATAATACCTTATTGTTGTGGTTTGTTGAGAATAATATGATAATTTTAGCTACAAATTTTTGTGAATCGTCTCAAGTTAATGATGGAGGTGTTTTTTAGGGTGAATCGAGAAGAGAATGCCTAAACTAAGTCCTAATAGAATTCCAATTCCATCAAAACCAATATCGAATATTCTTCCATCACGAGTGAAAAATAATTGAAGGACCTCGGTTAAAGCTGCATAAGAAATGGATAGAAGCAGAGCGAGAGATTTTGAGTAAATGCACTTGACCAGCAAAACAGTAAGAATAAAAAAAGCAACAATATGACCTAATTTTTGCATCAGGAAATAACTGCTAAGCGCCTTCGGTAAAGGCAATAGCAAGTCCGTTAAATACGGATCGCCATCCTAGCGAAACCGAACCACCCCCGACTCAACCAACCCGCGAAAACTAGACGTACACGCAAAAACAAAAATCACCCCAGCCCACACAAAAACAATTAATCCTCGCATAAAAAACATCACCTCAACCCCATTTTGAACCGGTAGTCTGGGATTCATACATTCATACATGAATGTATGAATGCATAAACAGTGACAGGCACCGCTCGTGGACACTGTCCACCTGAGGCGCACAGTTATGACTCAAGATATTTATTTGTGGCGTGTAGCGCGCTTTTTTCTTGAGCAAATGTGAGGTTAGTGTTTTGATAGTATTATTCTTAAGGAAAGGTGTGAAGTGGACGATGAAATTGTTGAATATCCATCATATTGCGGTGATTTGTTCGGATTATGAAAGGTCAAAGGATTTTTATGTTCGAATTCTTGGTTTGACTCCTGTTCGTGAGGTTTTTCGCGAGGAGAGAAATTCTTATAAGCTTGATCTTGAGGTGAATGGGCAGTACCAAATTGAGTTGTTTTCTTTTGCCAATCCACCTGCACGCCCAAGCTATCCAGAGGCGGCGGGCTTACGGCATTTAGCGTTTGCGGTAGAGGACATAGAGGCAGCAGTGCACGAATTAACTTTGAAACAAGTAGAAGTAGAAGCAATACGGATTGATCCTCATACGAATAAGAAATTTACGTTTTTTGCCGATCCAGATGGGCTGCCTATTGAATTGTATGAGGTCTAAACCAAACTAAGGATTTTTTATAAAGGAGAGAGTAACATGGCGATAAGAAAATTAGAGCATGTTGGTGTGATGGTCAAAGATATCGAAATCTCGATTGAATTTTATCAAAATAAATTAGGGTTGGATTTATTAGACCGAATTTCAGCAAATGAGCCTTCTGTTATCCTTGCGTTCCTTGGTGATCGAAGTAGTGGACAAGTCTATGTTGAGCTCATTTCTGGGGATGAGGAAGACTATCCAGATGAAGGAAAGGTCCATCATATTGCCTTTACCGTTGACAACATTGAAGAAGAAGTAACTCGTCTGCAAGCATTAAAGGTACCGTTTCTCTCGGAAGAAGTGAACATCCTAGCAAACGGAACTAAATATATTTTCTTTAAAGGTCCAGACGGGGAAACACTCGAACTTTTTCAGCCTGCATCCCTATAAAATTGGAAAGCCTTAACATCCTTTTTGAAAAGGGTGTTGAGGCTTTTTTTTATGCTTTGGAAAGACCTGAGATAAACCATCTTTGTCCAATCCCTCCGTGCCCACACGTCCAAACGGCTGTTCGAATACATTGCTAATAGGACAGTTGAATGGAGGGAAAATATGAAAACAAGTAAATTGATTTGGATCATTGTGCTCAGTGCCATATTGGTTCTCCCATTACTACTTCTTTTATTCCATCAAAATGGTGCTGAACGAACGACCACCCCTGTGTCAGAACCACAAGCAGTTTCAGGAGTGGATGCCAATAAGGTGGACAAAACCGAGGAGCAGCCAGCACCACCGGCACCGACACCACCACCGCCGCCGGAAATTGTATGGGGCGTGGATACAGCAAGTAAGTTAGATCAGGCTTTTATGCAATGTGTCGTGGATAACTATGGAAAACCAGTTGTTTTTGGGAGATATTTGGAAACCAAAGAGGGTGTATCATCTGGTTTAACCCAGGAGGAAGTGGCACTTCTTCATGAACAAGGGGTGAAAATCATCCCGATATATAACCACTTTACAAATGCGACAACCTACGAAAATGGTGTTGCAGAGGCAAATATGGCAATTTCCTTTGCGCAAAAATTAGGTATACCTGAGGGAATTGCGATCTTTGCTGATATCGAACCGAATTATCCAGTGGATGAAGGCTTTATCCGCGGCTGGGTGGATACGATGCTAGGTTCGGCCTACAAGCCAGGAATATATGGGGTTTTCACAAATGAAAGTACGCTTAATGCTGCCTATCAAGCAGCCTTAGCCAATAACGGAAATGTCCAAAGTCAAACCATCATTTGGAGCAGCAATCCAGACACAGGAGTCACACCTCAAGCTAACGCTCCCCAATATCAGCCAGGAGCCCCTGAAAACGTCAACGTCTCCATCTGGCAATACGGCATCGACGGTCAGCCCTGCAACATAGACACCAATCTCGTCCAGTCAAATATACTCCAACACCTGTGGTAAAAATGCATAAATGGATGTATAAAATGTGATAAATGAATATTTGGTGCCTGTCACCGCTCGTGGACATTCGTCCACAAGCGGTGACAGGCACCTTTTTTTTGAAAAATTCTGTATAATAAAAGGTAAAAACGGTGTTAGGTGGGGGTTATGGGGATTGAGATTGTTCCGCTTGGGGATTTGGCGATTCGAGTTTGTTTTGGTAAGGAAATTTGTGAGGAGGTTCATCGGGAGGTTGATCAATTTGTTCGGAATTTTGAGGAGGAGAGCTTAGAGGGGGTCGTGGAATGTGTTCCTGGGTACACGACAGTAGTCATTTATTATAATCCTTCGAGAATATGCTCTAGGCGGTTAGTAGAGAAAGTTCAAGTGATTTATCATCTTTCGAAGGAAGCGCCGGCGTTTGAAAAGCTTGTATATACCATACCTGTTTATTATGGAGGAGAAACAGGGGCGGATTTATCCTTTGTAGCCTCATACAATAAGATAAGCGAGGAGGAGGTTATTCAAACCCACGCCGAAAAGGAATATCTCATTTACATGATGGGATTTATGCCGGGGTTTCCTTATCTAGGTGGGCTTTCGGAAAAAATTCACGTTCCGCGGCTCACTTCTCCAAGAGCAAGCGTGGTGGCAGGCTCCGTCGGAATAGGCGGTATGCAAACCGGAATTTATCCAGCGAAAGTTCCATCTGGTTGGAGAATTATTGGGATCACTCCGATTGTGTTGTTCAATTTAGAAAATGATCCTCCTTCCTTATTATCTTCTGGACATTATGTGAAGTTTGTACCAATAGAATTCGAGGAATATCAAGCAATAAAGGCTAATAAAAACTATAAGGTGAAGACGTACAGAAGGAGGGCGCCTAGTGGCAGTAATTGACTTGAATTGTGACCTTGGCGAAAGCTTTGGTGCTTTTAAAATCGGTAATGATAAGGAAGTCCTGCGTTATATCTCATCTGCCAATATTGCCTGCGGCTTCCATGCCGGGGACCCTCATGTCATGATGGAAACGGTTGAACTGGCAATCAAAAATGGCGTTCAAATTGGTGCTCATCCAGGATTACCCGATTTAGCGGGGTTTGGCAGAAGGGAAATGGAGCTGACCCCTAGAGAGATTTATAATCTTACAGTCTATCAAATTGGTGCTTTGTCCGCAGTCGCGGCTTCAAAGGGTGGAGCTTTGACGCATGTGAAACCACATGGGGCTTTATATAATATGGCGGTGAAAAATCGTTTGATTTCCGATGCAATCGTACAGGCAACCGCAGATGTAAACCCAAACTTAGTCCTTTATGGGCTAGCAGGCAGCGAATTGATCCAAGCGGGAAAAGAAAAGGGGCTTCTCGTTGCCGAGGAGGTTTTTGCAGATCGTACCTATCAAGCAGATGGAACATTAACGCCGAGATCTGCTGCGAACGCAATGATTCATGACCCAGAAATTGCAATAACAAGAATCATTCGCATGATAAAAGAGGGTAAAGTAACCGCCGTGGATGGTTCGGATGTTTTGATGAAGGCGGATACCGTTTGTGTTCACGGGGATGAGCCAAGGGCATTGGAGTTTGTAAGAGAATTAAGGAATGCTTTGCACGCAGAAAACATTTCGATAATAAAGCGTTGGAAGAAAGAATGACAGCTATTTTTAAAGTCTTATCGGCAGGATTACAAACAACCGTACAGGACCAAGGAAGATACGGGTACCAGCGGTTTGGAATCAGTCCTTCTGGGGCAATGGATCCGTACTCAATGAAGATGGCCAATTTGCTGGTGGGGAATCTCCTAGGTGAGGCGGTACTTGAAGTGGCGCGGAACGGTCCCCGATTAGAGGCATTGGCTGATTTTTCGATGGCCATCTGTGGCGGGAATTTTTCGCCAACGCTTGACGGGAATCCAGTACCAATGTGGAAGGCTATGAAAATCAAGCAGGGGCAGGTTCTTTCCTTTGGCAGGTGTGTGGAAGGAAGTTGGGCGTATATTGGGATTGCTGGCGGTATTGATGTCCCTCTCGTATTGGGGAGTAAATCGACATTTGTGAATGGGAAATTTGGCGGTTATCTAGGCAGAGCTATAAAAAAGGGAGATATTCTTGATGGAAATCCGATTATAAGAAGGAATCGTTTCGTTCATCCAGACCTCGTTCCTAACTATGAAAAAGAGCTGTCTGTAAGAGTAGTACTGGGACCGCATCTCGACAAATTCACTCCAGAGGGGATTCGTACTTTCTTAACAGATGCATATACGATTTCGCCGCAATCCAATCGGATGGGTTATCAATTAACTGGACCAAAAATAAAGCACCAAGCCAGTGCCGACATCATTTCCGATCCCATTCCATTAGGCGGGATTCAAATTCCAGCCAGCGGACAGCCTATCATCCTCATGGCCGAGCGCCAAACCACCGGCGGCTACACAAGAATCGGAACCATTCTCTCAGGTGACATCGCGAAACTTGCACAAGCACCGCCTGGCAGTCACGTTCGTTTCGTTGCAGTGGATTTGGTTGAAAATACTGGTGAAGATTTCGGTGCCTGTCACCATTCGTGGACAAATGTCCGCTCTAGTTGGACACTGAGGTCCCAAGATTCCTTGGTAGACATCGTGAATGTATTGTTTAAGGTTCACCATTTTTGATTTTCAGGGGGAGTGGAAATGAGGGTTGAGGAGTTAAGGGATGAGCGATTAGCTGATTTTATTGCGTATTGTAGGAAGCATAGGTTAGAGGTGGATGATTCGTATTTGTATGAACAGGATTTAAGAGATTTTGAGCTCTCTGCAGAGAATCCTACTTATATAATGACGAATCAGAGTGGGGTGGTCGTTGCCGCTGCATCCCTGATTATTGATGATTATCATAAGCGGGGGAAAAGAGCTCGTTTTCGTATTTTTCACTCGGAATTAGAAGATGCAAATGGATACCAATTGCTAATGGAAGCCATCCTCAAGCACACCAAAGACTTAGATAAGGTTTTTCTATTTATCCCGGTGGAAAACAGAGAATTAACCAAGTACATCGAAGAGTTGAAGTTTACGGTGGAGCGGTACTCGTTTTTACTTGTCAGAGCAGAACAGGATGTACCAGCCTACACCCTGTCGAAAGAGTATGAAATCCGCCCCTTTATGCCTGGTCAGGATGAAGAAATTTGGTGTCAGGTGAGAAATGCTGGCTTTGCCAAGCTTCAAGGGAGTGAAACTCCAGTCACCCCAGAAATGGTGAAAAAGATGATTGCGGAGCGAGATTATCTTGAGGGCGGGATGATGATTCTTTTTCATAAGGATCGCCCTGTCGGAGTAATTAGGGGATCAGATGATGAATACGAAAATTCACCAATCATGAATATCGGACCGATTGCCATTATTCCAGAGTATCAAGGCAAAGGCCTAGGAAGATGCCTTTTGAGAGCATCGTTACGTTTTGCAAAGGAACAAACTTATGACAAAACCGTCCTTTGCGTGAACGGAGATAATGAGCATGCCAAAGCTCTATATCTGCAGGAGGGGTTTAAACAAGTCTCGGCTGTTGCCTGTTTTCAATACTTTTTATAGGAATAATAAGTTTTCATAATGGATCTGTTTATTCTCGAATAAATATATTTATTTTATTTCGGTTCACATTACCATTCGTTCCATATGCTTTACTAATAAGGGGTGAAGTGTAATGAAAAACGATCCATTTGATATCGAAACGCTGAAGCACATTAGGAACAGACTTGATTATATTTACTCGATAGCGAATTGTAATTACAATGACAACCCTGAACTAATGGACACCATTAAAGGTTTGGCTCAAGTAGCAAATATGTTTTCGAATATTAAAATACAAGAGTTAAACAATCATGTTGAAACACCAAGCCCTCAGGGATATATCCTAGCAGAACTGGCAACTTCATATTCTAGAATGAGAGAATATGAAAAAAATAAAGACAACGATTTTCCTGCCTGGAAACTTTAATTGCATACAGAAAGTGAGAAAGGACTTCGCTTAAAGCGGGTCCTTTCTTTCTCGTTTCATAGAAAAAGAAAAGCAGGATTCCACAATATTATGGAACTGTCTGTCACTTGTGTCGCTTTCCTTTGTTTAATATAGTAGAAGTGAGAAAGGGAAAATTTTTACATATGGATATGATCCTGATGCCGTTTTAGCTGGAAGGGGATTTTTATGAGGATTAGTAATTTTTCAATTAGGCGTCCTATTTTTACACTTGTAACGATGTTTTTAATATTGATTATGGGGGGAGTGTCGCTATTTAATATTCCGATGAAACTGATTCCTGAAATCAGTCCGCCGGTTGGGGTGGTGGTGACGACATATCCAGGTGCCAGTCCGAAGGAAGTGGTGGAGAAGGTAACAAAGCCGCTTGAAGCTAATCTTGCTACTCTTCCAGGTATTAAAACGATGACGTCTACTTCCCAGGAAGGCGCGAACTTCATTCTAATGCAATTTTCGTGGACGACGGATATTGATGAAATTCAAAATGAGGTGATTCAAAGGCTGGATCTAACTCCGCTTCCTGAGGATGTTGGGAAGCCGCGTTTTTTGAAGTTCGACCCTGCTCAATTTCCGATTATCCAGCTGTCACTATGGGCCGAGCAGGATGAGGAATCTTTGCGGGAGCTTGCGGAGCAGCTAAAGCTTGAATTGACCAAAGTCGATGGGGTTGCAAGTGTGAATCTTTCCGGCACCTCGGCACATGAAGTGAGGGTTGAACTAGATCAGGAAAAGCTAAAGAATCTACAACTGAGTCAGGCAGAGGTTATAGATATTATCAAAGCCAATCATATTTCCCTGCCAGGAGATACCATTTTAACTGAAGGAAAAGAACTTACAACCAGGATTATTAGTACCATTGATTCGATTGAGACATTGAAAAATCTAACGATTATCGCAAATCCAATCTCTGGGGTAAACATTACACTGAAGGATATTGGCCAAGTTGAGCTGGCCAAAGTAGATGACCACACGATTACGAGGACAAACCAGCAGCCATCCGTGCTTTTAAGCGTCCTGCAGCAGTCTGATTCGAATACGGCAGCTGTTTCCCAAGCATTTACTAACCAGCTTGATTCTTTGCTAGAAAAAGAAAAATACAAAAACATTCAGTCCGAAATCTTATTTGATCAAGGTGATTATATTCAAATGGCCATTGGGAGTATTACCAATTCGCTTCTTGTCGGTGGTGTCCTAGCGATGGCGGTTTTGTTCCTATTTTTGAAAAATATTAGAAGTCCGCTGATCATCGGGATTGCCATTCCATATTCGGTGATTGTGACGTTTGTGTTGATGTATTTTGCTGATTTTACCTTAAATATTATGACACTCGGAGGACTCGCGCTCGGTATCGGAATGCTTGTTGATAATGCGATTGTCGTGATTGAAAATATTTACCGTCACCTGGCGATGGGGAAAAATCGTAAGGAAGCGGCACAGGATGGCACGAAAGAAGTGGGTGCTGCGATTACGGCTTCGACGTTAACGACCGTTGCTGTATTTTTACCAGTGGTGTTTATTACTGGCATTATCGGGGAGTTATTTACTGAATTTGCTCTAACGATTTCCTTTAGTTTGTTGGCTTCATTGGCGGTGGCATTGACGGTGGTTCCGATGCTGGCGAGCCGCCTTTTAACAGCTCCGAAAAAAAATCTGGTCGATAGGAGGCAGAAAAACAGCTGGACGAAGAGGTTGGACAAATCTGTTCGCTGGTCATTGAAGCACAGGAAAGTGGTGTTGCTGATTACCGTTATTGCCCTCGTCCTTAGCGGGTTTGGATTGACAACAGTGGGTACACAGTTTTTACCGAGTACGGATGAAGGATTTTTTAGTGTTCGGGTTGAACTTGAAAATGGTGCGGCCCTGACGGAAACGGAGAGGGTTCTTTCCGCACTCGAGGATCAATTAAAAAATAAGGAAGATGTCGATAGCTACGTCAGCTTAATTGGCACGACTCAGGAGGAGACCTTTAGGGGGACGACACACGCAAACGTCGGTGAGCTTTATATAAAGATGAAGGAACTTGAAAAAAGGAACCGCTCGACCTTTGAATTTGTCGATGATGTAAAGACTGAGATGGAGAAAGCGGCAAAACAGGCAAATCAAACAGCGGTGCTTTCTTTTAACCTCCAGTCCTCAACTGCCTCCGCTCCTCATACCTTAACCTTCAGCGTCAGAGATCATGACGAAGCAAGGTTGAAAAAATCAGTAGATAAAATTTACGATGCAGTGAAAGAGCTGGATGAGGTGAATGAAATATCAACGGATTTAATGGAAAAAGTCGATGAGATTCAGGTGGAAGTGAACCGCGAGTCCGCGTTAAGACATGGGCTGATGCCTGCGCAGATTGCGGTCATTGTCAATGATGTGACCCGGGGGACAAGAGCGACCCAGATGGTATCGGAGGAAGGGGAAATATATAGTATATTTGTCGAATATGACCGCGACATTACCCGTAATTTAGACAACCTTAAGGGGCTGCTTCTGAAAAAGCCGGATGGGACCTATGTAACGCTTGGTGAGGTGGCAAATATAGAAACCAAGAGTGGTCCTGTCGATATTCATAGAATTAACCAGCAATCAGCTGTTCAGTTCACCTTAAAGTATAAATCGACGACGAATTTAGGGGCAATTTCCAAAAAAGTTGACCGGGAGATAGCGGCCCTCAATCTTCCTGAAGAATCGGAGATTGTTTTTAGTGGCGAGCGGGAGCTCCTTGATTCTTCCATTGATGAACTAACCCTTGCACTTGTGCTGGCTATTGTGTTTGTATATCTTGTGATGGCAGCACAGTTTGAATCACTTAAATATCCTTTTGTCATCATGTTTACGGTTCCTTTGATGGTGGTGGGAGTAGCGATTGCTTTAAGCGCAACCCAGACACCGATTAGTCTTACGGCAATCATTGGTGTCATTGTTTTGGCAGGGATTGTCGTCAATAATGCTATTGTCATTGTCGATTTCATCAACCAGAAAAAGTCAGACGGGATGGATAGTGCTGAAGCAATCGTTGAATCAGTCAAAGATAGGGCTAGACCGATTTTAATGACGGCCTTAACAACAATTCTCGGGCTGGTTCCACTCGCCCTCGGAATTGGGGAAGGCACGGAAATCAACCAGCCGATGGGCATTACCGTCATCGGAGGCTTGTTCAGTAGCACATTACTGACATTATTCGTTATCCCAGTCATCTATAGCTACTTTGACAAAAAAACAAGAAACATGAAAATAACAGCAAAACACCGATAGGAATCCCAACTGGGGTTCCTATTTTTGAAGCGGGCTCATTTATTACCTGCTGTAGCCAAATTCAGTCAAAGCCAAACTCAGTATATAGAATAAAAGGGAACTGTCCACGTGCGGTGACAGGCACCAATTCAATGTTGTATTATTATAGTAGAAAAATAGTTAGAAGAGTGGTTGTTTATATGAAGAATACGGTGAAGGATATTGGGTTAATTTTGGTGGGGTCGCTTATATTTGCGATTGGGGTGAATTTTTTTACGATTCCTAATGGTCTTTCGGAAGGCGGGATTTTAGGGATTACGATTGTTACCCACTACTTGTTTGAGTGGTCTCCAGGTATTGTGAGTTTTGTTTTGAATGGGGTTCTTTTGTTAATTGGTTATAAGTTTTTTGATAAAAGGACAATGGTTTATACGCTAATTACGATTGCCTCCAGTTCTGTCTTTTTGCTTTTAACCGAAGAAATTGGAAGGAAACTGACCGATGACTTGTTTCTAGCTTCGATTTTTTCTGGGCTATTGGTTGGTGTCGGGTTAGGCGTGATTTTTCGAACTGGCAGTACGTCAGGTGGGTCGACCATCTTAGCGAGACTTACGAACCAATTGTTAGGTTGGAGTATTGGGAAAGGGATGTTGATTTTTGATGTTGTAGTCGTGGCTGGTTCTGTTTTCATCATTGGTCTCGAAAAAACAATGTATACCTTGCTTGTTGTTTATGTTGGCGCGAAAGCGATTGATTTTATTGTCGAGGGACTGGATGAAAAAGTGGCTGTTCTTATCATTTCCAATTCGCCCGAAATGGTCTTGTCTAACATCACGACAAAAATGTCTAGAGGGATAACCGTTCTTGATGGACGAGGCGGGTACACAGGACAGAATAAAGAAGTGCTCTACATAGTCATTAATAAGCAAGAAATCGTTCAGTTGAAAACCATAATTAACGAAATCGATCAAAACGCCTATGTTACTATCCATAATGTCCATGAAATGATTGGCAAGGGATACAAAGCAGCGTAGTGCTGGATAAATGAGCAGGGTAGGAAGATATCCCTGCTGTTTTTTTAGAATTGATCGGAATAGCTTGAAAATTGTTACTTTAATATTTTGGATAAAAAGCTATTGCATGCATGAAGTAACGGTGGTATATTAATATCTGTTGTTGCGAAAACAACAAGATTTTAAAAAAGAAAATAAAAAAGTTGTTGACTTTAGGTTGATAACTTGATATTATTAAAAAGTCGCCTTTGAGCGATTTGAAGAAATTGATCTTTGAAAACTAAACAAACAAAAACGTCAACAAATAATAATTATCATGTTTCTTCTATTATAAAAGAAATATGAGCCAACGTAACTTTATGAGCTATATCAACTTTCTTGGAGAGTTTGATCCTGGCTCAGGACGAACGCTGGCGGCGTGCCTAATACATGCAAGTCGAGCGAATCTTGAGGTGCTTGCACCTCTTGGTTAGCGGCGGACGG